>NZ_JBFBIL010000096.1:0-15504 GCF_040685575.1 Kitasatospora sp. NPDC088351 | reverse complement strand
GGTGACGATGATGCGGTCGAACGGCGCGCGGTCCGGGTCGCCGAGAACGCCGTCGCGGCACAGGACGATGACGCGGTGGTATCCGGCGGCGGCCAACAACCTGCGCTCGTGATCTGGTGCACAAGCTCACCCCCGTGTTGAATTGCCGCCACAACGCGGGCCTCGGGGGGAGGCCTGTGTCCTGCTGGATGGCGCGCACAAGGAGGTGGCGTTGTCGGAGCACGGATCGGGCCCGAGCGGCCAGGACGGACGGGGGCCGACAGCGCCCCAGGAGCCGGGGGACACCGTGTGGCGGCTGCGGTCCCGGGCGTGCTGGCAGGAGGCCGCGGAGCTGTTACGCCCGGCCGCCGAGCGCGACCCCGGGGCAGCGCTCGGCCGGGCCGAACTCCTCATCGAACAATGCCTGTTCACCGCGGCCCACTGGCCCCAGGCGGAGCAGGCACTGCGGCTGGCCGAGGCCGTGGTGGCCACCACCGAACAGCGCGCGGCGGCCTCCTGCGCCCGCGGCTTCCTGGCGTACGTGGCCAGCGTGCTCGGCCCGCGGGACCGGCTGGACGAGGCGCAGGCGGCGCTCGGCCGCACCTCCGCGCTGCTGCCGCCGGACGCCCCCGGGCGGCCGCTGCTGGACTTCCGCCGGGGGCTGGTCGCCGAGAACCTGCTGCGCGACCCGACGGCGGCCTGGATCGCCTACCGCCGGGCGCACGAGGGCGCGGGCGAGCGGGGGGACGAGCTGCTGCGCTCCTACACCTGGCGGCACCTGGCCGCGCTGGCGCTGGCCACCGGGGACCACGACCGGGCCCGGGAGGGGTTCGACGCCTCACTGCGGCTGCGCGAACAGCTCGGCTTCACGGTGGGTGTCGCGCCCGCGCTGGCCGCGCTGGCCGAGGTCGTCGAGCCGGACGAGGCCGTCCGGCTGCGGGCCGAGGCGGCCCGGCTGGTCCAGGCGCTCGGGGGCGTACCGGTGTGGCTCGCGCGCCAGCTGAGCGCGGTGCGCCCACCGGTCACGCCCCCGGACGGACGCGTCGGGCGGGAGGCCCGGGGAACCATCAGCTAAGGTGAGCCTAACCTGGCCGGGGTGAGCAGTGCCCCGGCCGGCTCGCCTCGCCGTTCCCGGGCTCCGCCAGGCCCCGCCCGGCCGGGCCCGGCCGGAGTCCGCACCGTCCGGGGCGGGCCGGGCGGTCCCGGGCGGTCTCCGGTCGACCCGATAGGGCCCGCCCCATGACCGCGAGCAGCACCCGGCCCGGCCCCGCGCCGCACGCCCCCCGCACCACCCCCGCGCACGCCGTCACCCTCATCCCGGGCGCCCCCGCCCCCTGCGCCGCGAGCTACGGCCGGCTCACCGGACTGCTCCCCGCCCTGCGGGTGTACTGCGCCCCGCCGCGCAGCGGCGACGGCTGGGTCTCCGGCGCCGATCTGCTCGCCCGCCCGGAGGCGCTGCGCGAGCTGATCGCCCATGACGCCCGGCAGGGCCTGGCCCGGTACGGCCGCCCGCTGCGCCCGGACGTGGCGGCCGGCTTCGGTCTGCACCGCTTCGTCTGGCCGGTTTCGGTGCTCGCCACCCTGCCGTGGTTCCTGGAGCGCCGGGTGCCGCTGCTCACCCCCGGGGACGTCTCGGTGCGCCGTGGCACCGGCGAGCTGACGGTCCGCCCGGAGGCCTTCCTCTGCCTGCCCGACGACCCCGCCGCCGGCCTGCGCGGCGCCCGGACGGTACCCGACGGGCCCGCGCTGGCCGCCGGGCTCCGGGCGGCCCTGGCCGACCTCCTGACGCCGGTGCTCGCCGCCTTCCGCCCGCAGGTACGGCGCGGCCCGCGCACGCTCTGGGCGATGGCGACGGACGCGGTGGTGGAGGGCCTCTGGTACGTCGGCCGGCTGCTCGGCGAGGAGGAGCGGGCCCGCGCCGAACTCTCCGCGCTGCTCACGCCGGAGCTCCCGGCGTGCGCACCGGGCGCGGGACGCTCGGGTACCGGCGCCCCCGCGCCCTTCACGCCCGGCGCGGGCTTCACCTCCGGAGCGCGCCCCGGCCCTGACGCCCCGAATGCCCAGGACACCCAGGACGCCCGGACCGCCGACCGGACCCGGGCGAGCTGCTGCCTCGTCTACACCGTCCGGCCCGAGGCCATGTGCGGCGGCTGCCCCCGGGTGGCACGGGGTTGACGCAAGGATGACCGAATACGCATCGGGGCAGAGTGCGCCAAGCCCGGAATTCCGGGAAATAACCACCCCAAATTAATGCGACAATGATATTGAATTTGCCCCAGAAATCCCCCTCACCAGCGCATTGAGGGCGAGTCAGCCATTCTCCGGCCGCTTATCCGTCATGATGGTCCCCACCGTCACGGCGGCGGAAAGCGACGCAGGAAAGCGAGGCTGGTCCAGGCGATGAAAATGTCCGACATACCGCTCGGTTGGGCCATCACCGCCGTCGCGGTGCTGCTGGTCACCGCCCTCCTGGTGGCCCTGGCCCGGAACCGGGGCGGCCCCACCACCTCCAGCGGCCCGGATTCCTGGGAGCGGTCCGAGGAACGGCGCCGGCGCAAGGAATCGCTCTACGGCGCCGCCTCGTACACCCTGCTGTTCTGCTGCGCCGCCGTCGCCGCCGCGCTCTCCTTCCACGGACTGGTCGGCTTCGGGATCCAGAACCTCAACCTCTCCGGGGGCTGGGAGTACCTGGTGCCGTTCGGCCTGGACGGCGCGGCGATGTTCTGCTCGGTGCTCGCCGTCCGCGAGGCCAGCCACGGTGACGCCGCGCTCGGCTCGCGCCTGCTGGTCTGGCTGTTCGCCGGCGCCTCCGCCTGGTTCAACTGGGTGCACGCCCCGCGCGGCTTCGGCCACGCCGGCGCCCCGCAGTTCTTCGCGGGGATGTCGCTCTCGGCGGCCGTCCTGTTCGACCGCGCGCTCAAGCAGACCCGCCGGGCCGCCCTGCGCGAGCAGGGTCTCGTCCCGCGCCCGCTGCCGCAGATCCGCATCGTCCGCTGGCTGCGCGCCCCGCGCGAGACCTACGCTGCCTGGTCGCTGATGCTGCTGGAGGGCGTCCGGAGCCTGGACGAGGCGGTCGACGAGGTCCGCGAGGACAAACGGGAGAAGAGCGCCGAGCGCGAGCGCCGCAAGCTGGCCGGCCGCCGCGAGCGGGCCGAGATCAGGGCCATCAACCGCACCAACAGCGTCTGGCGCCAGCGCGGCGGACCGGCCCGGCAGCTGGAGTCCGGCTCGGAGTCCGCCATAGCCGCCGGCCCCTCGACCGACCGGACCGCCGTCGAGCCACCGGGGCCGGCCGCGGCGCCCGCCGCCGAGGGCACCGTGGTCAAGCCGGGCCTGCCGGCCCGACCTGACCGGCGCACCATCGACCTCACCGTGGAGGAGGACACCGTGGCACTGCCCCGGCTGGACTCGCTGGAGCGCAAGCTGAAGGACCTGGAGCAGCAGTTCGGCTGAGGTCGGCCCGGGGCCTGTCCGACAGGCCCCGGCCCCGGCCTCAGGCCGCGGGCGTCGCGGTGAGCTCGAACCACATCCGCTTGCCGGTGCCCCGCGGCTCCACGCCCCAGCCGTCCGCCAGCGCCTCGACCAGCATCAACCCGCGGCCGGAGGACGCCTGCTCCCCCGGTGTCCGGCGGGTCGGCCAGAGGTCCGACTCGTCCTCCACCTCGACCCGGAGCCGGGCCCGGCCGCCGTCGGCCGTCGGCTCGCGGTAGAGCCGGGCGGTGAACATGGCATCCCGGTCGGTGTGCCGGATGGCGTTGGTGACCAGCTCGGACGCCAGCAGCTCGGCCGTGTCGACCAGCTCGGCCACACCCCAGCGGCGCAGCGCGTCGCACAGTTCGGCCCGCACCTCGGAGATCCGGGCGAGGTCGGCCTGCCCGATCCGGCGGCGGAGCTGCTGGGCGGCCAGTCCGCCCGCCGGGCCGTCCCAGCGCAGGAGCAGCAGCGCTATGTCGTCCTCGCGCTCGCTGGAGTCGGCGGCCTGGGAGGCGATCCGGTCCGCGAGGTCCTCCAGCGGGTCACGGGCGCTCTCCTCCCCGGCCGCGACCGGGCCGGCGAGCGCCCGGGTGAGCCGGGCGATGCCGTCGTCGAGATCCATGCCGCGCGCCTCGACCAGGCCGTCGGTGCAGAGCAGCACCGTCTCGCCCGGGTCCAGGCTGAACCGGGTGACGCGGTACTCCTCGTCCGAGGCGATGCCCAGCGGCAGACCGCCCGCGACCGGCTGGACGGCGGCGGTGCCGTCGGCCCGGCGGACCACCGGGTCGAGGTGGCCGGCCCGGACGGCGTAGACCACGCCGTAGTCGACGTTCACCTCGGCGTAGGTGCAGGTGGCGAAGTGGTCGGTGTCCAGGTCGGCGAGGAAGCGCGAGGCGCGGGCCATCACGGCGGCCGGCGGGTGGCCCTCCGCGGCGTACGCCCGCAGGGCGATCCGCAGCTGGCCCATGATCCCGGCGGCGTGCACGTCGTGCCCCTGGACGTCGCCGATCACCAGGCCGACGTGCCCGCCGGGCAGCGGGACCACGTCGTACCAGTCACCGCCGATCTGGAGCCCCGAACCGGCGGCCAGATAGCGGACGGCGGTGGTGACGCCGGGCACCGACGGCACGCTGCGCGGCAGCATCACCCGTTGCAGGCCGGCCGCCAGCTCGTGCTCGGCGTCGTGCAGCCGGGCCCGGGCCAGCGACTGGGCGACCAGGCCGCCCAGGGTGGAGAGCAGGGTGCGCTCGTCGGCGTCCAGCTGGCGGTCGTCGTCGAAGCTGACCAGGCAGACGCCGATCGCCCGGCCGCTGGCCACCAGCGGCAGGAACGCCCAGGAGCCGCGGCCGCTCCGGCTGGTCGACTCCCACACCTCCGGGTAGCGCTCGCGGTACTCCTCGCGGCCGGTGACGAAGACCGGCGCGCGGTTGCGCAGCGCCTCGGCCGCCGGGTGGGCGACGGGCAGCACCGAGCGGTCGTAACCGGAGATCTCCCCCGGCCGGTAGCCGGAGGCGCCGAGCACCCGGACCCGGCCCGCCTCGAAGGCGGCCAGCACCAGACCGTCCGGCGGCAGGCCGGGCAGCGGCAGCTCGGTGAAGACCCGGGCGACGTCGCGGACGGTGACGGCCTCGGAGAGCGCGCGGGCGGCCTCCTTGATGAACCGTGAGCGCTCCTCGCGCAGCAGGGCCAGCCGGTCGGCGCGGTCGCGCTTGTGCAGCTCGACGGTGGCGTCCCAGACGAAGCCGACCATCCGTGAGGCGCGGCCGAAGGCGTCCGCGAGCACCCGGCCGCGGAAGCGCACCGCCTTCATCGCCCCGCTCGGCCCGACCGTGCGGTAGTAGGCGCCGCACTGGCCCAGCTCGGCCACCGCGCGCTCGACCCGGCGGCGCACCACGGGGGCGTCCTCGGGGTGCAGCAGGGCCAGGAAGGAGGCGGAGGTGCGGTCGAAGCGGCTCTTGTCCGCGGCGTCCAGGCCGATGATGGCGCAGGCCCGCTGGTCGCCCTCCAGGACGTCGCGGCGGATGTCCCAGTCGAAGGAGCCGATGCCGTTGGCGGCCATCGCGGGCTCCAGCCAGTCCGGCGTGGAGTCCCCGGAGGAGATCGGCAGGCCGCCGGAGAGCATCGGCGCCAGCCGCCCGGCCGCCAGCCCCGGTGCCGTCCGCAGCGCGTGCCTGCGCGCCGCCTGGGCGGGTGGTCTCGCCCGCCCCGACCCGGCCGTGGACGAGCCGGGAGGAAGCGCCGGCCCCGGTGACTCGGGCTCAGTGGGCATGCTGCTCCTGCCGCTGCCGTGGTGGACCGCGCCGACCGTCCGGGCGGGCCGCATGGCGGTGTGGTGGGTGGTGCTGGATCGGACGGTGCCGACGGACGGTGGTCAGTCGAGGTGATGGCTCCCCGCTGCTTCCCGCACGCGGGCACACATTCCCACCATCCTGTCCAATGTTCGGCCGAGCGGCAATGGCAACGGGCCGGAAATCTTCCGCCCGGCCTTCCGTCACGGGCGCCGTTCGGCGGCGAACGACCTGATCTTCCAAGGCCGGCCCCGGCCCACCGGTCCGGGCCGGGCACGGCCGCCGGGGCGCCCGCCCGTCCGGGCCCGCCTCGGTCAGGGCGAGGCCAGCTCGAACCAGGTGACCTTGCCGTCCCCGCGCAGCTGCACCCCCCAGGAGTCGGCCAGCGCCTCGACCAGCAGCAGCCCGCGCCCCGAGGTGGCGTACTCGCCCTCCGGGTCGCGGCGGCGGGGCAGCCGGGTGGTGCCGTCCTGGACCTCGATCCGCAGCCGCAGGTCGGCGCCGAGCGCCGCGTCGAACGCCGCGCCCTGGCCGGTGTGCAGGAGCGCGTTGGTGACCAGCTCGGAGGAGAGCAGCTCGGCCGTGTCGGCCAGCTCGGGCACCCCCCAGATCCGCAGCGCGGACCTCAGCCGGCTGCGCACCGCCCCGACCGCGACCAGGTCGGCCGCCTCCAGCGTCAGATGCAGCCGGCGGTGCAGCGCGCAGCCGGGTGCCGGAGCACTCGGCAGTGCCGGGCCCGCCCGCCCGGTGGTGCCCGGCAGGCCGGACGCCCCGGGCCCGCCCCCCTGGGGCCTCGGCCGAAATGCGTCCCCCGAACTCGTCCGCTGCCGCGGGAATCGCGACTGACCGTCCATCAACACATGCCCCCGCCCTCAATCCGGGCTCCCGCTGCCGGATCCCCTGCCGACCGGGTGGCCCCCTCGTTCTGACCACTCATCCTCATGCCCAGCCTGCGGCGCTTTCAACAGTGTGCGTCCGATCACCTGGGGTGAAAGGGGCACGGGGTGGCCGGCGTGATCCAACTGCCCGGGCCGGACAGGTTTGCGATGCGTACAAGCCATTTTCGAAGCCGGGCCGCGGCCCGCCGCGCCCGCGTACGCCGCCCCCGGCCCGCCGCGGACCCGATGGCGGTGCCCGGCGAGCCGAACGTCCGGGGACGGGCAACGCTGGACAGGGCGGCCGGGTCCGGGTTCAATGACCCGAGATGTTTGAACGCCGTTCTAACGTCATTCCCCCGGCGACCGCGAGCGAGGAACCGTGCGACTGACCCCCACCGAGCGGGACCGGCTGCTGATCTTCACAGCAGCCGAGCTGGCCCGCGCCCGCCGCGCCCGGGGCGTACGCCTCAACATCCCGGAGGCGCACGCCCTGATCGCGGACACCGTCTGCGAGGCCGCCCGGGACGGCCGGCGCCTCGCCGAGGCGATCGAGGCCGGGCGCTCCGTGCTCGGCGCCGAGGACGTGCTGCCCGGTGTGGCGGACGTGGTCACCGTGGTCCAGGTCGAGGCGGTCTTCGAGGACGGCACCCGGCTGGCCGTGGTCAACGACCCGTTCAAGGGCGCGGGATCGCTCGACCACGAGGCCCCCGGCGGCACGCTGCTCGGTGACGGCGCGGGCTACGACCCGGTCGAGGAGACGGTGCTGCTGCCCGTCCACAACACCTCCGCGGTGCCGATCTCGGTCACCTCGCACTTCCACTTCTTCGAGTCCAACCCGCGCCTGGCCTTCGACCGCGCCGCCGCCTACGGCACCCATCTGGCGGTACCGGCCGGCTCCTCGGTCCGCTTCGACCCGGGTGCCACCGTGGAGGTCGGCCTCGTCCCGATCGCCGGCGAGCGGGTCGCGATCGGCTTCGCCGGCCTGGTCGACGGCCCGCTGGACGCGCCCGGCGCGAAGGAGGCCGCCCTGGCGAAGGCGCGCGCCACCGGCTACCTGACCGGCTTCGACGACGCCGAGGTGCAGTCGTGAGCGGACGGAGCCGACAGATGGACACGGCCGCCGCGGGGACGCGGGCCGACGAGCGAAGCGAGGCCGGAGCATGAGTGCCATCACCCCCCACGACTACATCTCGGTGCACGGCCCGCGGGCCGGGGACCGGGTCCGGCTCGGGGACTCCGGACTGATCGTCCGGGTGGAGTCGGACTCGCAGGCGCCGGGTGAGGAGTTCCTGGCCGGCTTCGGCAAGACCGCCCGCGACGGCCTGCACCTCAAGGCCGCCGCCGTCCGCGACACCTGCGACGTCGTGATCAGCAACGTCCTGGTCATCGACGCCGTCCAGGGCATCCGCAAGACCTCCATCGGCCTGATCGACGGCCGGATCGCCTCCATCGGCCGGGCCGGCAACCCCGACACCCTGGACGGCGTCGACGTCGTCGTCGGCACCGGGACCACGATCGTCTCCGGCGAGGGCCTGATCGCCACCGCCGGCGCCGTCGACACCCATGTCCACCTGCTCTCGCCGCGGATCATGGAGGCCTCGCTGGCCTCCGGCGTGACCACGATCATCGGCCAGGAGTTCGGCCCGGTCTGGGGCGTCGGCGTCAACTCGCCCTGGGCGCTGCGGCACGCGTTCAACGCCTTCGACGCCTGGCCGGTCAACATCGGCTTCCTGGGCCGGGGCTCGTCCTCCGACGCGGCGCCGCTGGTCGAGGCGCTGGCCGAGGGCGGCGCCTCCGGCTTCAAGGTCCACGAGGACATGGGCGCCCACACCCGCGCGCTGGACACCGCGCTGCGGGTCGCCGAGGAGTACGACGTCCAGGTCGCCCTGCACACCGACGGCCTCAACGAGTGCCTCTCCGTCGAGGACACACTGAAGGTGCTGGAGGGCCGGACCATCCACGCCTTCCACATCGAGGGCTGCGGCGGCGGACACGTCCCCAACGTGCTGAAGATGGCCGGTGTGGAGAACGTCATCGGCTCCTCCACCAACCCCACCCTGCCGTTCGGCCGTGACGCCCTCGGCGAGCACTTCGGCATGATCGTCTCCGCCCACGACCTCAAGGTCGACCTCCCCGGTGACGCCGCGATGGCCCGCGACCGGATCCGCGCCGGCACGATGGGCGCCGAGGACGTCCTCCACGACCTCGGCGTCATCGGCATCACCTCCTCCGACGCCCAGGGCATGGGCCGCGCCGGCGAGACCGTCCGCCGCACCTTCGCCATGGCCGGCAAGATGAAGGCCGAGCTCGGCCCGCTCGACGGCACCGGCTCCTACGGCACCACCGACGGCGGCGACGACAACGAGCGCGTGCTCCGCTACATCGCGAAGCTCACCATCAACCCGGCGATCGCCCACGGCCTGGCCCACGAGGTCGGCTCCATCGAGATCGGCAAGCTCGCCGACATCGTGCTCTGGCGCCCCGACCACTTCGGTGCCAAGCCGCAGCTCGTCCTGAAGGCCGGCTTCCCCGCCTACGGCGTGGTCGGCGACCCCAACGCCTCCACCGACCGCTGCGAACCCCTCGTCCTCGGCCCCCAGTTCGGCGCCCACGGCGCGACCGCCGCCGACCTCTCCGTCGCCTTCGTCGCCCAGGCCGCCGCCGACGGCGCGTACCTGGACCGCCCGGCCGACGGCATGCCCACCCGACGGCGCCGGGTCGGCGTCCGGAACACCCGTGGCATCGGCCCGCGCGACATGGTGCGCAACGCCCGGATCGGCGACGTCCAGGTCACCGAGACCGGGCTGGTCTCCCTCGACGGCTCCCCGCTGCGCTCCGAGCCCGCCGACAGCGTCTCGCTCAGCCGCCTGTACTTCCTCTGAACGCCCTCACCCGCCTTAGGACTTGACGATGACCCCGACCCCCGCCTCGCTCGGCTACCGGATGCCCGCCGAGTGGCACCCGCACGACCGCACCTGGATGGCGTTCCCGACCGCCAACCCGACCTTCGACAGCCCGGAGCACCTGCACGCCGGCCGCGAGGCCTGGGCCCGGGTGGCCAACACCATCGTCCGGTACGAGCCGGTGACCCTGGTCGTCAACACCGGTGAGACCGAGGAGGCGCGCAAGTACGTCGCCCCCGAGGTCGAGATCGTCGAGCGCCCGCTGGACGACGCCTGGATGCGCGACATCGGCCCGTCCTTCCTGATCGACGACAAGGGCTCGGTCGCCGCCACCGACTGGATCTTCAACGGCTGGGGCGCGCAGTCCTGGGCCCGCTGGGACAACGACCAGCACATCGCCGAGCACATCGGCGAACTGACGGGTGTTCAGCGGTTCGCCTCCCGGCTGATCAACGAGGGCGGCGGCATCCACGTCGACGGCGAGGGCACCGTGCTCGTCACCGAGACCGTCCAGCTCGGCGAGGGCCGCAACGCCGACTGGACCAAGGAGGAGGTCGAGGCCGAGCTGCACGCCTTCCTCGGCACCACCAAGGCGATCTGGCTGCCGCGCGGACTCACCCGCGACTACGACGAGTTCGGCACCCGGGGCCACATCGACATCGTCGCCTCCTTCGTCCGCCCCGGCGTCGTGGTCGCGCACGTCCAGCCGGACCCGTCCCACCCCGACCACGAGGTCTGCCAGGAGCTGGTGGCGGTCCTGCGCGCCGCCACCGACGCCCAGGGCCGGCCGCTGGAGGTCGTCGAACTGCCCGCCCCCACCGTCCTGCTGGACGAGGAGGGCGAGCCGGTCGACTACTCCTACATCAACCACTACGTGGCCAACGGCGCCGTGATCCTCTGCGGCTTCGACGACCCCCGTGACCAGGAGGCCGCCGCCGTCCTGGGCCGGGCCTATCCCGGCCGCACGGTCGAACTGGTCGACGCCCGCGAGATCTTCGCCAACGGCGGCGGCATCCACTGCATCACGCAGCAGCAGCCGAAGGCCGTCTGACCCGACTGCCCCGACTGGGCCCTGTCCGGCCGATCCTGCCGGACAGGGCCCGCACGGCATGCCCCCACAACACAGGCACGACGCAGGCACGGCACGGCACAGAGGAGACGAGCAGATGACGGAGCCCCGCCCGCGCCGGCCGGCGCGCCCCCGCGAGGAGGTCTTCGCCACCGCGCGGGCGGCGATCGCCGAGCACGGGCTCGCCAGACTCACCATGGCGGGCCTGGGCAGACAGCTCCAGATGAGCGCCGGACACCTCCTCTACTACTTCGGCAGCAAGGACCAGCTGCTGCTGGAGACCCTGCGCTGGAGCGAGGAGCAGCTCGGCACCCGCCGCCACGCCGCCCTGACCGTCGGCGTCCCGACCGACGGCGCCCTGACCGACGGCGCCCTGACCGACGGCATCCGGCCCGGCGCCGGACCGGACGTCTGGGCGCGGCTCGGCGAGTACGTCCGGCTCTACCTGCCCGAGGGGCCGGGCGACCCGCGCTGGATCCTCTGGGTGGAGGTGTGGGGCCGCTCCCCCGCCAGCGAGGAACTCCGGCAGGGGCAGCTGGAGATCGAGGCCCCGTGGCAGGCGGACCTGGTCGTCCTGATCGAGAACGGCACCGCCGCAGGCCACTTCGGGCCCGGCCCGGCCGTTGAGCGCGCCTTCCAGATCCGCGCCCTGCTGGACGGTCTCGCCGTCCCGCTCGCCCTCGGGCTGCCCGGCGCGCGCCGCACCAAGGCGCTGCACCTGGCGGATTCGGCCTGCCGGGCCCTGCTGGGGGCGGCCAACTGACCGCTCGCGCCGCTCACTCCGTCCAGATCGCGGCCGCCGTGCGGTCGTCGGCGTACCCCTTGGCGCGGACCTGCACCTGGCGGAGGAAGTCCACGGTGCCCGGCGGGTGGGGGTGGGTCCAGTGGGCGGCGAGGAAGTGGGCGACGGCCGGTTCGTCGGCGATCGGACGCGCCAGGCCCGGGCTGCAGAGCAGCAGGATGTCACCCGGGGTGGCCGGGACCATCCGGAAGCGGAACGGGCGCGGCTCCGGCACCGGGGCGTCGGGCAGCGGCGGCTGGCCGTCCGGGTGGTGCAGCAGACGGGCCGCGTAGGCGTCGATCCAGTGGCCCGAGCGCAGCAGGAACAGCCCGCCGGGACCGACCCCGAACGCCGCCCGGTAGGTGGCCGCCGGGTCGAGCGAGAGCAGCAGACAGTGCAGCGAGGCGGGGGACGGCGCGTCGTCGCCCTCCGCCCGGGGCGCGAGCGCGCGCAGCGGGGCGGCGGCGCTGGTGGCCAGCCGCTGGAGTCCGTACCGGAGCCGGTCGCGGGCGCCGTCCCGGAGGTCGGCGGCGAGCCCGGACCGGCTGCGGCCGATCGCGGCGGCGAGCTGGCGGCAGGCCTCGGCGGTAGCCGTGGCGACGGCCTCCGGGGCGGCGTCGGTGGCGGTGCCGGTCCCGGGCTCGGCGCCCGGGGCGGTCGCGGACTCGGTGGCGGAGCGGTCGAAGCTGCCGACGGCCGCGAGCAGCAGTCCGTCGGGGCCGTCGCCGAACCTGGTGACCAGCAGGGTGTCGCGGCGCGGCTCGCCCCGGTGGCGGGCGGAGTCGCCCCGGACGGAGACGGCGCGCAGCGTGGCGGAGGCGTACTGGGCGCCCTCCAGCGCGGTGTCCGGCACGACGGCGGCCAGCGTGCCGGGGGCCGTCTCCGGGACGGCGGTCGGCTCCGGCCCGTACGTGGGCGGGCGCTCACCGACGTGCGGCACGACGGGCCCGGCGCCGGGGCGCGGCGAGCGGGGGGTGGGGCGGGGCGCGGAGAGCGCGGGAGCGGGGGCAGCCGCCTCGGGGGCGGGTGGCCGGACGGCCGGGGCGGGTTCGGGTTCGGGCTTCGTCAGGACCGGGGCGGGCTCCGACGCGGGCTCGGGCTCCGGCTTCTGGGCAACCGGCACCGGCTCCGGCTTCTGGAGAACAGGCTCGGGCTCGGGTACGGCCTCGGGCTCCGCCGCCGGTACCGGAGCGTCCGCCGGCTCCTCGGCCCGCGCGTCGGCCGCCCAGGACGGGGCCGGGAACCTGTGGGTCTCCTCCGCTGCGGGCTGCTGGCCGATCACCCCGGCCGCGGTGTCGAACCAGTCGTCGATGCTGTCCCGCGCCGGCCCCTCGTCCCCCGTCGGCGCCACCTCCGACAGCGGCGCCGCTTCGGCCGGCTCCTCGGCCGGCTCCTCGGCCGCCGGGGGCTCGGCCGGCTCCGGCGCTGCCGGCACCTCCGCCACCGGGGCGTCCGCCGCCGGAACCGCCGGCTCGCCCGTCCGCTGCCGGCCGATCAACCCGGCCGCCGTCTCGAACCAGTCGTCGACACTGCCCTCCCCCGACACGGCGTCCGGGGTGTCGGGAAGGGTGCCCGCCGGGCCTTGGTAGACCGCATCCCACCAGCCGTCCTCCGACCGCTGCTGCTGCTTCGCGGGTGCACCCTGATTGCTCATCTGGCGGCTCCTGGTCGGTCCGTGGTCGCGCCGCCCCCGGCGGGGCCGGACTCGACGTCATTCTCCCCAAGTGCAACGACGCTGTCCGGGTTTCGGCGACAACCGGACACGGACACGCACTGATCGGATGATCCCGGCCACCGGGTCGGTCCCCGGGTTCGCCCCCGGTTCCGCCGCCGTTCCATTCGTGCTTACCGGAACCGTCCCGAGCAGGGCGTTTCCGGGACGTTCCGGTCCGTCGGCCGCCGAAAATGGCCCCGGAGCGGGGGCATCGGTTCACTCGTTCGGCTGATTAAATGTGCGCATGACCGCGTCGGCCCCCAGATCACCCCGACCGGGGAGGGCCGCACTCACGGGCCACCCGGTGGGTGCGCTGTGGATCCTGCTGCTGGTCGGGCTGCTCACCTCACTGCCGTGCGCGGGGCAGGCCCAGGCGGTCACGGGCCACCGCCACGCCTCTTCGCAGGTGGCCGCCGCGGCCACGACCGCCCTGACCACCACCCTCGTCGGTCCGGCCGCCGGGGCGACGGGGGCGCCCGGCGTACGCCAGGCCCGCGCGGGCGGGCCCGACCGGCAGTCCGCCGCCCCGCACACCGGCCCCGCACACCGGACCGCCGACCGTCCGGACGCCGGGGGCCACCGCCACTGGACCTGGTGCTCGGCCGACGGCGAGCTGCCGCAGCGCAACAACGGCTGCTCCAGCCACCCGTACTGCGCCCAGGAAGCCCAGCTGCCCAACCCGCCGCCGCAGCCGCAGCCCGCGGTGGCGCCCCGGACGGAGGCGGCCGAGACGCTGCCCCGGCTGCCCCGCGCCGGGCTTCTGGTCGGCCCGCACCCGGCGCCCGACCTGCACGAACTCCAGGTACACCGGTCCTGAGCGGAGCCCACCGCCTGGTCCCCCGCGGCTTTCGCCGACGGCGGTGACCGGCGGGTCCGCCCTTCCGCTCTCTCTTCAGACCGCCGTGCCCACAGCGCGCGGCGGGGACAAGGACAACCCATGGGTTCCGCCTCCAAGCAGTCCAACAAGCCGACCGGCAAGCAGGCCGGCCTCGACCGCCGCGCCCGGATCGCCGAGCTGCGCGCCGTCGAGGAGCGCCGCGACCGCAGGAACAAGATCGTCGCGTCGGTGGTCGCCGGTGTCCTGGTGGTCGGCGCGATCGCCACCGGCACCTGGGTCGTGGTGGACGCCAACCAGGACAAGAAGGCCAAGCAGGCCGCCGCCGCCGCGCCGATCGACGGCGTGCAGACCTTCGGCGACCTCAGCCGCAACCACGTCAAGGACAAGGTCACCTACCCGCAGACCCCGCCGGTCGGCGGCGACCACAACGCGATCTGGCTGGACTGCATGGGCCACGTCTACGACCAGCCGGTCGAGAACGAGCGCGCCGTCCACTCGCTGGAGCACGGCGCGGTCTGGGTGACGTACAACGGCAAGGCCACGCCGGAGGACCTCAAGACGCTCTCCGACAAGGTGAAGACCACCCCGTACTCGCTGATGAGCCCGTACCCGGACGAGAAGGGCACCATCACCCTCAGCGCCTGGAGCACCCAGCTGATCGTGGAGAGCGCCAGCGACCCCCGGGTGAACGAGTTCTTCACCAAGTACGTCCAGGGCCAGCAGACCCAGGAGCCCGGCGCCTCCTGCACCATGGGGGCGATGTGACCGCCGAGGCGTCCGAGGCCCCGGCCGAGGACGACGGGGCCCCGGCGGCGAGCCGCCGGAGGCTCTGGTGGCCGGCCGCGCTGGCCGCCGCCCTGGCGCTGGCACTCGGCGTGCCCGCCCTGGTGGCGAGCGGGACGTCGGCCTCCGGCTCGTCCTCCCTGACCGCGCCGGCGACCGACTCGCCCGAGGCCGGGTTCGCCCGCGACATGGCGACCCACCACCAGCAGGCCGTGGACCTGTCGTTCATCGTCCGGGACCGGACGGCCGACGAGCCCGTCCGCACCCTGGCCTTCGACATCATCAACACCCAGGCCAACCAGCGCGGGATGATGATGGGCTGGCTCGACCAGTGGGGGCTCTCCCAGCACTCACCGGCCAAGCCGATGGTGTGGATGGCGATGGACCACGGCTACCAGGCGCACGACGGCTCGCTGATGCCGGGCATGGCCACCAACACCCAGCTGGCGAAGCTGCGCACGCTCAGCGGGCGCGACGCCGAGGTGTTCTACCTGCGGCTGATGCTGGAACACCACAAGGGCGGGGTCGAGATGGCCCAGGGCTATGTGGACCTGGCGAAGAACGACACCGAGAAGCGGCTCGCCCAGTCCATGGTGGTCGGGCAGACCTCGGAGATCCAGCTGATCACCGACATGCTCAAGGAGCGCGACGCCGCCCCCGGCGTCCCGGCCTCCTGAACGGCTCGCCCCACCCGGCCGATTCCCGTAGACACCGGCGACCGAGGAGAACAGCACGAAGAAGTCCAGGTCGAGGTGGCGGGTGGCGGCGTCGAGGTTGAGCGTGCCACGGACCTTCGG
>NZ_JBFBIL010000095.1:0-15910 GCF_040685575.1 Kitasatospora sp. NPDC088351 | reverse complement strand
CGCCCGCACGCTGGCCTCGCCGGTCGTCACCGTCGCCGCTCTGAACGGGCACACCTTCGCCGCGTCCTGTCCCTCGCGCACGCTGCCGGGGCCGCCGACCGCCCCGACTCCGAGGGGGATCTCCCCGCCGCCACGGCCGTCATTTACGCTGGTCACGTGCTCATACTCGTTCGCCGCCGCCACGTGGACCTGCTCCGCGTCACGAGCATGTCCTGTCGACGCTCCGGCTGAACCTCGCGCCTCCCACCCTCAAGCGCGGCCCCACCCGGCCGCCTCCCCCTCCCGGCACCCGGGGCACCCGCCGCACCAGGCGTGGCCCCGGCGCCCCCGGTCGACCACCGGGACCGGCCGGGACGAGACCCAGCGGATGTCACCCATGACGCAGCAGCGCCCCTCCTCCAGCTCCTCCTCCGCCCCCGCGGACGACGCCCTCCCGGTGATCGACCTGTCGCTCGCCGACGGCGGTCCCGACGACCGGCTCCGGCTGCACGACGAGCTGCGGGCCGCGGCCACCGGCGTCGGCTTCTTCCAGCTCGTCGGCCACGGCGTGACCCCGGCCGAGACGGCCGCCCTCACCGACGCGATGCGGGCCTTCTTCGCGCTCCCGGAGGCCGACCGGCTCGCTGTGAGCAACCTGAACTCCCCGCACTTCCGCGGCTACACCCGCACCGGTGACGAGCGCACCGGCGGCAGCCGGGACTGGCGCGACCAGCTCGACATCGGCGCCGAGCTCCCCCCGCACGTACCGGGCCGGGGGGAGCCGCCCTACTGGTGGCTGGAGGGCCCGAACCAGTGGCCCGAGGCGCTCCCGGAGCTGCGCACCGCCGCCCTCGGCTGGATCGACCGCCTCGACGCGGTCGCCCGCCGGCTGCTGCACGAGCTCCTCGCCGCGATCGGCGCCCGCCCGGACTTCTACGACCAGGCCTTCGCCGGCCACCCGCACCTGCGGCTCAAGCTGGTCCGTTACCCCGGCACCGCCCCGGACGGCGCCGGCCAGGGCGTCGGCGCGCACAAGGACTACGGCTTCATCACCCTCCTCCTCCAGGACACCGTCGGCGGCCTCCAGGTGGAGCGCGCGGACGGCAGCTTCCTCGAAGTCCCGCCCATGGCGGGCGCCTTCGTGGTCAACCTCGGCGAGCTGCTGGAGGTGGCCACCGACGGCTACCTGAAGGCCACCAGCCACCGTGTGGTCAGCCCGCCCGGCGCCCGCGAGCGCTTCTCGGTCCCGTTCTTCTACAACCCCCGCCTCGACGCCCACATCGAGCTCCTCGACTTCCCGCTGGCCCACCACGCCCCCGGCGCCACCCAGGACCCGGACAACCCCCTCTACGCCGACTTCGGGCTCAACGAGCTGAAGGGCTACCTGCGCGCCCACCCCGAGGTCACCCGCCGCCACCACCCCGCCCTGGCCGACACCGCCGCACGCTGACCGGCCCGCGCCCTCCACCCGGGATTCGGGCTCAACGAGCTGAGGGGCTACCTGCGCGCCCACCCCGAAGTCAGCCGCCGCCGGCCCGCGCCCTCTACCGGCCGAGGGCGCGGGCCGGTTCCGCGTCTCCGGGGTCCACCCGGCCCGGTGGTGACGGGGGCAGGCAGTGGACCGGGGCTGAGCGACACTGTCACACTTCCGCTGTCACAGCAGTGGTGCGACAGAGGTGGAGGCGGCGGATGGGGGCGCGTGAGGTGGGGGTGCGGCTGACGGTGGACGAGTTGGCCGCGCGGGCCGGGGTGACGGTGCGGACGGTGCGGTTCTACGGGACGAAGGGGCTGTTGCCGCCGCCGGTGCTGGGGCCCCGGCGGGTGGGGCTGTACGGGGCGGAGCATCTGGACCGGCTGGGGCTGATCGGGGAGTTGCAGCGGCAGGGGCTGACGCTGGCGGCGATCGAGCGGTATCTGGCGCGGCTGCCGCAGGACAGCACGCCGCTGGATCTGGCGATCCACCGGGCGCTGGTGGCGTCGTGGACACCGGAGGCGGCCGAGGAGGCGGGCCGGGTCCAGCTGGAACGACGGGCCGGGCGGGGGCTGTCGGAGGAGCAACTGGACCGGCTGGTGGCGATGGGGGTGCTGGAGCGGACGGCGGACCCGGAGGTGTTCCGGGTGGATCCGGGGCTGCTGCCGCTGGGGGTGCGGGTCCTGGACGTGCCGATCCCGCTGGAGACGCTGCTGGCGGCACGGACGGTGGTGCTGGAGCACAGCCGGGCGACGGCGCACGAGTTGCAGCGGCTGTTCCGGGAGACGGTGTGGAAGCCGTACCGGGAGAGCGAGCCGGCGCCCGAGGAACTGGAGCGGATGAAGGAGTTGACCGACCACATCCAGCCGATGGTCGCGCAGGCACTGGTGACGGCGTTCCAGCGGTCGCTGCGGGAGGAGTTGGGCGAGGCCGCGCGCGACGGCGCGGGCTCGCCCGGCTGATCGGCGCCGGGCCGGTACTGGTCCCTACCGGCGGCGGTGACGATGGCCGGGTCGGGTGACGGCGGGTTACCGCGTTCGGCCTGCTACCGCGTTCGGCCTGTTACCGGGGTCGGTCGCACACGGTGCGCTCACGCCACAGGCCGGACGGCCTTGGCGGCCGATGCCGGACGGCTGTCAACGGGACGCGCCAAAGTGCCGGCCACGCATAAGGATTGACACTTTGTCACCAGGCGACCGCCACGTGTCCTTGCGGGGGTGCGCGGCGCCGTCCGACACTGACGGGATCGTCTCCTCACGGAATGGATCCGTCTCATGGCGCACCGTAAGGTCTACCTCGCGGTTGGCAGGAAGAACACCCGTGCTCAAGCGGAAGGTCTTCCTACCGGCCGAGGCCAGCAAGGCCGGCGGTTCGCGGAAGTCGTACTCGGCCACGTTCTTCGACTCCGTCGGCAACTTCTACGCCCTCGACTCCGCCGGCAACGTCAACCACCTCGACCTCACGGGCGCCACCATCCCCGACCGGGCCGAGCGGATCGGCCACGGAAAGATCCCCGTCGACGAGCTGGAGGTCATGAACGGGGCCGGGCGCATCACACCGATGCCCATCCCGCCCAGCTACGACGAGATCGTCGTGAAGAAGAAGTTCAACGGCTCGTGGGGCAGCAGGACCTACAGCTTCGAGCTGACCCTCACGGCCGTCGGCAGGACCAGCGGCAAGGGCCATGACGTGAGCAGGTTCCGGATCTCGTTCGACCTGCCGACGGTGCCCGGGACGAAGGTCGAGGCATCCGGCGTCGACGTCACCTACGCGGACGGCAAGGCCTACATCGACTCCCAGGCCGATCAGCTGCTGTCGGCGGGGACGTCACGGCCCATCGGCGTACAGATCACCGTCCCCGGCGACCCCGACAAGCTCCCGAAGGAGTACCCGCTCGACGGGCTGAAGGCCACCCGCCTGGCCTGACCCCCGCCCCGGGCCGCCGCGCTCTCCCGCGATCGCGGCGGCCCGCACCCTGTCCGGTCCGGGCGACGCCGGGTGCCGCAGTCGGAGCACTCGGCGGCCTCGGGCGGGGCCCCGGTGCACGGCTCCCGGGCGGAGCCTCGGCACGGACGGCGGCGGGCCGAACCGGGTGCCAGGACCGACCGCCGCTCCGCGCAGAGGACTTCGGCAACTTCTTCGCCAAGCACAGCGGCACGGACGATGTCTACCAGGACCTGTTCTCGCTCCTCCACCTCACCCACAAGTCGAACGGGAATATCACCCTGGTGAGCCAGTGGAGCAACGAAGACCCCAAGCTCCTGGAGGCTTTCGTCGACGAAATCGAGAAGGGTGGGCCGGGTCTCCTCGACGGGCCGACCGGCCGGTCGGTCCCGGAGTCGGGCCGGCCGGTCGGCGGAGCAGCCGGGGAGGCCCCAGGCTCTCAACGCCGGGGAGGAGACGCCCGGTCAGGAGCGGCCGAGGGTGAGGGTGTAGAACTGCGCCCCGGCGGGGGCCGTGGTGACGCCGTAGTCGTAGCTGGTCGACCGGATGGTGAGGCCTGCGGCTTCGGCGTGGGCGAGGAGGTCGGGCTCGCGGTAGGGACGGATCCGGTCGCAGGTGGTGAACTCCTCGCGCAGGCGGCCGCTGTCGTCGTGGAGGCGGTAGCGGCGCTCGATCCGGTGGCACCCGTCGTCGAGCACGGTGATTCTCTTGTCCCGGGCGAGGAGGCCGTGGGCGTACGGACGCCGGTAGTCCGGACGGAACTCCTCGTGGTGCCGGACGGCCTTCGGGACGAAGCCGTCGAGGACGAGGACGCCATCGGGTTCGAGAAGGCCGCGGGCGGCGGCCAGGAAGTGGTGCAGTTCGCCCGGCGCCGTGAGGTAGGTGACGAGCGAGTACGGCGCCAGGACGGTGGTGAACGGCCCGCGCAGAGCAAGGCGCTGGAGGCTCATCCGGGCCACCCGGGGAGTCAGGTCCAGCACGGCCGCGTTCCGGCGCAGGCGGCGCAGCATCGGCAGGGACAGGTCGATGCCGATGGCGTCCGCGCCGTCCCGCAGGAGCGGGAGCAGGATGCGCCCGGTGCCGCAGCCGAGTTCGAGGGTGCGGCCACCGCGTCGCCGACAGAGGTCCCGGTACCAGCCGATGTCGTCGTGGGGCATGCTGTGCCCCATGTCCTCGGCGTAGATGTCGGCGATCAGGTCGTAGGACCAGGTGTCCGGCTGGGCGTTCACGGCGGTGTCGCTTCCTGCTGGGAGGGGTCAGACGAGGTCGCCCGGCGTGACCCGCAGCGGCAGTCCGGCGGTGCGGGCCTGGTGCCAGGAGAGTGCCTGCTCGGCGAACATGGCGCTCCAGACGTTGAGCTGGAGCGGCCGGGCGGCCGGGTCGAAGGGGATGGCGCCGTCGGCGCGGACCCTGGCGGCGAGTGCGGCGGCCGTCCGGTCGAGGCCGGGTTCGTCGCGGTGCAGGAGCAGGCCGAGGCGCAGGGCCTGGGCCATGACGTCGCTGCGTCGGACGGTGGGCGTGTCGAGTGATTCGGGCAGCGTGCCGGCCGGGTCGCACTGTCCGAGGAGCTCCGCGAGGACGGCGGTGGCTGCGGCGTGGTCGGCACCGGGTGAGGTGAGGTGGCCTTCCAGGAAGTACAGGGTGGGGTGCAGCGGGTGGTCGAAGGCCCGGGCGGGGTCCGGGCGGTGGCGGGTCAGGTGACGGGCACAGGCCTGGGCGAGGGCCGGTGGCAGCGGTACGACGGCCGCGGCGGCGAGGACGCGGGCGGCGGCCTTGGCGAGGAAGGGGCCGCTGCGGGTGGACCAGCGGGGTGCGGGCGGGGCCGCTCCGGGCTCGGGGCGGAACGGGCGGAGCGTTCCGTCGTGGTCCACGAAGTCGACGAGTGCTGTCAGCAGTGCCCGCAGGGCCCGCTCGGGCGGGTTCAGCAGCCCGGCGCGGGTGGCCGCGGTGAGGCCGCCGACGAGCATGGCGAGGTCGAAGAAGAACTGGGCGTCGTTGCGCCAGTCCTTCTCCGCCGCGCCGTGGAGGTGGATGCGGGTCGGCGGCAGCGGGCCGGTGGTGCAGCGGCGTTCGACCCACTCGGCGGCGGCGCGTGCCGCGGGTTCGCGCCGCGGGTCGGCCGGCAGGTGCGGGGAGGCGAGCCAGTGCAGGTAGTAGCCGGTGATCTCGCCGTAGACGTAGGCGGCGCGGCCGTCGGGTGCGAGTGCGCCGGCGACCGCCCCGTGCTCGCTGCCGTGCCGCTGCTGGGCCGGTCCGTCGAGAAGCCATTCGCGCAGGGCGCTGGCGGCGTCGGTCATGCGGTGGCCTCCCGGGCGGGGTTCGGCTGTCCCGGGCCGGACGTCCTCGGCCGGCTGCGGATGAAATGGGCGAGCCGCCGGGCGATCCGCTCTCCGGCCCGGCCGTCCCCGAACGGGGCGGTGCGGTCGAATGCCTGGGCCCTGGGCCTCGGTGCGGCGAGCAACTCGTGCGCGGCGTCGAGGACCAGCTGCGGGTCGGCCGCGACCAGCCGGGTGGTGCCGGTGGTGAGGGCCTCCGGGCGCTCGGTGTTCTCGCGGGCCACGAGCACGGGGACACCCAGGTACGGCGCCTCCTCCTGGATCCCGCCCGAGTCGGTGACCACGAGGGCGGCACGGGCCAGCGCGTGGACGAAGACCGGGTAGGGCAGCGGGTCGGTCAGCGTGATGCGGGGGTGACCGGCGAACCGGCGCTGCAGGCGCGCCCGGACCGCGGGGTTGGGATGCTGGGGGCAGAGCACGTGCAAGTCCGGCCGGGAGCGCAGAAGTTCGAGGACCGCCAGGCAGAGCGGGTCGAGGCGTCGACCGACGTTCTCGCGGCGGTGGAAGGTCACCACGACCAGCGGGGCGCGGGGCGGTACGAGTTCCCGCAGGGCGTGGGGGGCCGGGCGGCCGAGCGTCTCGCGCAGGACGTCGATGATGGTGTTGCCGACGGTCTCGACGCACCTGCCGGTGATGCCTTCACGGCGGAGGTTGGCGGTGGCCTCGGTGGTGGGGGCGAAGTGCAGGTCGGCCAGGGAGCCGACGCGGCGGCGGAACAGTTCCTCCGGGAAGGGGCGTAGCGGGTGCGCCGTACGCAGCCCCGCCTCGACGTGTGAGAGCGGCACACCGGCCGCGCGCGCGGCGAGCGCCCCGGCGTAGGTGGTGGAGGTGTCGCCGTGGACGACCATCAGCCGGGGCGCCAGGCGCCGGATCGCCTCGTGCACGGCCTCGCGCAGGCCCCGTACGGTGGCGGCCAGCGAGCCGGAGCCGCGGGACGGGGCGAGGCCTTCGGTCGGGGCGAGGCCGAAGGGTGCGAGCGCGGCGGCCACCATGCCGGGGTGCTGGCCGCTGTCGACGAGGACCGTCTTCACACCCCGCTCCGGTAACGCGCGCAGCAGCGGGATCAGCTTGAGTGCCTCGGGTCTGGTCCCGGCGAGCAGCACGGCGGGCCCGTGCGGGGGCTGTGGGTCGGGCGAGTCGGAGGTCACGATGGTGTTCTCTTCCCTGGGCCGGATCGGCGTGAACGCGGAATCTCACATTCACTCAGATCTCGTCGGCCGGGCCGGCCTGGCGGCCGGATGCGGGCCGAGGCTTCCGTCGGATCGAGCACCGGAACCGCGCCGGAGCCGGACCAGGGCTGCACGAACCGTCGCGGAGCGGGGCGGTTGCGGGGCGGTTGCAGGACGGTCGCGGCTCAGGCCTGCCGAGCCGCGACCACTGACCACCCGTTGGATCAGCACACCCGACGGCCCGGCACCGGCTGGTCGGTGAAGGTCCGGCCCTCGGCGGCGATCCGTTCCAGCAGGGCGGGCGGTGCGAAGCGCTCGCCGTGGGCGGCGGCGAGTTCGCGGGCGCGGGCCGCGAAGCCGGCCGGGCCGCCCGGGTAGCCGTTGATGTACTGGAGGACGCCGCCCGTCCAGGCCGGGAAGCCGATGCCGAGGATGGAGCCGATGTTGGCGTCGGCGACCGAGGTGAGCACGCCCTCCTCCAGGCAGCGCACCGAGTCCAGGGCCTCGCTGAAGAGCAGCCGCTCCTTGAGGTCCTCGAACGGAACCCCGGAGGGATCTGAGGTGGGATCTGAGGTGGGCTCTGCGGCGCCCGGGCGGACGAAGTGCTCGCGCAGGCCGGGCCAGAGCCGCCCGCGCCGGCCGTCCTCGTCGTACTCGTAGAAGCCGGCGCCGCCGCTGCGGCCGGGGCGGCCGAACTCGTCGACCATCCGGTCCACCACGGCGTCCGCCGGGTGGGCCGTCCAGCTGCCGCCGGCCGCCTCGGCGGCGCGCCGGTACTCGTCGCGGATCCTGCGGGGCAGGGTCAGCGTCAGCTCGTCCACCAGCGAGAGCACCTTGGCGGGGTAGCCGGCCTGGGCGGCGGCCTGCTCGACGGTGGCCGGGTCGACGCCCTCGCCGACCATCGCCACGCCCTCGTTGATGAACTGGCCGATGACCCGGGAGGTGAAGAAGCCGCGCGAGTCGTTGACCACGATCGGGGTCCGGTCGATCTGCCGGACCAGGTCGAACGCGCGGGCCAGCGCCTCGTCACCGGTCTGCGGCCCGCGGACGATCTCCACCAGGCGCATCCTGTCGACCGGCGAGAAGAAGTGCAGGCCGATGAAGTCGGCGGTGCGCCCGACGCCTTCGGCGAGCAGGCCGATCGGGAGGGTGGAGGTGTTGGAGCAGAGCAGCGCGTCCGGTGCGACGACTCCCTCGATCTCCTGGAACACCTTCTGCTTCAGCTCGGGGTTCTCGAAGACGGCCTCGATCACGGCGTCACAGCCGGCCAGGTCGGCGGCGTCGGCGGTGGGGGTGATCCGGGCCAGCAGTTCGTCGCGCGCCGCCCCGGTGGAGCGTCCGCGCGCCACGGCCTTCTCCAACAGCCCTGCGGAGTAGGCCTTTCCGCGTTCGGCGGCCTCGACGGTGACGTCCTTGAGCAGCACCTCGATCCCGGCCCTGGCACAGGCGTACGCGATGCCCGCGCCCATCATTCCGGCGCCGAGCACCGCGACCCGCCGGACCTCGCGCCTGGGGATGTCCTTCGGGCGTCCGGCACCGGAGTTGACGGCCTGCTGGTCGAAGAAGAGCGCCTGGATCATGTTCGTGCTGGTCTGCCCGCAGGCCAGCTCGGTGAAGTAGCGGGCCTCGGTGACCATCGCGGTGTCGATGTCCACCTGGGCGCTCTCGACGGCCGCCGCGAGGATGTTGCGCGGCGCCGGGTACGGCGCGCCGGCCAGCCGCTTGCGCAGGCCGGCCGGGAAGGCGGGCAGCTGGGCGGCGAGCGCCGGGGTGGCGGGGGTGCCGCCGGGGATCCGGTACCCCTTGACGTCCCAGGGCTGGACGGCGGTCGGGTCGGCCTCGATCCAGGCGCGCGCCCGCGCGGTCAACTCCTCGGGGCTGGAGACGATTTCGTGGACCAGTCCGTGCTGGAGGGCTTGCGCGGGCCGGTACTGGCGGCCTTCGAGCAGCACCTTCAGCAGGGCGTCGGTGATGCCGAACAGCCGTACCGTCCGCACCACTCCGCCGCCGCCCGGGAGCAGGCCGAGGGTGACCTCCGGCAGGCCGATCCGGCTTGCCGGGGCGTCCAGGGCGATCCGGTGGTGGCAGGCGAGCGCGATCTCCAGGCCGCCGCCGAGCGCGCTGCCGTTGACCGCGGCGACCACCGGCTTGCCGAGGGTCTCCAGGCGGCGCAGGGCGCGCTTGATCCGCATCGACTTCTCGAAGACGGCGGCGGCGTCCCCCGGGCGGGCCGCGGAGAGCATCCGGAGGTCTCCCCCGGCGAAGAAGGTCTTCTTCGCCGAGGTGACGACGACACCGCGCAGTGCGTCGCCGAGGCCGGCGAGCCGCTCGACGGCGGCTTCGAGGTCGGCCGTGAAGGCCTCGTTCATGGTGTTGACGGACTGGGTGGGGTCGTCGAGGACGAGGGTGACCAGGCCGTCCTGGTCCTGCTCCCAGCGGATGGTGGTGGTGTCGCTCATGGGGGTTCGGGTCTCCAGGTGAGCCGGGAACGGAGGTCAGATTCGCTCGACGACGGTGGCGATGCCCATGCCCCCGCCGACGCAGAGGGTGGCCAGGCCGTAGCGCAGGTCGCGCCGTTCCAGCTCGTCGATCAGGGTGCCGAGGAGCATCGCACCGGTCGCGCCGAGCGGGTGGCCGAGGGCGATCGCGCCGCCGTTGACGTTCACCTGGTCGTGCCGGAAGCCGAGTTCGCGGATGAAGCGCAGCGCGACGGCGGCGAACGCCTCGTTGATCTCGACCAGGTCGATGTCGGCCGCGGTCAGCCCGGCCTTGGCGAGCGCCTTGCGGGTGGCCGGGGCGGGGCCGGTGAGCATGATGGTGGGCTCGGAGCCGGAGACGGCGGCGGAGACGATCCGGGCGCGCGGGCGCAGCCCGTACCGTTCGCCGATCTCGCGGTTGCCGATGGCGACCAGGGCGGCACCGTCCACGATGCCGGAGGAGTTGCCGGCGTGGTGGACGTGGTCGATGGCCTCCACCCAGTGGTACTTCTGCAGAGCGACGGCGTCGAAGCCGCCTGCCTCGCCGATGGTCGCGAAGGACGGCTTGAGGCCGGCCAGGGTCTCCACGGTGGTGCCGGGCCGGACGAACTCGTCGCGGTCCAGCACCACCAGGCCGTTGCGGTCGCGGACCGGGACGAGCGAGCGGTCGAAGAGGCCGTCGGCCTGGGCCTTGGCGGCGCGTGCCTGCGACTCGGCGGCGAAGGCGTCGACATCGGTGCGGGAGAAGCCCTCGATGGTGGCGATCAGGTCGGCGCTCACGCCCTGCGGGACGAAGCCGGTCGCGTAGTTGGTCATCGGGTCCATCGCCCAGGCGCCGCCGTCGGAGCCCATCGGGACCCGGGACATCGACTCGACGCCGCCCGCGAGGACGAGGTCCTCCCAGCCCGAACGGACCTTGGCGGCGGCCAGGTTGACGGCTTCCAGACCGGAGGCGCAGAAGCGGTTCTCCTGGACGCCGGCCACCGTGTCGGGCAGGCCGGCCGCGATGGCGGCGATCCGGGCGATGTCGGAGCCCTGGTCGCCGATCGGGCTGACCACGCCGAGCACGATGTCGTCCACCGCGGCCGGGTCCAGCCCGGGGAGCCGGCGGCGCAGTTCGTGGATCAGGCCGACGACGAGGTCGATCGGCTTGGTGCCGTGCAGTGAGCCGGTGGCCTTGCCCCGGCCGCGCGGGGTGCGGATCGCGTCGTAGACGTACGCTTCGGTGGTCACGGTGGAGTGCCTTTCAGGCTCGGGGGGCTGTCCGAGTTCGCGAGAGGTGGTCGGGGACTGTCAGGGGGCGGGACTGTCAGGGGGCGGGGGTGTCGGGGCAGGGCTCGGGGCGGGGCCCAGGGCGGGCACGTCCCAGTCGCGGGCGACCTCGGCGGTGTGGACCCCCGGCCGGGCGGGCGGGCGGCGCAGCGCGCCGGGGGTGACGGAGAACCGCGGGGCGGGGGCGGGCTGGGTGACGCCCTCCTCCTCGACGTAGGTGCCGCGGGCGGCCAGGTGCTCGTTCACCACCGCCTGACGTAGCGTCAGCACTGGTTCCACGCAGGCGTCGGACCCGGCGAAGACGGCCTCCCACTCGGCGCGGGTGCGGGTGGCGAAGCGGGCGGCGATCCGGGCGCGCAGTTCGGGCCGGCGGGCGGTGTCGTACTGGCCCGGCGCGTCCGGGCCCAGCTCCAGCAGACGGGCGAACTCGGCGTAGAACCGCGGTTCCAGCGCGCCGACGGCGAGATGGCCGCCGTCCGAGGCCCGGTACACCGAGTAGCAGGGCTCGCCCCCGTCCAGCAGGTTGGCACCCCGGCGGTCCTGCCAGCGGCCGGCGGCGAGCAGACCCCAGAGCATGCTGGTGAGGTGGGCGGCACCGTCCACCACGGCGGCGTCGACGACCTGGCCGGCGCCGGTCGCGCGGGCGTGGTGCAGGGCGGCGAGCAGGCCGACGACCAGGTAGAGCGAGCCGCCCGCGTAGTCGCCGAGCAGGTTGACGGGGATGGCGGGCGCTTCGTCCGGGGAGCCGATCAGGCCGAGGACGCCGGCGACCGCCGTGTACCCGATGTCGTGGCCGGCCGTGGCGGCGAGCGGCCCGTGCTGGCCCCAGCCCGTCATCCGGCCGTAGACCAGGGCGGGGTTGCGGGCGAGGCAGGCGTCCGGGCCGACGCCGAGGCGTTCGGCCACGCCCGGGCGGTAGCCCTCGATCAGCAGGTGGGCCCGGTCGACGAGGTCCAGCACCAGGCCCGGCCCCGCGGGGGACTTGAGGTCGATCAGCACCGAGCGCTTGTTGCGGTTGGTGATGTCGTACGCCGGGTCGGTGCCGAGCGGCGAGGGGTCGGGCCGGTCGACGCGGACCACGTCGGCGCCGAGGTCGGCCAGCAGCATCGCGGCGAAGGGGCCGGGACCGATGCCGGCGAGTTCGACCACCCGGACGCCGGCCAGTGGGCCGGGGCCGGTCACGTCGGGGCTGTCTGTGTCACTCACCTGCTACTGCCCCTTCAAGGGTTTGACAGTAAAGCTGTAACACTCGCGATGATAGGGAAGCGACCGGCGGGTAACAAGACCTTCACCCCTCGCCCGGGACCGTGCCGGACTCCTCCACGGAATCCCTGGCAAACCCCTGTTGCGGCCCCCGCAACCCGAGGCCCGGAGGGTGCGTCAGTACACCGACGGACGGCCCGGTACGGTCGTCTCTGCTGTGGGAGGGGTTCTGACCTCTCGTCGGAGGAGAAGGAAGCAGACGCACACATGGTTTACCCAGGGTTCACCACCGGGCCGGTCGCACCGGCCCCCGCCACACCGTCGCCCAGCACGTCACCACTCGCCCGGCCGGTCAGCACGTCGGCCGGCACGCCGAGCCCTTCGCCCGGCCCGGCCCCGTCCGCGCCCACCACCCAGCTGGACAGCCCGCACGAGCTCAACGCCTCGGCCGGCATAGCCCGCCAGATAGCGACCGACCTCGACAACGCCAACGGCAAGGCCGGCCACGGCGCGCACAGCCTCGGCGAGTACGCGAGCACCGCCGCCACCAAGATCCGCGGGTTCTCCTTCGGCGGCGCCCTCACCAGCGCCACCGAACGCTGGACGCAGCAGTGCAAGACGCTGCACGACAAGCTGACCGGCACCGCCGACAAGCTCGACGAGACCCAGCGCAACTACGCCGCCAACGAAGCCCGCACGGCCGGCCAGTTCGGCTCGTCGCACTGAGGGAGGGGACCTCACGGACATGGTGTCATTCAAGGAACTGCACGAAGCCGACTTCTCCGGCGTCACCGACGCCGCCGAGGCCTGGGCCGGGGTGGCCAAGGCCCTCGGCTCGCTCGAGGGCCGGGTCGGCAAGGAGCTCACCAGCACCCCCCAGCGGGCCGGCTGGAAGGGCGCGGCCGCCGACGACGCGGGCCGGACGCTCCAGGGCATCGACACGGACTTCAAGCAGGCCGCAGGCGTCGCCACGGCCCTCTCGGCGATCATCCGCGACGCGGCCGAGGACTTCGCCGCCGCGCGCAAGGACCTCGACAACGCGATCCACGACGCGGAGTCGCAGTCGATGAAGGTCACGCCCGACGGCGAGATCCACTGGCCCCCCATGCCCGGATCGCACAACGACCCCGACGCCGGCGAAGCGATCAAGCAGTACGACAAAGAGATGAAGGGCAAGGCCGAGGGGATATCCACCCGGCTGACCAAGGCCGTCGAGAAGGCCACCGCCGCCGACCAGCGGGCCACCACCGCCCTGCAGACCGACATCGGCACCAGCACCACGTCCTTCAACGCCCACCCGCTCGGGGGCGGCGACGCGGCCGACGCCGACCGGGCCAAACTGCTGCTCGCCAAGGCCGGCAGCCTCTCCGACGAGGAACTCAAGCGGCTGCAGGACCTGATGTCCGCCAACGCGGGCTCCAAGGAGTTCTCCACCACCCTGCTCAACGGCCTCAACGTGGGCGGCAAGACCGGCCCGGAGGCACTGCTGGAGTACTCCAAGGTCTACGGCGACCTCGCGCACGGCAACCACAACGCCAAGGGCTACGAGGACGTCTACGGCAGCCTCTCCCAGGTCCTCGCCACCGCCACCAAGGACGGCGGCATGGGCAAGGAGTGGGAGGACAAGCTGCTCAAGGCCGCCCGCAAGCCCGGCGGTTCGGCGGCCGGGTACAACGACAACTACCCGGCGCTGACCGAACTGATGGGCGCCCGTGGAGACTTCGACAAGGCGTTCCTGACCAAGGTCAGCAACGACCTGGTGGACTTCGAGCGCCACAGCAAGCTCAAGGGGGAGGAACTCTGGGGCCCCGACTACACCTCGATCACGGGCAAGCAGGGCGACCCGATGGGCGACCTGATGCGGGTGATGAGCCGCAACCCGGAGGCATCCAAGGAGTTCCTCGACCCTGGCAGCAACAAGAACCTCGACTACCTGCTCAAGGACCGCAAGTGGCCCAACCAGGGCTACGAACAGAACCAGATCGACGCCCTCGCCCGGCAGTCGTCGCGCGGCGCCTTCGGCGACGCCCTGGAGGCCGCCACCACCGGCCGCGACCCGCACGGCAACCAGCCGCCGGTCCGCCCGCACGACAAGGCGATGGCGCAGATCATGAGCGAGACGATCGCGGCCTTCGGTGGTGACAAGGCCGGCGCAGAGAACAACCTGCCCGCCGGCCTGCGCAGGCCTCTGGCCAACATGATCGCCGACTACGCCCCGGACACGCACGAGATTCTCGGCAAGGAACTCCAGGGCCCGTCGAAGCCCGACGGACTCTCGTTCAGCCGTGAGCAACTGCTCCGTGTCCTCCGTGGTGCCATGGAGGACCCTAGTACCTATGCGATCGTCCACCAGGCGGAAACCCAGGAGATTGCGCGCCGGATGGCCGCTTTCGGACCCGAGGTGTTCACGCCCGAGGCAGGTGGTCCGAACCGGAAGTTCGCCAGCCTCATCCATGACTCCAGCTCAGCGCTCGGAGGCCTTGACGCGATCTATGCCGATGCCGTCATCGATCACAGCGAGGACGCCAAGTCCGAGAACAACTGGAAAGCGAAAATGAGCTACCACATAGCCGGCACCCCGGCGAATATGCTTCCCCAACCACTCGGGGATATCGCCCAGCGCCTGGTCGACGTTGGCACCTCCAAGTGGGCCGAGAATGCCAACCTCACGATCGACACCCAAGTCCAGGACAATCTGAGCTCCCATTTCTCCGCCGGTAAGGAGCAGTTGCAAGCCATGATTTCCAGCAAAGCTGGTGAAGCGGGGATCTTCGGAGATGCGCTGGACGAGGACGGCAGCATTTCGAAGCAACTGCTGGATGACACGAAGGTTTTCTACAACGTCTCGATCGACCAGGCCTACCGGTCCGCCCTCGGAAAGGGATGACAGACATGACACCCCAGCAGGGCGAGGCCTCCCCCGATCAGTCGGACGGCGCGTTGCACCGGCTCGACGAGGCTCTCAGCCGACGCGGTTTCACCACCCGGTGGCTGCGCGTGCGGGCGGCGGCCGTGCTCGTGGCGATCACGGCCGGCGTCTCGGGAACACTGCTGTACAACCTGACCAACGTGCTCGGGCCCGATACGGTCTGCGGCGGCTCGGTCAGCGCGGACGCGGTGCACGCCGCGCTCGGGTCCGGCCGGGTGAGTGAGGACTCGTACCAGCAGAATCTGGCGACCGTGTACAACCGAGGCGACTGGTGCGATGTCACCGTCAGCTCCGGTGTGTTCGGAGGCAGCCACCGGTCCGCTTCCCTGAGCGTCCGGCTGGACAACGACCACGCGATCGCCGTCGCCGACGCGAATGACAGGCTGTTCGCGGGCGCCGCCAACGGTGGCTCGACCGGCGGCGCGAACTCCTCCTCGGCCTGGGCGCTGCTTCCGGAAGGCTGCAGCAAGGGACTGCGGGTCGAGGTGTCCACGGCCCACAAGGGCCCGAACGACGACGGCGCCCCGGGCCTGGCCCGGCTTGCGGTGAACGCCGCGAACGGTGCCGCTGCCAAGAACCACTGCGGGCAAGGGACACTCCCCGCGCCGAAGAACCTGTCAGCGGCCGGCGTCTGGCAGCCCGCAGACGCCACCGCGCTGTGCGGCCTGTCGGGCCTGACCGTTCCCAAGGGTGAGGCAGCCCTGCGCGGTTACGAGCAGCAGGTGACGACGGTGTTCGACCCGGTGTGGTCCTGCAAGATCGGCGGCGGGAAGGACCGCGGCTCGGTACTGTCCTTCGCCATCGCGACCGATTCCCGTGCCAGCGGCCGCTCCCCCGACAACGCTCGCGGCACCGCGTACGGCCGGGCACGTTGGACAGGCTATGACGAGGTGGTCGCGGACTGCCAGGGCAAGCCGGTCTACTTCCAGATCGATCTGCAGAACCTGCCGTTGGTCGAAAGATTCTTCTTCCCCGACCGCGCCGATCTGTGGAAGCAGTTCCTCACCGCCGGCGGCAAGGCGATCGGCTGCGAACCGATCATCCCGTAAACGGAAACGGATCCACGGGCCCGCCCGGGCGCGACCCCCCCGGCGGGCCCCCCCACCGCACACCAGAAAGGGATAGAGTCG
>NZ_JBFBIL010000094.1:0-17249 GCF_040685575.1 Kitasatospora sp. NPDC088351 | reverse complement strand
GGACCTTAGACAAGCCTCATCGTTGCAGCTCAGAAGGCACTTTCGCTTTTCCGATCATGATCCGGACGCGACCCCGGATGAAACGCGCAGGCTAGTCGCGTGCCGCATGGAAGACACCTCCCAGCTGCGTCAGGCCGTCCTTACCTGGCTCGAGCAGGCATGCAACCTGCCCTCCGCACCCCAGGCCATCACAGATGTGGCGCTTGCGGTGCTGCCGGAATGGGAGGCCCTGAGCAATGCGGTGGTCAGGGCGGCACCGATATCGGATCACCGTGACCTCTACGGCAAGGGCGACGGCGGCAGGCGTCTGTCCGTGATGACCCGTCACCATCCCACGGTGACGGAACCCGGAGGTCACCACAAGCCGCCCCGCTGTGTGGGGTGGTGGCCCGGTCCCGCCTCGTCCCGTTCGGCCTGCCCGCTCCCGCCTGGCCCCCGTCTGCCCGGCTCGGCTGCGCCTGCCCGTCCCGGCCTGTCCGTGCTGCGCCGGGCCCGGGCCGGTGGTTGCGTTACCGGCTGCTGGTGACGCAACCCTGCTCCGGCTGTCTGGAGGCCCGGCCGGGCTGCCGCTGTGGGTGTTCCCGGGGGTGTTCGCCTGGCCGTCCGGAGCCCTCCGGGGGCCGTCTCGGGGCGGTCCGGGTAATCCCGCGAAGTGACGGACCGCCCAAAAGGCCGCCGTATTCCGCTCACGAATGCGGCCGGTATTTCCTTCGGGTAAGGCCCGGTCTGGCGGGTGCCGGGATTTCTGGTGACAGCCTGCCGGGATTCTCGGTCGCGGTTTCGGCGGGTGGCAGCCGCCCCGGCCCCGGCGGGTGGGCTGTCAAGCCAGGGCGCCCGGCGTGGTCCTCTCAGCGTCGCCGACCCGTTGGAGCAGTTGGGACGTGAGCAGGTCCTGATACGGCTTGAACTGGAACTGCAGCGGTGGAGCCATGTCGCCGAAGGACTCGCCGAACGCGTGCGGTGACCGTGCCAGTCCCAGCAGCACCCGGTCCGCCGTGTCGTCGCCGGCCGGGTGCGGGCCTGAGCCGGCGGCTTCGGGCGCGCTGATGGCGGTGGGGGCGCTCCCGGGCTGCAAGCGCTCCTCGGCTCGGGTGCCGGCAACCATGGCCCGGTCGGCGACCCCGATGCCTCCGACGCCGACTGCCTGCTCACCGTGAACTGGGACAGCACGGTCGACTGGTCGTACGTCCGGGACCGCGAATCCGACCCCGGCGTCTACCCGCCGATGAAACTGGACGTCCCCGCCGCCTCCGACCCGGTCGGCCTGGCCTGCGCCCTCGAGTACGGATGGCGAGACCGCCGGCCGGATGCCCCACCCGGCCCACTGGGAGGGCGCCGAGCGCCTCGACGAAGCCGTTCGGGCCTGGCGGAACGAGCACTGGACACCAGCGGGGCGGACACCAGCCGCCGGTGCCCGCCCCGCCGCGACGTGAGGTCCTCGATGCGGGCGGTGCCGGCCGGGACGAGCGTCTCGGTGGCCGGCCGGGTCCTGCGGCGGCTTCGCGCCCTGCCCAGCTGCCGCCGTGCCGGTCAGGGGGGGGCGGCAGCTGTGGCGACGTCCGGTGGTGCCGTTCCCGCGTCGGCCGGGTGTGGTGGCGGTCTCAATGGCGGGCGATCGGTGGTGACTCGGCGTGGTGGGTGGTGGGCCGGTCGGTGATGGTGCCGGGGCCGGGGCGGTGAGTGCGCTCACACGCGGATGCGATGAACGACGACGGCTAGCAGTCCGTTTTGCACCACTTCGCAAGGGGGCTGGGGGGTGTTTGTGCAGGCCGGGAGGGGTGGCGCGCTCCAGACAGGCCCTTCCTTCGAATCGGATCCGGCCTCTTCGCTACGACCGCGGGTCGTAGCGAAGGGGCCTTGGCGAGCGCCGATCCAGTCTGGCAACTTGGCATTCGTCGCCAGCCACACCGGCTCCTGTCCCGCCGGTGAACGGCTTACCGCCGAGTCACGCCCTGCGACCGTTCGGCCCCTGTCCGGCCATGGTCGAGGCGGGGCGTGACACCGGCCCAACCCGATTGAGGTCTTGCTCTTCATGCCCGCTTTCAAGCTCCGTATGCGTACCTCTGCCGTGATTCTTGCCGGTGCCGCCGGTGTGACCGCCCTGGGTGCCGCCGTGGTCCCCACCGTCGCCTCGGCCGCGGACGCCTCCCCGCAGGCCATCGCCGCTCAGATCGTGTCGGCGGACCAGCTGGCCTCGTTCAGCCAGATCATCTCCCACGAGTCGGGCTGGAACGTCACGGCGACCAACCCGAGCTCGGGCTCGTACGGTCTGGGCCAGGCGCTGCCGGCCTCCAAGATGGCCTCGGCTGGTGCGGACTGGAAGACCAACCCGTCCACCCAGATCAAGTGGGCGCTGGACTACATGAACACCCGCTACGGCAGCCCGAACGCCGCCTGGAGCTTCTGGCAGACCCACCACTGGTACTAAGCCGACCATTCGGCTTCCCCTCACCCCGGGGGCCGGACAGGGGCAACCGGAGTGACCCACGAGGGCCTGTGCCCGCGCATCTGCGCGGGCACAGGCCCTCGTGCCGTTTCCCGGCCGTCCGAAACACCCCGATCGGCAGCAGCGTACCCACGCCGGTGCCCGGCAGCGCACCGCCGGGCGTCGCCGGGTGCCGCGGGCGTCGTTCTGCCGGGAGAAGGCGGCCGCCAGCCTTGACGGCCGCCGTCGACCAGGCCCTGGCCGCCGCCCAGGACGACCTGCGGATCGCCGACCGGCACGCCGACGCCGGTGACGAGAGCGCCGTCGTCCCGGACGATCCGTGGTGGGAGGCCCGGGTGGTGCACGCGAAGATCTACCCGGTTGAGGACCGTACAGCGTGATCTGTCAGGTCGGGGAGAAGCCGCTCAGCCGGGAGCCGGCCGTTGCTGTGCGGGCTGCGGGCTGCGGGCCGCGATCCCCCGGGCTGCGGTCCGGGCACGGCGTCCGGCCGGCCGGCTGCAGAGGGCGGCGGCGCGGCGGGTTGTCACCGCAGGCCGACGGCGCCCGGTGGCTGACTGTGCGTGCCGGCGGTGTTACGCTCCAGAGAGAAGAGAGAGCTGACTCTCACTTGTTGGCCAGGGATGCCGTTCGTCCGTCCCGGGCCTGGACGTGCAGGAGAGGGCGGTTCCGCCAAGCGTTCACTGCTCTTGTGGCCTTTGGCCGGCGAGGAGAGACCATGACCGCACCCGCACCGCAGTTACCCTTCGAGCGCCCCAACGCCCTGGAATTGGCGCCGCTGCTCGCGCGTCTGCGCGAGGAAGGCCCGATCACGCGGGTGACCACACCCGCCGGTGACCCGGCTTGGCTGGTGACCCGTTACGAGGAGGCCCGGGTGGTCCTGGGCGACACCCGGTTCTCCCGGCTGCGCCCCGATTCCGAGGACGCGCCGAGGATCTCGGAGTCGGCGCTGCACACGCGCCCCGCCCCCACACCCGAGGAAGAGGACCGCGAGCACACGCGGATGCGGCGGATGCTGACGCCCGCGTTCAGCGCGCCGCGGATGCGCCGGCTGGGCGGGAGGATCGGGGAGCTCGCCGCATCCTGCCTGGAGACGATGGACGAGGAGCGTTCGCGGGATCCGGAACGTGCCGTCAACCTGCATGACCACCTGTCGTTCCCGTTGCCGGTGATGGTGATCTGCGAGCTGCTGGGTGTGCCGGTCGCGGACCGGGACCTGCTGCGCGGCTGGTCGGAGCGGATCGGCGCGCTGTACGACGGGGCCGACGGGGCCGCGGCCATGGCCGAGTTCGAGGCGTACGTGGCCGCCATCGCCGAGGAGAAGCGCAAGAAGCCGGGGCAGGACGTGATCAGCGACATCCTGGCCGTGCAGGCGGAGGACCCCTCGTTCACCGAGGGGGAGATGACCCGGCTGGCGGTGGGGCTGCTGTTCGCGGGCCACGAAACGACGTCGGCCCGGATCGACCTGGGGGTCCTGTTCCTGCTGAGCGACACCGGCCGGCGGGACCGCTTCGTCGCCGACCCGGAGGTGCTGGCCCGCGCCACCGTGGAGGAGGTCCTGCGGATGTCCGCGCCCGGTGGGCTGGGCCTGACCCGCTACGCCCGCGAGGACGTCACCGTCGCGGGGACCGCGATCGCGCGGGGCGAGGCGGTGCTGGTGGCGATCAACGCCGCGAACCGGGACGGGCGGGCGTTCGAGGGGCCTGACACCTTCGACCCGTCGCGTTCCCCCAACGCGCACCTGGCCTTCGGGCACGGCGGTTACTACTGCATCGGCAACGTGCTGGCACGCACCGAGATGCAGGTCGCGCTGACCGCGCTGTTCCGGCGCTTCCCCGGCCTGCGGCTGGCGGTGGACGCGCGCAGCCTGCGCGACCACTCCGAACGGCTCGCGGGCGGCCTCGGCGAGGTCCCGGTCCTGTGGTGAACGGGGAGCAACCGCGCGAGTGGTCTGTCGCGCGGGTGGAGGCGGACACCTCGCGGTGCGTGTCGTCGGGGCAGTGCGCGGTGACCGCGCCGCTGGTGTTCGACCAGGACGAGGCCGGGCAGGTCGTCGTGCTCGCCGCCGAGCCCGGCGGACGGGCGGCGGAACAGGCCCGCCAGGCGGCCGCCATGTGCCCGGCCTCGGCGATCCGGCTGTATCCGGCGCCCTAGCGGCTGGTGGTGCCGGTGGTGCCGGCGGCCCGGCGGGGCGGCCGGCACCCACCTCGGCGTCAGGGGGTGCGGGTGCGCAGCGCGGGGGCGGGACAGGGCAGCGGGCTGGCCCCGGCGGGGGTGAGGCCATCGAGGACCAGGGCCAGGTACCGGCGCCAGCCGTCCTCGCGGGGCTCCATCGTCCACAGCACCGAGACCAGCATGACGACGATGCGGTGCAGGTCGTCGGGTACCAGGTCGGCGCGGATCACGCCCGCGTGCTGACCGCGCGCCAGGAGAGCGTCGAGGGCGGCGAAGAACTCCTGTCCGGTCGCCGGGGTCAGGACGCCGGCGGCGCGGGCGGCGGTCAGCACGTTGTAGTCGCCGGCCACCGATTCCAGCGCCGCTTCCAGCACGCGGGCCAGTCCGGACGCGGGGTCGGGGGCGTGGGCGGCAGCCTGGATGACGGGACGGACGTGCCCGCCGAAGCGCTCGTCCAGTACGGCCCGCAGGAGCGCGGCCTTGTCGGGGAAGCGGCGAAAGAGAGTGGCGGCGCCGACGCCGGCCCGGCGTGCCACCTCGTCGAGGTGGGCGTCGGGGCCTTGTTCGGTGAAGACCTCCCGGGCAGCCCGGATGATCTTTTCCGCGTTGCGGGCGGCGTCGGCGCGCAGCAGCCGGGGGGAGTCGAGGGCCATCCGGGCAGCCTATCCAAGGGCCGGCGGAACGGCGCCGGACGGCCGGGGAGACGGGCTTGCCCCCGGCGGCCTGGCCGCCGCACCCCCTCCGTGGCTCAGGCGTCCAGGTGGGTGGGCGCGAACATCCGCAGCACGGCGGGCGGGACAGCACGTTGGGGCCCGCAACAGCTCGGCCAGCCGGAGCAGTTCGCCGCTGGCTCCGGCGCGGACCACGCCGCCTCCGGCCAGGATCACCGGGCGCTCGGCCTCGGCCGGCAGCACCGCCGCCTCGGCGATCAGCTCCGGGCGGGGGCCGGCGGCCGGGGTTCGGCGCGCAGCCCGGTGACCGGCGGTACGGTCACCGGCGCGAGCCGGACGTCCTGCGGGATCTCCACCCACACCGGCCCGTACGGCGCGCTCAGTGCCGATTCCCAGGCGGCGGCCAGCGCGGAGGGGATCTGCGCGGGGGTGCGTGCGGTGTGTACGGACTTCGCCACGTCGCGGAAGCTGGCCTGCTGGTCGACGAGTTCGTGCAGTGTCGGCGGCGCCCGGGTGAGTGCCCGGGTGCCGGGGCCGGCCACCGTGCCGACCCCGGCCGACCGTTGACGGAAGGCCAACTCGATGACCGCCACCGCGCTCGCCCAACCCGATCCCGACGACGGCGGCCAGGGCGCCGGCCACGTTCCGGACCGGTCGGCGCAGGCCTCGCCCGGCCGGGACAATCAGCCCGCCACCATCCCCGCCACCATCCCCGCCGGCACCTCCGCCCCCACCTCCACGCCCCCAACCCCGCAGGGTCGCATTTCCGCTGGTCAGGTGCCCCGGACAAGGGTTTCGGGCCGTGGCGACAACCCTGCTGCCTCCTCCGCTGTCGAAGACAGCGGAGGAGGACGGTGGAAGCGGGGATCGACAGCACCGGTCCGGGGCGCCGTCCTCATGGCGCTCGCCCTGTTCCTGCGAGCCACCGCCCGCGAACTGTGGCCGCTGGTCCCGCCCCACCAGCGCAGCGACAAGTCCATCCGCGACGCCCCGGCCGACCTGAAGACGGTCGGGCGGGTCCGCGAGGAACTGCGCCTGTCCGACGGCCGCAAGCTCTGGTGCCTGACCACGGCCGGACGCCGCGAAGCCGCCATCCTCCTCCCGGCCGGTACCAAGCTCGCCGCGCTGCGCCCGGCGAAGGAGGGCCCGTCGACCGCGTACTCCGAGCACGCCCTGGACGTCGCCGCCGTCGCCGGCCTGCTCGCCAGGGCGGGCATCGGGCACCTGGCCGCGTTCACCGTCATGAAGGCGCACCTCGCGCAGGTGTGAGCCGCAGGGCGGCCGACATCGGCGGCCCCGAAGGCTTTTGCCGAGCGGCTTCACGCGACAGGAACTGTCCGGCGCCGCGTTGGCGCGCCGGGAGGGACCGCCGTCGGCTCACCGGACAAGGGGATGGCCCTGCCGGGGAACGTGGCACAACCCCGGCCCCGATACGCGGCCTGTCGCCCTCGAACGGAACCTGGAACGCTGTCGTGTACGGATCCCGGGGAGGGGGCGCACATGGCGGGTTGGTACCGACGCCGGGCGGAGTTGGCCCGAGTGGGCGGGGAGGTCAGGGCCCAGCTGTTGCTGTTCGATCTCGCCCGCGCGGCCCGGGCCGCCGGCCTGCCGGCCCGGGCCGCTGCGAACATACGGATCACCGCCCGGGTCATCGGCCGCACCAAAGCCTTCGAAGCCGTCGGCAGGGACCTCTACAACGCCCTGCTCGGCCTGTACTCCACGGCAGTCAGCGTCGTGACAATGAAAACCCGGCTCGTGGCGCCCCTTTGGCTCCAGGCGGTACTCTCCGGTCTCGCCGTGGCCGCCGTGCTCATGACAAAGGCCCGGTGGTCGGTCTTCGGTACCGGCCTGCGCCGGCTGGGCGGCACGTGGTCGGTTCCCGCACGTGCCGTCCTCGCCGCCGCCGCCCTCGGCCCCCGCGCAGCCAGCCCGAACCGCAGACGCCGCGCGGCGACCCGAAAGGTCAGCTCCCGCCTCCGCGACCTGGAACGAGCCCTCCTCGCCCGGGAAAGAGGCGTCGGCCGGCCGCGGCGCCACCAGATCCGTACCCACCGCCGACTCGTCGTCGCCGCCCTGCGCCAAGCCGAACTCCGCCTCGACACCCAGCACCGCAACGACCTGCTCGAAACACTGCTGACCATCAGCACCAACCACACCAGGGGCCACTACGCGGCCCTCCTGCCCGCCGAGCAGCTCGAAGGCCTGGAACCCGCCAAGGACCACACCCTGCTGTGGGCCTCGCTGCGCACCGGGGCCGGGGTGGCGGTCGTCACGGCCGCGGTCTGGGCGGGAGAGCGGTTCGGCCTGTCCAGCCTGGTCCTGATGCTGGGCGCGCTCGCGGTGTTCAGCCTGGTGTTCCGCAGCCACGCCGAAAGGGTGCCCGACGCCATCCTGACGAGGCTGTCCGGCTGAAAGGCCAAGCAAGGCCGGAACTCCGGGGGGTGGCGCCTTTCTTCGGGCCGGCCGGGCCGACCGCCAGGAACTGCACGGTGCAGTCTTCCGCGGGCAGGTCCGGGGGCCGCGAGGTCTTGGGGCTCGATGCGGAGAATCCCGTCGCCTCCCCTCCAGAGGCCGTAGCCGTGGTACGGGGGTGTCCTCCACCGCGGCCCCGACGGTCTTGCCGGTGGCGTCGCCGGGGCCGCAGATGCACGTCCGCTCGCCGGGCCACTGGCAGGGCTTGGGGTGGAAGGTCAGTACCACGGTGCGCCCTTCCGTGGTCCTCGGCGGGGAGGGTTCTTCGTCCGCGGCTTCCCTGGCGGCGGTGGCGCGGCGCAGCACGTCGGGGCTCTCCGGGAGGCGGATCGGCCATTGGCCGCGCCAACGGGGTGGTGCGGCCTGGTCGGGCGGCTCGTTGTCCGCGGGGAGCCGGTCGGCATCTGCGGTCCGGGTCTGGGTTCGAGGAAGAGGCCGATGAGTTCGGTGGGGACGGGCTGTTGGCCGGGGCCGGGAAGGGGGGCCGCGTCCGGCCGGGCGGGCGTTCTGGCCGGGCGTCTGGTCGCCTCCGGCAGGCCTGTCGACCGTCCGGTCGGCCGGTAGGCCGAGCGCCTCGTACAGGGCCACCAGGTGCTCGCGGGCGGCGCGGGCTTGCCGGACGGCCTGGGCGAGCTGTTCGCCGTCCAGCGCCTCCAGCCCGGCGGTAGCCAGTTCCGGGTCGATTCCCGCCAGCAGTTCCCTGGCCTCCTCGCGCAGCCGCGGGGCTTGCTCGGCCAGGCGGCGCTGGCTCAGGGCGGCCCGAGGGCACGCCTGTCCGCAGTACAGGCCGGGACGACCGGTGCGGGCCGGGCCGGGAAGCCGCCGACCACAGCGGGGCCGGCGCACACGGCGGCCGTCTGCTGGTGATGATCCGTCACCGTCCTGCCGTGACGTAACCTCGAGGGCCACCACAAGCCGGCCTGCTGTGGGGTGTGCTCTGGTGTCGGTGTCGGTGTCGGTGTCCGGCCTCGGCCCCGGCGCCTCTGCCGCCTGCCTGCCCGTGGTGGCTGCCCCTGATCCGGTCCGGCCCGCTTGTCCTGCTGTCCCGGCCTGCTGGTCAGAGGCCGGATTCTTTGCCGGGCCCGGGCCGGCGGGTTGCGTCACCGGTTGCTGGTGACGCAACCCTGCTTCGGCTGCCAGGGGGATCGTCCGGGCTGCCGCCGTGGTTTCCGGGGGTGTCTGGTGTGCTCTCGGGGGCGTTCCGGGGTGTGACCTCATCGGGCAGGTTGGTTGAGAATCCGTGGGGTTTCTGGCTCCATGGCTCGGATCGGTTCAACCAATTCGTGACGGTTCTGCGGGCTCGTCCCGGGGGTGTGGAGTGGTCCGGTCTGGTGACGGTGGGTGTTCGTCTCGTCCGTCGGCGGGGCCGCGGAGGGTCGGTCCAGGGGTGGAGGGTGTTCGGGCTTTCCAAGGAATTGACGGCCGGTTGGGAATGGCCACGGGTTCCACTTGGGATTCGTCCTGAATTCGTGCTCGGTGAATGCCGGAAAGCCCGGTTGTGGTTGCGCGGGAGCTGCTCGACAGGATCTGGCCTGGCTCCTGGGGGACGTCCGTCACGCCTGCGGACCGTTGTCCGGGTGGCCTGCCCCGCTGTCCCGGGTGGCCGTGCGGGGGCGCCGGTGGAACAGTGGCTTCGGCAGGCCTGGGACCCGGTATCTTCCGGGGGCTTGGCGACGAACCCTTCGAAGAGGCCGGCCAGCGCGCGGCCGTTGGCCGGATTGCCGACGGGGCCGTGGGGGGCCGTCCGCAGTCCCGCCCGGGCGGGCCCCGGTCGGCTGGCGGGGCTGTCTGCTCCACGGTGGCGGGAATGGTGCTACGTGCTGAACTCCGATACAGGCCGGACCGGATCCGCAGGCCCGACCACCTCAACTCCCTTGAGGAAGTCGACACCCTGATCGACGAACTCCTCGAAGGTCCGGCGAACGAGAACCTGGCCCAGATCATCCATCTGGACCGGGAACGGATCAAGCCTAGAATTCCGGGTTACGAATTTATTGAGACTGAAATTCCGGATCACGATTTCCAGGTTGGGGCGGACAAGGAGCTTCAGGTTGGGGTTCTGCTCTTCATCGACCGCAGCGGGAACTTCGTGACGGCGGGTCCGCCGGAGTCAAGGAATGCCCCCGAGTACTACCTTGCCGGACACTGGACCAAATTTCCCGACCAGACGGAGATTTCCATCGACCTCGCCCGGGCGGCCGTGAAGGAATTCCTGGCATCGGGAGGGCAGCGCCCGACCTGTGTTTCCTGGAAAAACCAGTATCCTGACGATTAGCCGGAAGCAACCCAGCACCCGCCCCGCTGCCCCCGTTTCCGTCCGGGCGGCTTGCGGGGGCGGTTTGGCCGTGGAACTTCTCCCGCCCGTCGGTCCAGCTCTGTGCCTGCCGCCCTCGGCCGGTGCCGCAGGCCCGGCCCGTGCACCTGCTACCGGTCGGGCCGTCAGGCCCCGGTCCCGGCCATCCACTGGTGCGGCCGCAGGCCGCCCGGTCCCTGACCCGCCACACCCTGTCTGCGTCCCACCCTCGGCCGAGGCCGCAGGCCCGGCCCCGCATTTCACTGCGGGCCGGGCCGCCAGGCCCCCCAGTTCCTCGCTACCCGCCGCTCCGCTGCGCTCGTTGACCTGCCGTGGCTTGGTGCTCGAGGCGGCTGTCCCCCTGCGCCCGGGGTGGCGGTATGGGTTCAGGGGGTGGTGTGGCCGGGCAGGGGGCCGTAGGCGGTGCACCACTCGCAGTCGCAGGTGGTGAGGGAGTTGGCCTGGCAGTGGGCGGTGGGCCATGCCCGGGAGGTGCACGGGCCGGGGCCGACGGGGGTGCCGTCGTCGGGCAGGGTGCGCCGGCACCAGTCGCATCGGATGGCGGCCGGCACACCGGCCTGGCGCAGTCGTCCAGCCGCTTCGGCGGCGGTGGCGAAGGGGATGGCTTCCCGCGCGGTGACGGGTGCGCCGTTCAGGAGCTGTCTGCTGTGCCACAGGCTCAGGCCCGTGACGGCGCGGACCGCCTTGAGGGCCGCAGGCCCGCCGGGCGAGGGGTCGGTCAGCAGGACTGTGAACTGCGGATCCTCCACAGGTCTCTCCTTCGGGTCGGTCGGTGTCGTGCCGCATGCCCGGTCAACAGTCGGCAGGGCAGTGGCTCCAAGGGGATATCGGGGCCTCCGTCCTGCCCCCGCCACCCGGGCCGGTGCCGCAGGCCCGCACCGCGCACCTGCCCGGCACCCCGGCCGCCCGCTGGGTGCGGCCACCGGGCCGGCACACCCACCCGCGGCCGCCAGGCCGTCCGCTTGAAGACCGGGTGGCGGTGCCTGCTGCGCCCCGACCCGGCCCCCGCCCCCTGCCCTTGGCCGGGTTGTGTCTGCTCCCCGCGCTGTGCCGTGACCCGGGGGTGAAGTCCCTGACAGCTCTTGCATCTCCGTACGGCCGGACGCCCGGGTTCGCGACACCTCCTGCATCCCTGTACGGCCGGGCCGCTCGGGAGCCGCCGCTGCGCCCCGAGGAGGTGGTGCGAGGGTCGGTTCCGGGGTGCGGGTCCCGAGGGGTGGGATGTGGGGGCGGTGGGGCTTGTGTACGGCCAGGGAGGGGCCGGAGGGGGGCCGCACTGGGTTGTCCCGGAGTCCGTCGGTGGAGTGCCGGCGGGGCTGGGTGAGTTCCTCCGGGGCCGGGCGGACCCCGGAGGCGGCGGGCCCCAGAACGCCTCACCGGGCCGGTACTGCCCGGCAGCGGGGGTGCCGGTGGCGTCCGGGCGGGGTGGCCCGGTGAGCTCCTGGTGATGATTGGCGTGATGCTTTCAGTGGGTTCGGCGTTGCTGGTCACCCGGGGTTGGGTGGTGGTTCTTGCTGTTCAGGGACGTGTTGTGAGCGGGCAGTGGTGAAGGGCCGCGCTGATGTGGTGGTGAAGCACCACACCGAGGTGCGGTGAACCACGGACGCCGATCGTTATCGCGGCTGCCGGGGTCCGGCCGGCAGTGGTGAGGCCCGGGACAGGGATCTTGTGGGCGTCGTATACGGGAAGCGGCAGGTTGATCGGCTCCGGCAGGATGACGCGGTGAACTTCTTCTTCCGTCGTCAGCAGCCTGCCTCGCGGCCTTCCCGGGCGTGGATGTCCTGGAGCGTGTCCGGCTGGCGGTGGCCGGGGCGCGGTCTCGGGACGGGGATGCGTTCGAGGAGTTGATCGCCGCACTGCTGGCGGTCGGCTCGGCCGGGGATCTTGACGACTCGCTTGAGGCGCTGCGTGTGCTGACGGGACGTCCGGCGCTGCTGCTGCGCCTGGACGCCTTCATACGACGGGAGCCGTGGTACTCGACGCGCCCCGCTCCATCACTCACCGAGGCCGACCCGGTCGCCCTTGTCCTGGCGGCCTCGCACGCCGATGGCCGCATCCGTGAGCGCGTGGTGCGGCGGATGCTGCACCAGCCGCGTCCCGAGATGATGCCGTTTCTCGTCCTGCGGACCAGCGACTGGGTCCGCCGGGTACGGGAGCCGGCGTGCGCGGCTCTGGCCGTGCTGCTCCACGAGAACCCCCTGCTGGCCACCCCGGCGACCGTGCGTACGGCCCTGCTGACCAACCGGCGCCAGCGCGGCGCCTTCGCCCACGGTCAACTACTCGTGCCGCTGCTGGCCGAGTCGGGCACGGCCCTGTCCGGAAGGCTTCTCACGGCCCCCGACCCGGTGGTGCGTCGCTTCGTCCTCGACACCACCGCGCACCGCCTCAGGTTTCGTGACCTCGTGGCCCTCGCCGAGAGCGACCCCGGCCGGCAGGTCAGGGCCCGGGCCGCCGAGGCCGCCGCCCGGCAGGCGGTGTGGACCGACCAGGTCGAGCCGCTGCGCCGCCTGGCCCGCAGCCGCCACGCCGAGGTACGGATCACCGCCCTCACAGGGCTGATGCGCACCGGATCCCCGCAGAACGTGGTGCCGTACCTCGACGACCCGTCCGCACTGATCCGGGCCCTGGCCCGGGAGGCGGCACGCCGCCCCGTACCCGCTCTTCGTGTTCGACCCGGGACTGCCCATCGCCTTGGTCCTGGGTCACGGCAGCCACCTTCGGGTACGGGGCGGGGCTGCTGCTGCAGGACCGGCTGATGGCGCTGACGCCGGACGAGCTGAGCGGGCAGGCGCTGGGCCTGCACAGCTCCGGGATGCTCACCATGCAGGGTGTCGGCGCGGTGGTGGCCGGCTCGGTGGCCGAGCTGACCTCGCTGGCCACAGACATGGTGGCGACCGCGGCGGCCTCGTCGGCCGCGACCCTGCTGCTGGCGCCCGGGCTGCGCGGAAGTCCGGCGGCGGACGGCCGCGGCCGCGGAGGAGGAAGAGGCCCTCCCCACATCGAAGTAGGCCCCGTGGTGAAGCCCCACGGCAGGCCCGGGCCCGGTGGTGACCGGCGCCTGCTGTGCCCGGTGGACCGCTACCTGTACGCCCGTTGACCCAACGGGCCCGAAGAACGCGGACGCCCCCGGCCGGAATGGCCGGGGGCGTCCGCGTTCAGGCGCGGAACAGGGTAGTCGCGGGGACGACTACGGCAGCGGGACCTGTGCGGTGCCGACTACTTGACCGCGCGCAGCGCGTCGACGATGCCGAAGCCGTAGAAGCCGTTGATGCGCTTGCCGCCCGCACAGGCGGCGTCCACGATGCCGTCGCCGTTCCCGCCGTGTGGGTCGGCCGGGCACCCCGGGTTGTCCGCCTGGGCCTTGAGCAGTGCCTGCAACTGGGCCGGGGTCGCGTCCGGGTGGGCGGACTTCAGGAGCGCGGCCACACCGGAGGCGTGGGGAGTGGCCATGGACGTGCCCTGGAGGTAGCCGTACTGGTTGTTCGGCAGCGTCGACAGGATGCCGCCTTCCCCGGACGGTGTGTCCGAGGCCTGGTACTGGTCGCCGCCCGGCGCCGCGACGTCGATCACGCCGAGGCCGTAGCTGGAGTAGTACGACTTCGCGCTCCTGGCACCGGTCGCGCTGACCGTGACGACGCCCGGCAGTTGTGCGGGCAGCTCCCAGCACCTGTGCGGGTCGACCGTCCGGTTCGCCGGGGTGGAGTCGTTGGGGCTGACACCGTCGGTGAAGGCCTTGGAGGCCAGGTCGTGGTCGGAGTTGCCGGCCCCGGCGACATTGAGGATGCCCTTGCGCTGCGCGTAGAGCTGGGCGCGGTTGACCGCCTCGACGATGGCCTCCTGGTCGGGGTCGTCCAGGCAGTTGTACTGCCACGGGTCCACGTAGTAGCTGTTGTTGGTGATCTGCACACCGTGGTCGGCGGCGAACACGAAGGCGCAGACGACGCTTTCGGCGTAGATCAGCTGGCGCGGGGTGGGCTGGGAGACCGTGATGCCGGAGACCCTCACACCGGGTGCCACGCCCGCGACGCCGATGCCGTTGCGGGCCGCGGCTATCGTGCCCGCCACGTGCGTGCCGTGGAAGTGGATCGCGTCCACCGGCCGCCAGGAGCCGTACGTGGTATCGGCCTTGCCGCTGACGCAGTTCGCGGACTGCGACGGGGAGAAGTTCGCAGCGAGGTCCGGGTGGGTGTCGTCGACGCCGGTGTCTATCACGGCGACCGTGACGTCCCTGCTGCCCGGGTTGATCCTCGCGGCCTTGTCCGCGCCGATCGCCCGCAGGTCCCACTGCTCGGCTTCGAGGGGTTCGGTGCCGTCGCCGGACGCTTTCCCGATCCTCGCGGCCTCGGCCTCGGAGAGGTACCGCACCGCACCCTCGTCGGTCGTCCCCGCCGCGCTGAGCGGCGCGGTCCGCGTGGTACCTGCCGACTCCACGCCGCGCACCGCGCGCAGCCGCCTGCCGAAGTCGGGGTTCGCCGAGTGGACGACGATGACGCCGATCCCGTCGTACGTGACGACGATGGTGCCGCCGGCGGCGGTGATGGCCCGCTGCACCTCTGCGATCGTGCGACGGTCGGTCTTGGTGTTGACGACGTACGCCAGGGTGTGCGCGTCCTCGGCCCGCGCGGCGGACGGTATTCGGGGCGTCGCCGAGGCCGACGCGGGGAGGAATCCGAGCGAGGCGGTCAGCGACAGCACGATCGGTACGACCAGGCCGAGCCGGAGTAAGGAACGTCGTCGAGCCATGTGGTCTCCACATCATCCGGGTGCAGGACCCGCCCGACAGCAGAGTGCCGGCCAGGCAGGTGCATGACGGGTGGTACAGGGGTGAAGCTATCCCGCCACCTCGTCAACCAGCAATGACTCGCAATGACTTGACCAGACCTGCGGCGAAGGTGGCACTGCGGCCGAAGCCTGGACCTGTCGGAGCAGTGCGGACCCTTTGCCGCTGAGGAACCGCCAGGCAAGGCTCGGCTGGTGACTGGGCCATGGTCAGGACCACGGGCCGTCGCAGTCTCCGATGTCAGCCATGTCGGGGTCCAGCATGCTGCGAAGGCAGCGGTGGAGGCCGCTGGTCCTGGCGGTCTCGATCGCGCGCATCCACGGCAGCGGCGCCATCGACCGGGCTGTCTCGTCGGTGACGAGGTCGTCCAGCATGGCGCGCAGTTCGTCCGGGACCGGCACGTCGGTGAGGCACATCCACCCCAGCGCGGCGCTCACCCGCACCACGGGCGGTCGTACGGGGTCGGACCAGCAGGCCCGCATCCACACCACCGTCCCCAGGTCCTGGTGCGCCCGGGCCAGCTGCGCGATCGCCAGGACCAAGCTCGCGAGTACGGCCGGATTGCGCTCGGCGGGCAGGCGGGAGCGGAACGCGGTGAGGGTGTCCCGCGCACGGTCGGAGGCGGCCGCCAGCGCGTATGCGGCGGAGATGCGCAACGCGGGGTCGGGGTCGTCGAGCAGGGGCAGGAGAAGACCGGTGTCCGCGGAGATCGCGTCGCGGGCGGCCTGCACCGACCAGTTCTGCAAGTAGCCGGTGACCTCGAAACACCATTCGTCATCGCCGTAGAACCGCAGCATGTCGTCACGCGTGCACACGCCCTGGTGCCGCATGCGCGCCACCTCGCCCACCACGGACAGGGCCTCAGCGCGGTAGCCGGCCTCCGGACCAGTGCCGATCCGAATCAGGAAGGGCACCGTCGGCGCGGCCGCGGCCCTCATGTCGTTGGCACACAGGCCGATCAGCATGCCGAGCGCACCACCAACGTCGGCGGCGTCGCCCGAGCGCAACCGTTCCATGGCCCCCCAAACCCGGGCACCCTCCGGGAAGCGGTCCCATGGCACCTCCTCAAGCAGGAACCCGTCCTTGGTCTCCGTACGGATGCCCGCCACCACCGAGCGAACGTCGAGGGGCCCACCTACCTGGTCGAGCGGATCCCCGTCCACGAACGCCCGCACCACCGCCCGGTACGCCGGGTCGAGTTCCCACGAATTCACCCGGCAACCCCCACGACGGCTCCTCCGGTCCGAGGGCACGGTGCTGAAGGAAGAGGCCGAATCACGCAGCTGATCATGCCAGCCGCCACAGACAGCACACTGTGGCCGGACAGCCGGGATGTCCGGCTGAAGACACTCCCGCAGCGCGCGTTCGGAGCGGGAAACGATCACGTGCAGCCTGGGAACACGCTTCGCTCAGCGCTTTCATAGGTCCTGATCAGGGAGTTTCGTCCGTGCCCCTGGATACGTACCGTGGATACGCTCCTGGCCTGGTGCCTCGGCGTCGGCCACGACATCGTCCAGGCCCGCCACACCCTCGTCCGGGCCGAGACGGCAGGCGAGCGCTTGGCCGCTCTGGAGAGCGCCCACCTGCCCCCAGTCTTGGCCACCCCTGCTTGCGGGCGCGTCAGTGCCGCCGGCGTCCGTGCCAGCGACGCGTGACGCCTTCCCGCAGACGGTTCACACCGATCAGGACGGGGCGAAGGAATGGTATGGCCACCACCAGCAGGCACTGGGCGGTCGCCGCGATCGACAGCTGCAGGAGAAGCAGCCCGTACGCACACGCCAAGGGCAGTGCAAACGACACCACTGCCACGGCGCAGACGGCCCGCTTCAGGCTGAGTGTGACCCCGCCACCTCCCTTGTTCGCGGCCCATTGCTTGAGTCCGATGGCGAAAAAGGCGAGGACCAATGCCACCACCTCCACGGTGGTCAGCACAACGGTCACGAGAACGTCGACCACCAACCGAGGCATCCGGTCATCCTCACGCGGATCCCCTGGGTCGCCTTGAGTACGGATACTCAAGTCCGCGGCTGCTGCACACCCCTGGCTGCGCCCTGCCGGCGGCTACGGGTGGCTGCCGCGCTTCAGGGAATCGGGCAGGCTGTGCGCGCCGCACCCCGGTGCCCGCGGTGTACACCCCCACCGGCGTCTACCCCGTGCCGTCGTCTGCCGGAGGATACCCGCCCCCGCCGGCCGACTGCTGGTCGTTGCGGGGTCGCCGTCCGCGCCCGCACCGCTGCTTGTGCCAGGCGGTCCACCGGGAGACGCGGGGCGCCTACGGGGTTCCGAGGGTGCACGCGGAACTGAACCGCTGCGGGTTTGACCGAGACTCGTTCTCTTGGAAGGATCGAGTCCGTTATGAGGAAGCCATACCCCAGTGAGGTCCGGGAGCGGGCG
>NZ_JBFBIL010000093.1:0-18335 GCF_040685575.1 Kitasatospora sp. NPDC088351 | reverse complement strand
GAAAGCTACCTCGCCGGCCTTCACCTCCGCGGCGCAATGATCTGGATCAAGGACCTCACCCGAACCCATTGATCACGACCGAATACGCGGCCTAGACGCGATGGTCCAGCTCTGGGCGGGGGTGTCGTTGCAAGTGTTGAGGATGAGCTGGGTGCCGGATGTGGTGTCGGTGTTCGGGTCGTCGACGCACAGACGGGAGACGGGGTTGTAGACGCTGCGGTCGCCGCGGGCCAGCCACTGCTGGCTGGAGCTGCCGTTTGCAGGCGTTTGCGCCGCAGGGGTCTCCGTCGTGATGGACTGCTTCGCTGCCGTCGAGCAGTGCGCGGCCAGGGCAGGCAGTGGCAGTTGGTGCATCAGTACCCGGAACGGAGTTTTCGTCGGCGGTCTGTGGTGGTATGGACACCCAGTGCGCTTGATCACGGTGGCGCGTTGGGGGTGGGGATGGAAGATCTGTCGCGTAGGCCGGGCATCGCGGTGAGTGCGGTGTCCGTGTCGCAGTACACCGTTCCGGTTGCTCTCGTGGTGCCCAACCAGTTCGACCGGCGTACTCCCCTACAGCAGGTCTGGTACTGGGAGCCTGCCGAGTGGGAGCGCTTCACATATGAGTGGGTGCGCATGCGGGCGTCGGAGGAGGGCTACCTGGGTGCTGAGATCATCGGCGGCAGCAACGACCGGGGCGCCGACGTGGTGGCATTCTTCACCGAGCGGCGTCTCAACGGCGAGTGGCACTGCTTCCAGTGCAAGCTCTACCACGACGATCTGGCCCTTGCCGACGCGTTGCCAGAGATGGTCAAGCCCTTCGTTGCGGCGGTCGAGACCACCAGGACGCTGCCGACGCGTTACACGTTCGTCGCCCCCAGGATCCACCCTCGGCTCAAGGACTTGGTGCTGACACCCGACGAGCTCAAGTCCCGCTTCCTGGAATACCTGCGTGGTCGCTCCCAGACCGTGACGAAGCTACCCGCGCAACTCCTCGGGGACGTCGCGAAGCTCGCCGAGGCCACCGAATTTTCCATGTTCTGGACCGTCAACCTGGACGAGATGCTGGAGGTCTACAGCAAGTCCCTGTTGTTCGCCGCCCGCTTCAACTACCCCCCCTCTGGCGAACCCGCGAAGCTCCCCGTGCCGCCCAAGCCCGCCGTCGATGAAGCCCGGTTCCTGGAGCAGTTGGTCGATGTGTACCGGGAGCGGTTGGGGGAGCAGGTCGTGACGGTGGACGACGCCTTCGGCCATCCTCGGTCCGGCAGCCATCTGCGGCGGCAGCGCGAGGCGTTCTACGCGGCCGAAGCACTGCGCATGTACGCCCGGGACAGCGTCCCGGGCGACGCTTACACGGAACTGCAGGACGACGTGCTCGCCAACCTGGTGGAAGTGGCAGACGACGAGCACGAGTCGGGCTGGCACCGGCTGCGGGCGGTCGTCACCCAGGCCGGGAACCTGCAGGTGTCGGGATCGGTCATCGCGTCGCACTTCCAGCAGGTTCAACGCAAAGGTATGTGTCACCAGTTCGCGAACGACGACAAGTTGACGTGGTGCGACGGAGGCGAGCAGTGAACGTCCTCAACGGTCCAGTGGAGGTGGGCATGCGGGCCCTGGCCCTGCTCGCCGAGGCCCACCCGGAGGCACTTGATCTCGCTGCGCTCGTTGTGCTCGACCACGCCGTCCTGCACAGCGAGCGGTTCGGCGGGCCGCCCAGCCTGCTGCCCGAACTGCCCGCCCAGCCGGGCGAACTCGGCCGAAAACGCGAACTCCTCCACGAGGGGCTGGCCGTCCTGATGCGGGCCGGCCTGGCCTCGATCGACGCCACGGCCGAGGGGCTGGTCTACCGGGCGACGGCCCGAGGCTCCAGCTTCCTAGGGATCTTCGAAGCGCCCTATGTCGGCCGGCTGTGCGAGCGGGCGACCTGGGCAGTGGAGCGACTCGCCCCGCACACCGACCCGCTGGCGGCCACGCGGGCCATCACGCAGACCTGGCGCGAGCAGCTCGCCGCGAGCGCGCACCACTCGAGGGACGGACATGAATGACCTCACGCTGACGCACCTCACCTACGCCGGTTCCGGCCTCCCCGACGCGCAGGTCGCCTTCTCCCCGAAGTTCACCTTGATCTGTGGTGACTCCAACACGGGCAAGTCCTTCATCGTCGACTCCATCGACTACATGCTCGGCGGGCACATCACGCCCGCGATCCCGCACTCTGAGGGCTACAGCCAGATCCTGCTCGGGCTGTTCCTGCCGGACGGCAGTCCGCTCACCCTCGTACGGGCACCAGGCAGCAACAACGTGCACGTACACGAAGCCGACCTGCGGGGCCTCGTCCACGCCGCCCCCGACACGGTGCTGTACGCCCGGCGGACGAAGAACCGGCGCGACGTCTCCCATTACCTGCTCGACCGACTCGGCCTGGCGGACGCGTACATCCGCACTAACGAAGCGGGAAACACCGAGCACCTCAGACTCGCCGACCTCACTCACCTGGCAGTCGTCACCGACGAACGGATGGTCGACCAGACGCCGCCCTCGCAGCGGGTCCGAGGCAACGCCGCGAAGACCGCCGCTAGGTCCGTGATGAAACTCGTCCTCACCGGTGAGGACGAGCCGCCGGCGAGCAAAGTACCCAACGCCGCCCAACGCCGCATCCAGAAGAGCAAGATCGCCCTGCTCGACCAACTGGTGATCGACCTGTCAGCGAAGCAGACCACTCAGGAGAACGAGGGCCAACTGCGGGCACGCCAGGCCCGACTGGCGGCCACCCTCGAGATGGTGACGGCCTCGCTGCGCGAGGCGACAGAGCGACAGAGCCGGATCGCGGCCGAGCGGACGAAGCACACCGAAGCCGAGGAAGGACTGGCGGTGCGCCTGGGCGAAGTACGCGACTTGCTAGGGCGTTTCGACATCCTCCGACGACAGTACGAGTCGGACCTCGCCCGGCTGGAGATGGTCGGCGAGGCCGGCAATCTGCTCGGCTACTTCCGGGCCGGCCGCTGCGTGTTCTGCGGGGCGGAGCCCGAGCACCAGGAATCCGCGCACGACAACCACGAGACTACCCACCTACACGAGGCAGTCACCGCGGAGACCTCCAAGACCCAGGCCCTGCTGGCCGACCTCCGGCTCACCATTGCCGACCTGGAGGAACAGCGGGACGACCTCCTCCACCAGCAGGAGCGGATGCGTGTCAGAGGTGCCGAACTCGACCGCACGATCCTGATGATCGAGGAGCAGCTCCTCCCGGCGAAGGGCGAGCTCGACCAGATCCTGGCGGAGCGCTCGGAGATTGAGCGCAACCTCGAAGTGCTGGCGCGCATCGGTGAACTCGACGAGCACCGCGCCGAACTGGTCGCCGCCGGAACGATGCCCACCAAACGTGCAGACTCGCTCATCCCCGGACGGACGGTGCGAGTGTTCGATTCCGTGCTCCAGCGGAACCTCGAACGGTGGCACGTACCGGGCACCGAGCACGCCGGCTACGACCCCTACAGCGGCGACGTCCGCGCTGGCGGCCAGGCCCGCGCCGAGCACGGCAGGGGAATGCAGGCGCTGCTGCGCTCCGCATTCTCCGCGGCGCTGGCCGAGTACTGCATCGACCGCAGGCTCCCGCACTTGGGGTTCCTCGTGCTGGACTCGCCGCTGGTGACCTATGGCCAGCTCCGTGACGAGGACGAGGCACGGCTGGCTCCTGAGGTCAATGACAGCTTCTACCGACACTTCCTCGACTCGCCGGGGCAGACGATCATCGTGGAGAACACGCCACCGCCCCTTGACGTCGTCGAGCAGGCCCACGTGGTGATGTTTCGCAGGACGGGGAATGGCAGGCACGGATTCTTCCCCGCAAGGCCAGGACTCGCCTGAGCCCAGGGCTCGTAGACAGCCATGGCGGCTTTGCCGAAGCTCTCGGTCCGCTGCGGCTGGCTGCCCTTATCACTACCTACCGCGCCCGTCCGTCAGGCGGTGTCGGCAGCTACCAGCTGCGGTACACCTGGGAAGGCCGTGCCTCGGCCGACTGACCCGAAGATCCGTTGCTTGCCAAAACTGCAGCAGCCCAAACCCGAGCTACCAGGCTGCCAGACCCCGGCAGAACCCGCCCGCTATCTGTGGTCGGACCGCAGGTCAGCGGGACGCGGGCGGCTTCGGCCACGGGGTTCCGTGCGCGGCGGCGCCAAGGATCTCACCGAGGCGGAGCCAGGCGTTGGGGCCGGAGTGGCTGATCGGGCTGTCCGCGAAGCGCTGCCAAGCCTGCTGGTCGGCGCCGAGCGCGGCGGCCACCAGGGCGAGGACGGCGGGGTGCGTACTGTCCCGGTAGCGGGGGCCACCGAGGGTGAGTGCCGTCCAGGCCGGGAGGGCGAGGACGGTCTCGTGGTCGCGATGAGGACGGCGTCCTCCCTCTCGCGGCGGGTGGGCTGCCGATCGCGCAGGCGCCGCCGGTAGTAGGGCGAGGGCGCGGTGCCCGTCTCCCGGGGTACCAGCTCGACTCCCAGGTGGAGGTGCTCGTCGAGTAGCGCGATCACCTGGGCCGGGTCGGGTCGAGCTGGGCCGCGAAAAACGCCGAAGCGGTACGCAGGACCTCGTTCGCCCGGCGCAGGTCGCGGACCTCCTTGCGCAGGACGACGAGCCTAGCCCCTTCATCGCCGGATGAGCAGCCGTCGTCCGCACCAGCAGGTCGTGGGGCCGCCAGAGAGGTCCAGTACTGTCGCGGGGTTCCTTCTGTGAACTCTGTCAACGACGGTATAATGTAGCCGTACGGCGAGGAGGCGTGCCAGCCACAAGCAACCATGAGACCTTCCCCGCCTCTTCCCGACCGTTCGGAGACCCCTGTGGCTGAGCCAACTGACGTGTCCGTGACCCTCGCGGAGATCGCGCGCATCGCAGGGGTCGGGCGGGCCGCCGTGAGCAACTGGCGGAGGAGGCACGAGAACTTCCCCGCCCCGGTCGGAGGCAGTGACACCAGCCCGCAGTTCTCCCTGGCGGCGGTGGAGCAATGGCTCCTGGACCAGGGGAAGCTCGACCGGATTGGGCAGCGCGAACGACTGTGGCCGCAGTTCGAGGCCCTGGGGGACCGGGCAGCAATGGGCGGGGCGATCGCCCGGGCGGGAGAGCTCGTGCTGGCCGGGCAGCCGGCTGCTGCCGCGGCGGCTGGAGGCGGGGCATCCGCCCGGACGTCGCGTGTCGTCGAACAGGCGGTGGAGACCGCGCGTCACGAGGGCGGGCGTCAGACCTTCGACTTCCTGCTCGCACGCTGGCTCGATGCCCATGTGCGCCAGATCAGCACCACTCCCGAGCCTCTGGCCAGGCTTATGGCCGATCTTGCCGCAGCGGTGGCCGGTGAGGAGGAAGGTCCAGTCACGGTGCTCGACCCGGCCTGCGGATCCGGTGGCCTGCTTCAGGCGGCAGCTGCGCATTGGGGGGCGGGCGGTTCCAAGAGCTCCCGGCCGAACCTTCTGGGCGTGGAGATCGATCCGACGCTCGCTGCGCTGGCCGGCACTCGGCTGGGCTTTGTGGAGGCCGAGGCGGCAGGGGCATCCCGCGGCCACCGTCCGTCCTCGGTGGACATCCGCGACGGGGACTCCCTCCGGAACGATCCGCTCGATCAGGTCCGCGCCGACGTCGTGTTGTGCAATCCGCCCTTCAACGAGCGCGACTGGGGCTACGAAGAGCTCGCCACCGACCCCCGGTGGGTCTTCGGCCTTCCGCCGCGAACAGAGCCGGAGCTGGCATGGGTCGAGCATGCACTGGCCCGACTGCGCCCCGGGGGGACGGCGGTAGTCCTGCTTCCCCCTGCGGTCTCCTCCCGCCGCGCCGGTCGGCGTATCCGTGGAGCGCTGCTCCGCGTGGGCGCCCTCCGCGGTGTCGTCGCCCTGCCGGCCGGTGTCGCTCAGCCGCACAGCGTATCTCTGCACCTGTGGATTCTGAGAGCGCCCGAGGCCGAGGGCGGTCCAGGACCGCGACACCTGTTCCTGCTGGATGCCGCCTCGTCGCACGCTGGTGGTGCGGCGAGGGGAGCTCAGACAATCGACTGGGACCGGCTGCACCGGCATGTCCTTGACGCAGCGGCCGCGTTCGGGTGGGAGAACGGGCGGGGCAACGCGTCGCAACAGTCCGTACCGGGCTCGCTCGCTGTGCCGGTGATGGATCTGCTGGACGAGCAGGTGGATCTCACACCGGCCCGGTACGTCCCGGCGAGGTCGGCGGATGTGCAGCTTGAGCTTGCCGATTCCTGGGGCCGGTTCGACGCGCTGCTGCGCGAGCTGGGAGAGCATTCGCGGCTGCTTTCCAAAATTGGTACCTCTGCTGATGGTGAATCGGTCACCACCGTGACCGTGGGGGACCTCGACCGGGCGCGGGCTCTGTCTCTGAGGACCGGGCTGCCGCTACCTGACACTCAGCAGGACACGAGTATGCGGGCCAGTGGCGCTGTGCCCACCATGAGCGTCGCCGACCTCATTCTGGACGGTCAGCCAGGCGGGTGGTTGTCTGCGACTGCGGCTCAGAAGGCAGTCGAGGAAGGCATACTGACCGTGGCGGAGCCTGGCGATGTGATCGTGGTTGGTGTCGAGCGCGCTTTCCAGGTGTGGGTGCAGGAGGAAGGCTCACTGGCGCTCGGGCCGCAGCTCCATGCGCTGCGCACGGATCCGGCGGTCATCGATCCGTGGTTCCTCGCCGCCTGTCTGCGTGCCCCGGCGAACGCCCGGCAGGCGAGTTCACACACGTCCAGTTCGGCACGCATCGATGTTCGCAAGCTACAGGTGCTGCAACTGCCACTTGTCGAACAACTGCCCTACGGTGAGGTGTTCCGCCGACTGCTGGCTCTGGAGAGTGCACTGCGCTCGCTGGGAGCTGCCGGATCCGAGCTTTTGCGGGAGCTCGGCGACGGGCTGGTTGCCGGACGCCTGCGAGGGCTGGGCCTGCTGTCCTGAGCGGCGTAGGCGCGTCCGGTGCGGAGCCGTCAGTCGTTGCCCAGGGCCGACAGAAGCTTTGCAATGCTTTCGTCGTAGCCGAGTTCCGAGAGCTCGATGCCGACCTCACGGCAGCGTCGGCGCAGGTGGAATGCGCGCTCCTCGTCGATCCGGGGGAGGGCTTCGAGTACCACGGCGAGTGCACCTAGGGCATCACGCAGCTCTCCGAACGGGATGCGGCATTCCGCGGCGCCGAGGGTGCCCTCCAACCAGTCGGCTACGTCGCTGGGGTCGTCGCTGTCCTGCGCCAGCACCACCAGTTCCTCGTAGAGAGTCATCGCGGTTGCGCAATCGCCAGCGACGCGGTACCCGTCAGCGGCCACCAGATAGGCGGCTCGAACATGCAGATCTGAGGTTCCCCAGTCACGCCGGGCTGCTTCCAGCAGCGAAGCCAGCCGCTCGACGGCATCACCCGGGTCACTCGTGTCGATCTCGGCTCTGGCCTCGATCCGGGCCTCTTGGAAGGATCGCCTGCTCAGGAACGTGGATGCGCGCCGCCTCCGCTGGATCGCGGCCGGGGGTGCGGAGAGCTCCGGGGAGCCGGCGGACGCGGGGACACGCAGCGGTTTGGTGGGGTCCGGCTCGATCCGAGGCGAGGGAGCGGGAGCTCCCACGCGCGGTGCATGGGCGCGGAGGACCGCGCTGACCACCTGTGCGCTCTCCGGGCGCCCGTCCGGGTTCTTCGCCAGCAATCGCAGAGTGAGCTCATCCAGTTCGGGCGGGATGTGTCCGACGAAGTGCGAAGGAGGATAGGGAAGGGCGTGCACGTGCTGATCCCGCAGTCCCTCGCCGATGAACGGAGGCCTGCCGGTCAGCAGCCGGTACAGCACGCAGCCGAGGGCGTAGAGGTCCGTCATGGGCGTGATCTGGCGCTCTAGGATCTGCTCGGGCGCCTCGTAGCCACGACTGCCCACTGTGCTTCCGAGGGGGGTGTAGTCGGTGACCCCCGGCCACAACGGTTTGGCGATGCCGAAGTCGATCAGGACGACCATGCCGTCCTCGTCGATGATCAGGTTGTAGGGCTTCAGATCCCGGTGGACTACGGGCAGGTCGTGCGCGCAGGCAAGGGCGTCGGCGATCTGGTGGCCGATGGCTGCGGCCACTTCCACGGTGGGTGTGTACAGCTCCAGAAACTCGTGCAGGTTCTTGCCCTCCACCAGGCGCATAACGATGTAGGGATCCCCGTGATGGTCGCCCTGGCCGTAGAGCTCGGGGATGTTGCGGTGGTGCAACTTGCGTAGGAGCGCGCCCTCACGCCGGAAGCGGCCGCGCATGCGCTCCAGTTCGGCGCACCACTGCTCCTCATCGAGGGAGTCTGACGGCCCCCGGTCCGGACGGAGGAACTTGACGGCCACGCGGCGCGGTTCGATGAGGTCCTGAGCCTCCCATACCTCGGCCATGCCGCCGCGGCCCCTGGGCCTGAGCAGCTTGTACCGGTTGCCCAGGATGTCTCCCGGTTCCATCGTCTTGCCCCCTGCGCGCGCCCTGCACCGGATCTCGTGAATGGAATATACCTCAAGGCGTCTATTGGCTCAGTTCACAGAGGAAGTGTGTCATGCTGGAGATGCCTCGCTGGATGCCCTGGGCGTTCCGCGAGAGCACTCGTCGGCGTGCGCTCGCACCGATCCGGGAGGCGTTCATGACCCACTGGCCGATACCTCGTGGTACTGGGGGCGACATCAGGTTGGTCCGCACGAACCTGCCGACCGCGCGGCTGGATCCACGCGACTGCCCCCTGAAGCGTAGTAGCGACGCGCGACCCCTGCTGGCTGCGGACGTTCGGGCCCAGGAGTCGGACGGCGAACTGCAGGACTTCACCCTCAAGGTCCTCATGGGCGCGCTGGACTTGATTGAACACGATCGAAAGCCTGTCGAGGAGGTGATCGAGCAAATCCGGCACACCGACGGGACGTTCGGCCGCTACCGCGGTCGCAGGGCGCATCCGGTGCTCGTGGAGTGGAGCATCGAGGCGGTGCACCGCTACCTCGCGGCCCGCGAGGCGGACCAGCAGGCCAGGGCTGCCGCCGGGCTGCCGCTGACGCTCCCGGTGCGCGACAGGTGGGTGGCCAGCAAGGGGCGGAGACCGGTCGATTCGCGCGGCGCGGACACGTACGAGGCCACGGCATGGGGTCGGCGCTACGCAGCACTCGACGGTACGGCCAGGGATCTGTGGCTGATGTCCTTCGGTGCGGCCAAGTGCGACCGTCCCCAGGCAGAGAAGGCAGTCGCGGCGTACGTCGCCGCCTGCGGGCGGCCGGCAACCGGCGGGTGGGAGTCCCGGTACCAGCCGGTGCCGTTCGAAGCGCTCCCCTACGGGCGAGGGGCTGCACCCGAACGCGTCAGAGTCGTCGAGTTCGGCTGCGGAGACGGCAGGGCAGTCGAACTGCTCGACTGGGACAGGCAGGAGGCCCGGCGGCAGTTCGCGGAGCAGGGCTGGCCGGCGCTCGCCCGGGCGCTGGACGACACCCGTTCCCAGCCAGGCTCAAGCTGCGTCGACTGCAAGGCGCTGCACGGATGCGCTGCACTCCCCATGAGCGCGGGCCTGCTGCAGATCGGCTCGGCAGCGGTTCTCAGGCCACGGCGCAGCGTCTCCGTCACCGACCTGCGCGCATACGCGGAGTGTCCTGCCAAGTACCACGCGACCAGGCAGCTCAAGCTGCGATCGGCGCAGCCCGAGAGCGCGCAGGTCCGACGGGGCCGGGCTGTTGACGGCTGGCTGAACGAGCGTCACGCCGTTGCCCCGCACCAAGGCTGTCGCGGCCTGCCCGGCCCGTCGGACCCGTCGGAGTGGTCGGCGGAGGGCCACCGCGTCTCGGGTCGGGAGGCCGAGGACGGTGCGGCCATGCTCGTTCAGCACAGCTACGTGTGCCCGCTGAACGACCTGCCACCGAGTGAGGCCGTGCAGGTCCAGCGTCAGGTGGTCTGCTACGACCAAGAGCTTGACCTGGTGCTCATCGCCACCCCCGACCTGCTGCACACCCGAGGCGGAGGCTGGGTGTGGCGGGAGACGAAGACCACCGGACGGCGGCTTTACGAGGGACGTTCGCTGATGGCGAGCTACCCGCAGCTGGCGTTCGGAGTCCTGCTGCTGGCCGCTGGTGCGCTGGGTGGTGACCTCACCCGCGCGAGGGTCGAGCTGGAACTGCTCCACACGGACGACCTGACCCTGGAGGAACTGGACCCCTCCCGACCGCAGGTGGTTGCCGAGGCCCGGAAGGTGATCGCCGGACTCGTCCGCCCCTGGGTCGAGGACCGCACCTTTGCAGCTGCGCCAGGCCGCGCCTGCCGCAGCTGCGAGGCCCGTGACTGGTGCGTTCCCGGACGTACCCATCTCGCCACAGTTGAGGAGCCCTGATGCCTGCAACCCGCCCGGCCGGCGCCGACTGGCTCGACTACCCGGACGTTCAGCTGCTGCGGACCATCGCCGGAGCCGTCGTCGAACTCGCCGATCTGGGAGAGTTGGACTCATTCACGCTGCCCTACCCCGCGGAAGCCCAGCGGGCACTGGACCGGACGGTCCTGGCCTGCCTGCTGCGTGGTGTGGAAGAAGTCCCGGGCAGCCTTCCCGAGTTGCTGTTCTGGTGCCACAATCGCCCCCTGGAGGACTGGCCGCTGGACCTTCCGCCGGACGCCTGCGGAACGGACGAGTACCTGGTGGACCCGGATGCACTGGTCCCCACGCAGCTGTGCCACGAGTGGTGGATCAGGGGCAGGGACGCCGGTGCCGCGCAGTTCGACCGCGAGGTCATCCACGCGGCGATGCGACTGTGCCGTCAGGCATCGTCGCCCGAGTCCTACTCGGCCTTCCGGCGGCTGCTCGTGGAACGGCCGGTGCTCACCGGAGTCGAGCGGTTCGAGATCGAGACCGACCACGCCCTCAGCCCGCTCCAGGAGCTCATCGACCAGTGCTACGCCCCGGCCCCGGTGGGTTACCGGCACCACGGCACCCACATCACCTGCGGGCGCTGCCTCACCCTGCTGACCCCGCTCACCGACGGCAGCTGGTGGTGTGAGCGGGACAGGTGCCGCCGGCGCGGAACGGCCCCCCACGGCCGCACCCTGGCAGAGGCCGACGCGGGTGAGGTGCTGCAACTGCGACGCCCGCTGCGGCAGTTCGTTACGGGACCGGGGCGGGCGGAGGTGGATCTTGAACGACGTCTGACCGAACTCGGGCTCGACGTCGAGCTGTGGCCCGGCTTCGATGCATACGACCTGCGCGTTGAGTTCCCCGACGGGCATGTATGGGCGATCGATGTGAAGGACTGGAAGCACCCTGGGCTCCTCGGTCGCGCGGCCGGACCGGTCCGCCCCGAGCCGCCGTACGACGAGTCCTGCTGGGTCGTGCCCCACGAGCAGGCCCAGGCGCACCGTGACTACCTGGGCACCTACCGGCGCAACCGGCCCGCAGCGGCCGCGAGGCTGCCGCTGTTCACCGACGACGGCCTGGTCGCACTCGCCAAGGCACGGCTGCGCGGAGCGTCAGGAATCCGCCTCGACGACCACCACTCCACGAACGGAGCCCCCCGTGCGTAACAGCAGCGAGTGGTACCGGCCGCTGACCAAGGACCTGGAACGGGTCTGGCCAGTGGAGTACCCCGACATCAAGCCCTCCCTGCTGTGCCAGGTCGAACTCGGCCTGCGGCTGTTGGAGGGGTTGGACCCTGCCCGGGAGGCAGAGGGCGTCTATACCTTGCTTGGCGGCTATCCGTTCGCCGCTGCCGTGGGCATCGCGAGGACGCCGAACGACCAGCTCCGCCTGGACTCAGCGCGGCATCTGCTGTGGAAGCTGCGCAGGCGCCGGATATGGCTCCAATGCCTCGACGCCTACCGCCAGCTGCCGCCCCGGCTGCGCGGCTACCGGCTTCCGGTCGAGGGTGGCCCGGCGACCAGGGTGGAGCCCACCGTCGCGCCGGACCGGTTCGCACGCTACGACTCGGCGCTCTCCCAGTTGCCCGGCTTCGACCGCCGGCCACTTCACCTTGCCCCCGCCGGTCCGGCACGATTCACCGAGCGCCGCCGGGCGGCATCGGTCGACATCCCCGACCGCCTCTGTTTTCCCAGGGCCAACGGTCACGATCTGACCGACGTTCCGAGGTCCGCCGGACGCCCGCTCGACGTGCCGCTCGCCGAACTGGTCGCGACCGCAGCGTGGATGGACGCGACTGCGGCGGAGCATGAGCTCACTCCCGGGGCTTGGAGCAGTCGGCTGGAAGACCTCAACCTTGACGTCCGCTCAGTCGACGGCCTGCGCTTCGAAGCTGCAGACACGTTGCGGCTCGACCGACTGCTGCACCTGGTCGGCATGGTGGGAGCCGGTAAGAGCACCCTGATGCAGCTGATCGCGGTCTGGGCAGCGCTCAAGGGGATGCGCACCACACTCGTCGTCGGTGACGTCGCCGAACAGCTGGCCCTGGTCGGCCAGTTCCGCGACCTGGGGCTGAGCGCTGCGCCCGTGCTTGGTGGCACCACGCGGGAGCAGCACGCTGCCCGGCTGCACCGCAGGCTTGCGGCCCGCGGACAGGACTCCCTGCTCGGGCATGACGACCCGGCCTTCGACGACCTGAGCACCGCGTGCGTACTGGACGCCCTGCGCGGCCACGAGACAGCCGAGCCGTTGCGTTACGTCGACGCTCCCTGTACTGACCTGCGACCGGTCAAGCAACACGAACGCACTCTTGGCGGCGACATCGTGCTCCCCAGGTACCAGCACGCGGGCGTCCGTACGGAGGCCCGCGGCAACGCTGTGCTCGACACCGCCGACGAGCTGGGTGGCGGGCACGGCTGCCCGATGTGGAGCGTGTGCCCCAGGCATGCGCCGGACCGCGCCATGGTGGATGCGCTCATCTGGGTCGCCAACCCCGCGAGCCTGGTGCAGAGCGCGGTGCCGCACCAACTCAATGACGAGCGGCTGCGCCGGCTCGAACTTGCCTGCCTGCGCAGTGACATCATCATTGTGGACGAGGCCGACCGGGTGCAGATGCAGCTCGACACCGCGTTCGCACCCTCGGCGACCCTGGTCGTGCGTGGGCCGGAGTCATGGTTGGACCGCATCGGCATCCACAAGATCGACGAACTCGCTCGGCAGGGCCGGCTCCCACTCTCCGTCCGTGATGTCGAGCGCTGGTCCGCCTCACTCGACCTCGTCGGTATCGCTGCGAACCGCCTCTACCGGATGCTGATCACCGATGCGGACCTGCGTGCATGGGCGGACATCGAGTACTTCAGCGCATGGACGCTCCAGGAGAAGCTCGTCGCCGGCTGGTACCCACGCCCCCGCGACGACGGCGGAATTCCCGACGGCGTCCGCGACGACGGCGATGTCTACGACGTGGACGACGGACCGGACACCATGGACGGGGCGCAGCCGCCGCCACAGGCCGACGAGGCCTGGGCCGAGCGCCGGAACGGGGTGACCGCGATCATGGACGCCTTCCGGGACGACCCTCTGGGTGACGCCGCTCCCCACGGCGAAGCCGTGGACGCCCTGATCCGCAGCGCCAATGACCTCCTACACACCCTTGACGAGAAGGCCACCCGTGGGCGGGTCCGCGGCGTTCTGGACAGCCTGCTCGACGGTTCGCCCCTGCTAGACGGCTCACTCCAGCAGCCGCCGCCGCGCCCCGGGGAGCCGCAGCGCGATGCCGTGGACACCTGGGGGACAGAACCCTGGCTCGACCGAATGTCGACGCGTCTGGAGTTCACCCTGGTGCTGGCCGCGTTGCACCAGCGACTGGAGCGCGTCACCTTCCTGTGGCCGCAGGTCGAGGCCGCGCTCCACCTCGACACGGCGGACAACGAGCTCTCCCGCCGCCCGCCCCTGGACTACGCGCCGGTCGTTCCTGAGGCCCCGATGGGCAATGTGCTGGGCTTCCAGTACCTGCCCGACGACCCCGAGCGGGGACCGGAGGACGACGAACAGCGCAGCGGGACCCTCCGGTTCTTCCGCTGCGCCGGAGTGGGCCGCGAACTCCTGCTGAACCTCCCGGACCTGGGAGCCGACCCCGGTACCGGCCGCCCCGGGCCGCACGTGCTGCTGATGTCCGGCACCAGCTGGGCCGGAACCTCGACCCGGGCCCACGTGATGGCACCCGTCGGGGTGGTCCTCAAGCCGGACGAGTCGGCCATCGAGTCCATCCGGCGGACCAGATTCAGCACCCTGTTCCTCTACGACCCCGACGGTGTGCCGCTGACCCTGTCCGGCTCGCGGCTCGACGAGCGCGCCCTGGTACTGCGACAGATGGTCATGCAACTGGGCAAGTCGAACGGCGGGCAGGCGTCGCTACTGGACCGGGAGCTGCGCAGGATCGAGGAAGGCGATCGGCATCGGGCGCTGCTGCTTGTCGGCAGCTACCGGGATGCGACCACGGTCGCGGACCTGCTGGAGTCCATCCCTCGCTGGCGTGGGAAAGTCCGTGTTCTCGCCTCCGACAGCGCCGAACTCGACCGGGCCGCAACCGACCGCACTGTGGCTGGCGGCTCGACCTGGGACGACAGCCCCAGCAAGGCGACGGCCGTGCGGCGCGGAGACCTGGCCGCGTTCGCCGACGACGAGGACGCCGAACTGCTGGTTGCGCCGCTGATGGCGATCGAGCGCGGTCACAACATCCTCAACAGCCGCCGGAAGGCGGCCTTCGGCACGGTCCTGTTCCTTGCGCGCCCACATCCTCGTCCGGACGACCTCTCCCTGGCCGTCTTTGCCGTCAACGACTGGGTCACCCGTTTCGTCCGCGACCAGGAGGGCGTCGAAGGCGGTACTTTCAGCAAGCTCGTCGCCGACGCCGGCAGTCTTGACGCGGCGGGCCTGGCCTTCCGTCTCGAGGCCCGCCGCGAATGGCGGCGGTTGCTCTCACGGCGCTACATCTACTCGCAGCTGAGCCCCTCCGAGAAGACCTCCTTTGCGTGGGACCAGCTTGTCACCATCTGGCAGGTGATCGGCCGTCTCGTCCGCGGTGGGGTACCGGCGAGGGTGGTGTTTGTCGATGCCGCCTTCGCACCGGCCCTGGCCGAGGACGGCGCCCCCGCCGTCACCTCCACCCGCGCCGGTGGTCGCCGCCGCCGCACCGACACCGGCCTTTTGACCAAGCTGCGCGAAGTCCTCGCACCCTACTTCGACAACGACGCGCCGGCGGACACGTTCGCCGACCCGGCTGACCCGGCCCTCGTCCGCACGCTCTACCAGCCCCTCTTCGACGCCCTCTGCAGCCTCCGCCCAGGTAACTGAAGGAGAACCGGAAGCCATGGCCGCCAAGTACCTCGACATCAGCCGCGCCGCGTACGTCATTGCCCCGGGAGCCGGTCCCTGGACTGCGAACTACCGGGCCCTCGCCTTTCCCGAGCATTGGCACGAGGGCGTCCTGACGCTGTGTAACCTCGGGCGGGATTCCGAGGCGGAGCCCTTCCGCACGGCACCTACCGCACGTCTCGACGGAGTGCTGCAGAGCCTCGCCCCGGACCTGGTCGTCCGGGGCCGGGCCCGCGACCTGCGCGACGGAGAGGAGGACTTCTGGCTGTACGCCCCGGCGGAGGCCGTGCACCCCCTCCCAGGCGACACCTTGGACCGGCTTGCCGGTGCTTGGCTGCGCGACCTGCGACCGAAGCCGGAACACCACAACGACGTCCAGGCAGCGCTCACTGCGCTCCGGTCCGCGCCGCCACAGTGGCAGGAGACGGCCGTCGACCTGCTCATCTGCCCCACCACCGAGGGTGGCACGGCCTCGCCGAGCAGCCGTCAGTTCCAGTTGGCCACCGACGCCCTGGCGCGGCGGATCCTCGCGCTGGGCCCCTACGAGCACAAGGCGGGCAGTCTGCGCTTCCGTGCGGTACCGCGTGGCCCGAGGCAGCAGGGGGCCGAGCTGCTGTCGCAGCCCATTGAGCACCCGGTCAAGGGCCGGATGTGGTGGTTCTCCCTCGTGATCAACATCTCGCTGCACACCGTCCCGTTCGACCCCAGGCCGCGCCTTCACGTGCACACCGGCGTCCGCCGCTGGGCCACACGCCCGGATGCCCGGTCCGGACGCGTGCGGTTGCCGTTCGGCCGCGACACCTCCGTCTACCTACTCCCGGGAATTCCCTGGCTGCCCGGGGCACCGGCGAGCGACCGCTACGCTGTGGCCCGGCTGACCTACGACCGGAAAGCGGGCACTCACGCGTGGAAGGACGGCGGCCCTGTACAGATCCTCGGCAGGCTGGCGCTGAGCCGGCCCTTCCCGGAACCGGAGAGCCTGCTCACCGACCCGCTGCTGTGGATCGGTGAAGGCAAGGGCACGCGTGCCGCCGTCGTCCACAGCACGCACATGGGCGCCCATGGCATCGGCGCCGGACTCATGTCGCACCAGCGTTCGCAGCTCACCGATTGGGTCGAACAGGCGCTCCCCGAGGGACTGCGCCGCGTACCCGCGCTCAGCCGTTCCACCGTCGGCCCCAGTGCCCCGGAGAACGCCCGGCCCAAGCCCAAGGACGGCGCAGCCAGGAAGACCGAGGAAGCACGCGCAGCCCAGGCCCGTAGGAGCGCCCTGGCTCTGGCCGCCCGGCTCAACTCGGGCCAGGAACCGGAACTTGCTGCCGCCGAGGTGGCCCCCGCTGAGATCGAGGGCCGGCTGCTGTGGCAGACGCCCTCGTTGCGCAGTGCCGCCATCACCGCGCTCACAGATGTCCTCGGCCTCGACGGCGATGGCGGGGCGCCTGCCCCGGCGGTCGCTGAACAGTGCTTCGACGAAGCCGGGCCCGGAAAGCCGGTCGTCCTCGAATGGCGCACCCCGGAGCTCACTGTCCGGCTGCGCTGCTTGCGGGCAACCGGCGGCATCGCTGACACCCTGGGCATCGACCCGAAGGCCCGCCCGAAGGGCAAGGCCTTGGAGGCGGCGATCCGCACCCGGCGCGCGGCAGTTGCCGAATTCCTCGCCACGGACGGCGCCGAAGCGGGAAGGCCCGGTTTGGCACTGGTGGAGATCGACCGGCGCCAGGACTTCGCCCACGGCCTGGACGACCCCAAGTACGCCATCCGGCTCGGTTGCGCGGACGCGGGCGTGCTGACGCAGTTCGCTGTCGTCCCCAAGAAGGCGAAGGGCTACAACTCGGAGAAGAACCTGCCGCACCGGACCTCTTCGGCCTGGGAGGACGCGCTGCGCCAGTACGGGGTCAGGGTCCTGCCGGAGCATACCCTGGGAGGGACGCTCCCCGACGGACTGCGCTTTGTCGCCACCTACATGGTCAAGCGCCGCAAGGACGGCCCGACGATGCTGCCTCGGCACACCCCGGTAGCCGTCATGGTTACTCCGGTCGGCACCGGCAGCGGGCTGGCGGCCGTCACGGGGTGGGACGAGAAGGCCGGTCAGTGGATTCCCTACCCGGCATTCCTGCTGAGCTTGGTCAAGACGGCGGAGATCCCTGAAGTAGCCGAGGAAACCACGGCAACCGCCGGCCCCGGAACGGTGCCGCGGCAGCGCTCCGGCTACAGCTACTGGCGGCAGAGCATGGACGAACAGCGGAAGGAGACCGGCCGCTACCTCCAAAAGATGATCCGCTCTCTGAGAGGCCGTCCGACCTTGTTGCTAACGCACTCCCAGAACAGTCGGATGCACTGGCCGTGGCTGCAGGACGGCCGCACGGAACCGGATCTGATCAAGACCGGCCACGCTCTGCCGGCCGGTCTCGACGCCGACCTCAGGCTCGTGCGCATCCGTGGGGCAGCCGGCCGGGAGACCCCGCAGTGGTGGGGCAACGCCGGCCCGGGAGGGATCAATGGCCTACCCCAGGGCATGTGGATCGAGGATGCTGACGACGAGGCTTCCTCCGGTCGGGTGTTCTACAGCACGACACCAAAAGCGGGTACGTTCCGCGATTCTGCGGTGGAGGCTGACAAGATCGCCCCACGGCCGCTCCAGCAGGGCCCCAACAAGGGTCAGCCCACCACCGACACCCACATCCCGGCCTGGAACCCGAGCCTGGTAGAGATCGCCGTTCTCGGCTGCCACCCAGCTGACGGCGACTCACCCGAAGCCCTGGCCCTGGCAGTCCACCAGCTCCGCCAGGCCCCTGACTACCTCGACGCCCTGGCGACACCGCTCCCCATGCACCTGGCGAGCCTTGCACAGCACTACGTGCTGCCCACTGTCGTCGAAGGTGAAGCAGACGACGAGCCTTCGGAGGCCGCAGATTCCGCTATGGGTTTGCCGAATGCGGGGACTTCACCGGGAGACGTCCTTCTGGAAGCCGCGCTCGGGGTGTACGTCGGCGTCAGTGAGCCTGCGGTCCTTGCCGCAGCAGACGATGAGGGCGACCTCGACCCGGAACTCTCAGAGAGCGGTTTGTGAGTGTTTGACTGGTTCTGGTGTCACCTGATGGTGTGAGTGTGGACTGGAGTTCGCTCGCTCGGCGCCGCTGCTCTGC
>NZ_JBFBIL010000092.1:0-20120 GCF_040685575.1 Kitasatospora sp. NPDC088351 | reverse complement strand
CAAGACGCTCGGCTGGAATACCCCAGCCGAGCGTCTACGTGATCTACTCACCACCTAAAACCAAGTGGTGTTGCGACGACCCCTTGAACCCAAGCGGTGCGGGGCCCTTGTGCGTGCGGGGGTGGGGGGAGGGCGGGGGTCAGTGCTGGTCGCTGCCGCGGCCCGGGGGGAGGGAGAGCAGGTTGCGGTGCCGTCCGCCGGTGCTCTGGCGGGTGGTGGTCTGGGGGGCGGTGTTCTCTCCGGGAGTGGTGGTGCCGTTGTCGGTGCCGGGACCGAGGGCCGGTGCGGGCGCCGGCGGCGGCGCGGGCATCGGGTGCGGGACCGGCCCGAGGTAGCCGGCGGCCACCCAGCCCTGGCCGTTGGTGAAGTGGGAGGCGGGCTGGGCGGGGGATGCGTCCTGGTGGCCGTTCGGGGTGTGCCGGTTGTTGTGATCGGCGCGACCGCCCTGGTTGGCGTGGTTGGGATGGCCGGCCGGGGCGGTGTGGCCGCCGCTGTCGCCGGTGGGGTCTCCGGAGGCGCCGAGGGAACCGTGCCCGCCGACCGGGTCGCCCTGGCCGCCGTGGTGGGTGTGGCCGGCCGCCCCGGAGCCGTTCTGCTGGCTCGGCATGAACTGGGGAATGCCGGCGGCCTGCCCGGCGTAGGTGTGGAACGCCTGGTGCTGCGGCGGGTACGGGCGAGGGTCGGCGAGTACCGGGTAGCCGTCCCGGACCGCGAAGCCGGCGAACTTCAGGTTCTCCTCGCCGGAGCGGTCGCCCGGCAGCGCCCGGAACAGACGCCGGTACTCGGAGTACAGCTCGTCGTAGATCGGTGTCGCCGAGTGCGGGTGCTCCGCGTCGTACGACGGGCGCATGCCCGGGATCGCGCGGGGAGCACTGGGGGACCGGCGGTGGGATGCGGGGACGTCGTAGCTGTACACGTAGGGGCCAACGAGTGAGAGCGGCAGGGGATGCGGGGTTGCACCGCCCCGGGAGCGCGGTCAGGGCGCCTGGGGCGGTGCGGAGACGCGGGGTGCCGCGGCGTTCGCGCCGTCGGCGCGCGGCACCTCGGCATGCGGGGCGGCGAAGGGGACGGCTCAGGTGCCGGCGAGCGGGAGCGAGGCGGCGACCACCTGGCCCAGCGCCACGGCGCGTTCGAGCGCCTGGCGGAGCAGGTCCTCGCGGGGCTGACGGCCGACCATGCCCGCGGGAACGGCGTACATCGTCACCTCGGCGAGCTGGTTCGCCGCGAACCGCCATGCGTCGGTGACCTGGAGCGGCTGGTGCGCCTGCCACCAGCCGGTGCTGCCGCCGGCGGCAGCGGGCTGGAGAATCGCGTGCAGCTTGCCCATCGCCACCAGCACGGACCAGCCGGGCAGTTGGTCCGGTGTCTTGTCGAGATCGGTGACGAGCTGGAAGCCCGCGTCCTGGAGGAGGTCCAGGAACTCGTCCGTGCCCGAGGTGTTGCCCGGCCGGCCGACCGGCCCGGTCGGCTCGACCACCAACGAGGCGTGGCCGGCGTCGCCGTGCAGGATCAGCCCGCAGGTGATGCCCAGGACGGCGGCCTGGCCCGCCGCGCTGGGCGTGGTGGGGGCCGGGGCGGGTGCGGCGGGGGCCGGAATCGAGGCGGAGGGGGCCGCCGGGGCCGCCGCGGGTGCGTCGGCCTGGGCCTGGCTGATGCTGCGCACCGCGCCGACCAACTGCTCCTCGGAGACCGGCACCACCTGCGAGGGGATGCAGCGGGCGTGGGCGAAGGCGAGCACCGCCGTCTCCTCGCCCACGAACAGCACGGTGCTGGTGGGCTCCTGGAACGAGTCGCCGGGGGTGCGGCAGGAGGTGCACTCGTAGCTGTCGGGGGCGTGGGCGCCGCCGAGTAGGCGGTCGGCCTCGTCGTCGCCGATCTCGGATCGGACCTCGTCGCTGACGTTGAGCATGCGCGGCACTGGGACTCCTCTGTGGGCTGTCGGGCTGTCGGGCTGTCGGGCTGTCGGGTACGTCGTGGGCGGGTGTGGGGTGTGGGGTGTGCGGTGGGGTGTGCGGTGGGGCGGGGTGGGACTGGGCGGAGTGAGGGGTGCCGGTGGGGCCGGCCTGGGGGTGGACGAAGGGGTGCCTCCGGCCGCCATTACCAACGGACCCCTGTGTCAGGGGTCACGGGTGGCCGGTGAGGGTGACGGGAATTGCCCGGGATTCGACCGCGCCGCGTGGTCGCCTGCTCGCAATGTGTCGATGTCGATGGTGGGAGTGCCGGAATGGAAATGTGGGGTGAGACACGTCCTGGCGATGTTTGATCTAGGAAACAGCGGCCAAATCGGACATTTGGGTCACCATTGCATGGTCGTTACCGCAGGTAACCCATGGCTGAGCTGGGCAGACCGTTGAGTGTTTGGTTTCCGTGACTACCGGCTCGTAGCTTCTTTGGCGGTGCAACGAGCACCACCCGGGTTCACCCCCGACGCACAGCCCGCCGGCTCAGCCCGGCGTCGGCAGTGCCCGCCGATGTGACCGCTCGAACAGGTCCCCGGTGTGTGGCGGGTGGCCAGGGGCGGCGCGGCACGTCCGACACGTGCCCGGCCGCCCGGCGGACGCGGTGAGCGAAATCGGCCCCTTCGAGGGTCTGGTTCCGCATGCCCGCCCGGGGCTGTCGAGAGGAACCTCATGACCTTCCGTAACGAGACCGCCGCTGCCACCCCCTCCACCGTCACCAAGCGCAACCGTGTTCGGATGGCCGTGGTGGCGGGCGCCGCTGTCGCGGCCCTGCCGGTGGCCGGCCTCGTCACGGCCACCTCGGCCTCCGCCGCGTCCGTCTCCACCTGGGACAAGGTCGCCCAGTGCGAGAGCGGTGGCAACTGGGCCATCAACACCGGCAACGGCTTCTACGGCGGTCTGCAGTTCACCTCCAGCACCTGGGCCGCCTTCGGTGGCACCGCGTACGCCTCGCAGGCCCACCTGGCCACCAAGGCGCAGCAGATCTCGGTCGCGGAGAAGGTCCTCGCCTCGCAGGGTCCGGGCGCCTGGCCCGTCTGCTCCGTCAAGGCCGGCCTGACCAAGGGCGGCGCCCCGGCCGCCGTCGACACCTCGGCCGGCTCGACCGCCGCGAAGCCGGCCGCCCCGGCCACCACCCCGGCGCCGAAGCCCGCGCAGGCCCCGAAGGCCACCGAGGCTCCCAGGGCCGCCGCTCCCAAGGCCACCGAGGCTCCCAAGGCCGCCGCCGCGCCGAAGGCCGCCGACTCCGCCCAGTCGTGGAAGTCCGACAACGCCGCGAAGTCCGCCCAGGCGGGCAAGGGCCGGGCCTCGAACAACGCCAAGCCGGTCACCGGTGGCACCTACACCGTCAAGGCGGGCGACACCCTGAGCTCGATCGCCGCCGCCAAGGGCGTCGACTGGCACACCCTGTACAACGACAACGCCAAGGTCATCGGCAGCAACCCCGACCTCATCCTCCCGGGCCAGACCCTCACCGTCTGATCTCCGGCGCGCGTCGTGGTTCCGTAGGCGCCGTCCTCGGTCCGCGTTGTTCCGACGGCCGCTTCTCCGCTGTGCGGGGGAGCGGCGGTCGGCGTTCCCGGCCGTGTCCGGGGCCGGGTTCCGGGTCGCGTCCCGTACCGGGGAGGGGCAGGTGCCCCGGTTTCACCGGTGCGCGAGGATGGTGGTGTGTCCCAGGGTGAACTCTTCGGCGAGCTCTCCGGCGAGCTCTCCGGCGAGCTGTTCGGTGCGGCTTCCGGCGGTGCTTCCGGCGGTGCTTCCGGTGGTGCTTCAGGAGCGGCCTCCGGCGAGCCTTCCGCGCGAGGGCGGTCCGAGCCCGCGCCCGGCGCCGTGCTCCTCCCCGGATGGCTCGACGCCGACGCCCAGCTCCGGCTGGTCGCCGCCTGCCGGGAGTGGGCCCGCCCGCCGGCCGGGATGCACACCGTCCGGATGCCGACCGGCGGCGTGATGTCCGTGCGGATGGTGAGCCTGGGCTGGCACTGGTACCCCTATGGGTATCGCCGCACCGCCGCCGACGGTACGCCCGTCAAGGCGTTCCCACCCGAACTCGGCCACCTCGCGCACCGGGCGGTCGCCGACGCGTACGGCGGGGAGGGCGAGCACGTTTCGGGCGTCGCGGGTATCGCGGGTGCCGGGGCGTACGAACCGGACATCGCCATCGTCAACCACTACCCGCACGGCGCGAAGATGGGTCTCCACCAGGACCGCGACGAGCGGGCCGACGCGCCGGTCGTCTCGCTGTCACTCGGTGACACCTGTGTCTTCCGGCTCGGCAACACCCGGACCCGCACCCGCCCGTGGACCGACCTGGAACTGCACAGCGGCGACCTGCTGGTCTTCGGCGGTCCGGCCCGCTACGCCTACCACGGCGTGGTCCGCACGCTGCCGGGCACGGCGGATCCGGCGCTCGGTCTCACCGGGCGGCTCAACATCACCATCCGTCAGTCCGGTCTGTTCGACTAGCTGGAGCCGTCCGGGGCTCCGGAGCCCGACCCCGAATCCTTGAGTCTCGAGTGCTTGAGTGCTCGAGTGCTCGAACCTCGTTCGAGTGAATCCGTCGAGGGCGCTCCGGTGTGCGGGAATTCCCGGGCCCTCCGGAGAATTCGACTGGGCTGGAGAATTCGATAGAACGGGCGCCGGCAGCCGGACGGAAGATCTCCGTCCGGGCCGGGTGTCCGGAGAGGAACGCACGCATGGGTACCCCCGTCGACGAACTCGTCGAACTGCTGGACCTTGAGCAGATCGAACTGAACATCTTCCGCGGGCGCAGCCCCGAGGAGGCGCTCCAGCGCACGTTCGGTGGCCAGGTGGCCGGCCAGGCGCTGGTCGCGGCGGGGCGCACGGTGGACGGCGACCGCCCCGTCCACTCCCTGCACGCCTACTTCCTGCGCCCCGGTGTGCCCGGCGTGCCGATCGTCTACCAGGTCGACCGGCTGCGCGACGGCCGCTCCTTCACCACCCGCCGGGTGCTCGCCATCCAGGGCGGCCGTTCGATCTTCGCCCTCACCGCCGACTTCCACCTCCCCGAGCAGGGCGGCATCGAGCACCAGTACCCGATGCCCGCCGTGCCGGCCCCCGAGAGCCTGCCCAGCGCGCTGGACGAGGTCGGCTCGCGGCTCGGCGAGCTGCCCCCGTTCATCAGCCGCCGGCAGCCCTTCGACATCCGGTACGTCGACCGGCTGCGCTGGACGAAGGAGGAGCTGGCCGGTGTCGAGGCCCGCAGCGGGGTCTGGCTGCGGACCAACGGCTCCCTGCCCGACGACCCGCTGATCCACGTCTGCGCCCTCACCTACGCGAGCGACATGACGCTGCTGGACGCGGTCCGGGCCCCCGTCGAGCCGCTCTGGGGCACGCGGCACTTCGACATGGCCTCGCTCGACCACGCGATGTGGTTCCACCAGCCGTTCCGGACGGACGACTGGCTGCTCTACCAGCAGGAGTCCCCGATAGCCCGCGGCGCCCGCGGTCTGGCGCGCGGGCAGATCTTCGACCGCCGCGGGCAGCTGGTGGTGTCGGTGGTGCAGGAGGGGCTGTTCCGGCCGCTGAAGGGCTGACACCGCAGGGTCGGTCGGGGGGCTGTCCGGGCCGGTCGAAGGCCGGTCGGGCCGGGGTGGTGGCCGTGGGGGCTGCCCGGCGTCGGCCGGTCCGGCTCCACGGGGTTCCGGATGCGGGAATGATCCACCCCGGGTGTCGGCGTTGATGCTGTTGACGGACTTGATGCTGGTGACGGACAAGGGATGGCCCGGGCGGGTCACGGACCGGAGTGGGAGGGCGTTTCGATGACGGCGACAGCCGCGGAGGAATGGAAGCACTGGAGCGACAGCCGAGCGGCGTCGGTGAGCGCGCCGCACGGGCAGCTGGCGCTGACCGGCACGCACTGGCTGGAGCCCGAGCCCGCCGGGATACCCGGCCTGCCCGGCCGCTGGTGGGCCGATGCCGAGGGCGTCCGGGTGCGGGCCGAGGCGGGTGACGGCATCACGGTCGCGGGAGCGTCGGCTCCCGTCGACGGTGAGGCGCTGCTCCGTCCGGACACCGACCCGGCCGGCGACACCGCCTCCCTGGGCGAGCTGCGGCTCGTGCCGATCGAGCGCGAGGGCGAGCTGGCCCTGCGCGTCTTCGACCCGGCCGCCCCGCGCCGGGTGTCCTTCGCAGGGATCTCCGCGTACCCCTACTCCCCGGAGTGGGCCGTCCCGGCGGTCTTCACGCCGTTCGAGGGCGACGGTGGGCAGGCCGTCCTCGTCCCCAACGCGGACGGCAAGGAGCGGCCGCTGGCTGTCGTCGGCCAGATCGCGTTCACCGTCGCGGGGGAGCACCGCACCCTGACGGTGAGTGGTTCCGGCGGCGGGCTCAGCGGTGTCATCGCGGACGCGACCAGCGGCACGGACACCTACCGCTTCCGCTTCATCACCCTCCCCGCCCCCGATGCCGACGGCCGCACGGTGCTCGACCTCAACCGGGCCTACCTGCCGCCGTGCGCCTTCGCCGACCACTTCATCTGCCCCTTCCCGCCGCCCGGCAACCGCCTGGACTTCGCGGTCGAGGCGGGGGAGAAGCACGTCCTGACGCGGTAGTCCGCGGGTCCGCGTCCGCGGGTCAGCTTCCGTAGGTCCGCTTCCGTGGATTCGCGCCGCCCACCGGCCCGGTGGGCGGCGGTGGGCTTCCGGCGCTTTCCAGCGGGTTTCCCCGGAGTTTTCCGCTGGGCGGGGTGCCCGCGCGGGCCGGGAGCCGACTGGTGGGTACCCCGGTGGGCGGGGCGTCGGCGGACGGGTCGAACATGGGTGGCTGTGTCGACCAATCATCCTGCCAATTCGCCCTCGGCCGCTCCTCCGATCCCTCCTGCGTCGGCGCCTCCCTCGCCGGTGCCTCCTGCGTCGGTCTCTGCCAGCCCCGCCCCACCCGCTCCCTGGTACCGGCGGGCCTTCGCCGACCTCAGCCCGCTCCGCGAGAACGCCGACTACCGGCGGGTCTGGTTCGGTCAGGCGGTCTCGTCGATCGGCCAGCAGATGACGGCCGTCGCCGTCGCCGTCCAGGTCTACGATCTGACCGGCTCCAGCTTCGCCACCGGTCTGGTCGGCCTCTTCTCCCTCTTCCCGCTGATCGCCTTCGGCCTCTACGGCGGCGCGATCGCCGACAGCGTCGACCGCCGCCGCCTCGGGCTCATCGGCTCGGCCGGCCTCGCCGCCGTCTCCGCCCTCCTGGCCGCCCAGTCGCTGGCCGGCCTCGGCCAGGTCGCCGTCCTGTACGCCGCCGTCGCCGTCCAGGCCGGCTTCTTCGCGCTCAGCTCGCCCGCCCGTTCGGCGATGATCCCGCGTCTCGTCCCGAGCCACCAGCTCCCCGCCGCGAACGCCCTGAACACCGTCAGCATGAACCTCGGCCTCACCGTCGGCCCCATGCTCGGCGGCGTCCTCATCGGCGCCTACGGCGCCCAGGCGGCCTACCTGGTCGACACCGTCGCCTTCGCGGCGACCATCTACGCGATGTGGCGCCTGCCCGCCATGCTCCCGCTCGGCGACCGCAAGGGCCGGGCCTCCGTCCTCGACGGCCTGCGCTTCCTGCGCGAACAGCCCAACATGCGCACCAGCTTCCTCGCCGACCTGGCCGCGATGGTCTTCGGCATGCCGCGCGCCCTCTTCCCCGCCATCGCGGTCACCTTCTACGGCGGCGACGCCCGCACCGTCGGCCTCCTCGTCTCCGCACCTGCGGTCGGCGCCCTGATCGGCGCCCTCTTCTCCGGCTGGGTCGGCCGGGTCAACCGCCAGGGCGTCGCCATCCTCGTCTCCGTCGTCGCCTGGGGCCTCGCCATCGCGGCCTTCGGCCTGGTCCGCAACCTCTGGCTCGGCCTCCTCCTGCTCGCCGTCGCCGGCTGCGCCGACACCGTCAGCATGATCTTCCGCAACACGATGATGCAGGTCGCCGCCCCCGACGAGATGCGCGGCCGCCTCCAGGGCATCTTCATCGTCATCGTCGCCGGGGGCCCCCGACTCGGCGACTTCGAGTCCGGCGCCGTGGCCTCCCTCACCAGCCCCGCCACCTCCGTCATCAGCGGCGGCCTCGCCTGCGTCGCAGCCGTCCTCCTCCTCGCCGCCCGCCGCCCCGCCTTCCTCGCCTACGACGCCCGCCACCCCACCCCCTGACCCCACGACCCACCCCACCCCCCGCCACCCGCAAACCTGGCAGCGAGCACCCCCCGACGTGCTGTATTGTTTTCCACGTCGCCGGGACACCGGAGACAAGGTCGAGAAGCCCCACAGCAGAGCCCCCCAGGCCCCGCTGCAAGGCGCCGAGACCACGGGACGTGGCGCAGCTTGGTAGCGCACTTGACTGGGGGTCAAGGGGTCGCAGGTTCAAATCCTGTCGTCCCGACAGTGATGTCGGAAGGCCGTTGGCCGGGAGAAATCCCAGGTCGGCGGCCTTTTTGTTGATGGTCCGACAGATGGTCCACGGTACTGGGCGGCCGGTTCGTGATCTTGCTGGGGACCAGTCGGGGACCAGTGAGTCGGCGAAGCCAGGACCCGCCGCGGCTCACCATGGTCCTGGGAACGCGCGCATTGGGGCTTTCGGATCTTGCCGCATCAGCGTGCACCGTTGGGCGCCCGACGGGTGTGCCGCCGACGCAGGCCCAGGCCGCCAGCGCGGTGACCAGCTCTCCTTGGGCTCAGGAGCTTTGCGTGGTAGATCGCGTTTGCCCCGGGCGAACGGCAAGTGCGGCGCCGGTACCACTTGCGCCGCAGGGTGGCCATTTGCACTGGCAGTTGGCCAGCTTGGCGACTTGCCCGGTCGGCCTTGGAATCAGCGCTGTCGCCGGCCAGCCCCGGGCTTGCGGGCAACACCGGGTAGGTGCGTGCCGATTGCCGAGGCGCGCGCCGTCAGTTGCCCTCTCGGAGTCAGCGCGCCGAAGGCGTACGCTGACTCTCTGTCAGGAGCGGCGACAAAAGGTCGGCTGGGGGCGGATTGATGCTGACGTGGATCGAGGCCGTGGTTGCTGGGGCGGGCGGTGGACTGATCGCCGAAGCGGTCATCACCTACGGACGTCTGCGCAGCTGGCAAGAGGCACGACATGCGGCACGAGCGACCGAGGACCCGCTCCCGCCGCTCGGTAGGTTCGTCGATCCACTGGCAGACTCGCTCGCCGCACTCGTGCGCGTGGCGCTGGGAGGCGCGGCCGGGTGGCTGCTCCATACCGAGGTCACCGGCATCTACGCGGCGGTGACTGTGGGAGCCTCCGCCCCTGCACTATTGGCCCAGATCGGTCGGGCGACCACGCCGACCCAAGCTGTCCGCAGGCCTGGCGAAGCGGTGCCGGACGCGCCTCCGGCCCCAGCGGACCACGGAGGGGCGCCTCCCGTTCCGAGGGAGGCGTCGTGATGGCCGCAGACTCGGTCGCCCGGCGCTCCTGGCGCTCGTTCACCGGCGGCACGGTCGCCCACCGTCCCCTGGCAGGGGCCCGCGCCCGCGAGGGGTATACGCTGCGGCAGCGGCTCTGGGCCTCGTTCATCGGAGCGGACCTGCCCGCCGGACCGCTCGTCGCCGGGTCTGTCTCCCCGGGGGAACCGGCTGGAAACCGGAATCCGGATTCTAAGGCTGCGCGCGATCGGTCACGCTCCCGGCCGATTGCTCCGGGTTGGTTTTCTCTCCCGCAGCTTCCGCAGGCCGGCGGCCTGGCCGCTGCGGGAGGAGACACCCTGCTGTTGGAGGCAGCCTCCCCGGATGGCACCGCCCGGTTCCTCGTGCGCAGCCATGGGAACTTCCCCCCTGGGTACAGCCTGGAACTCGTCGTGCACGGAGTTGAGGGCACCGTGCCACTGATGACGGTGGTCGAGTACTCGAGCCTGGTCGGTCCTGAGCAGGTGTTGCTCGTACCCGTGGCTCGGGGGCGTTTCGGACCTGCCGCCTCGTACGTCCGGCTCCCGGGCTTCGGCGGGGAGGGATGGAGGGCCTCCGTGACGGCTCCGGTGGGTCCGGACAGTACGTGGGACGGCGCGACGGTCGCACTGTCGGTCGGCGCAGCGCTCAATGATGCGACCCGTGATACCTGGCGCCAGGTACGGGCGCTGATCACGGATGTTGGTCTTCGTCGCGTCATCGACCAGGAGCTGCGGTGACCGGGGCAGGGGGACCGGGGCAGCGCGCGAGTACCCGGGATCCAGCCCCCTCGGACGCTGTGGCGACGCGCCGAACCAGCGGGTGCTGGCGGGGGGCCCGTGTCGGCTCCACGGCTCGGAGTACGGTCGAGGGTGTGCTGGAGCGGGCATCCGGCCCGCAGGCCGCAGTCCGGGAGCTGCTCGGCGAGTCGGCGTTGTGGTGGAACTGCTGCAGCGAGGGGGTTCGGGACGATCCGGTATGGCTCGCCGGTCGTGGCTGCGAAGAACTGCACGCCTGGCTCGGGGCGACCGCATCGGACCAAGAGCACGCTGCTGTGATGCGAGCCGATCACCCCCTCCTCCTGGCCAGGGCGCTCGTCGCGGCCAAAGGCGGCGCCGAGGAGCACGACGTTGCACTCCTGCAACTGCTCAGGGCATGGGAGGGCGGCGGGCTGCTGTGCTCCGAGGTCGATCCCGGACCCGCACGGCCGTCCGGCAAGGAACTCGCCGGACTCTCACCCCGTCTCGCCGGCGGAATCGACGGCCTCCTGCAACGGAGCCAGCAGCTGCGCAATGCTGCGACTCCGGGCGGGCCGTCGTCCGCTGCCGAGGGACTTCTGGTGATCGCCGCGCTCATGATGGCGGGCATCGCACCGCGCAAGCGCGCTGTGGTCCGCGTCCCGGTGGTCTTCAGTCGCTCATCCGGACGGAGTGGAGAGGCCCCGTCCGCCGAGGGCGTCACCGGCGTTCTGGAACTGCGCGAGTTCCCTCCGGGACCGGCGGGACTGTATCCCGACCCTCGAACGATGGACGGGGTGCGCAGCCCGAACGGCCAGTTCGCCGCAGCGCTGGGCGACGCTTGGCGTCTGGCGGGTTCACAACGCGAAGGCCGCTGCGTGGTGTGGCGGATCGTTCTGTCCGACGAACCCACGGCTCCGGACCGGATCGAGGGACCCTCGCTCGGTGTGGCCTTCGCGCTCGGACTCCGGGCCCTGCTCCGGCACCGGCCGGGTGTGGGCTGGCTCCGCGACGTCTTCTACGGACTGCGCCCGCGCACCGCGCTCACCGGTGCCCTTGATGCGGACGGTCATTTGCTCAGGGTCGCCGGTTTGGACGCCAAGCTGCTCGCCGCGCGCCGCAAGGGCCTTCGCCTGGTGGCGCCTGAGGCGAACCGGCTCGAGGTCTTAGGCGCCGCTCCCCGTCCCGGTGATGTGAGGTTCGCTGCCACCCTGCGCGAAGCCGACCGGTACGCCCGGCAGTTCCGTACCGGTCGCATCGCCGTCTCGGCGCTCGTCCTCGCTGCCGTTACGGCCGGGGTGTTCGCCCTCCACCAGCGCGACCTGGCACAAGTAGGTCGGCAAAGCGCCCTGGTCAGCCAGGTCTCGGCCCGAGCGGATCAGCTCCGCGCCACTGACCCCTCGCTCGCGGCCAGGGTAGACATCGAGGCGTACCGCCTCAGCCCCACCGGGGATCACTACGCGCGCTTGCTCGAAGACGCGAACAAGCCGCTGTCCACCGTTCTGAGCGACTTTCCCGGCAGCGTCCTTGCAATGACGTTCAGCCCCGACGGCCGTACTCTCGCCGCCGTGGGCTCCGACGGAGCCAAGGGTGTCCTGGGCCTGTGGGACATGGCGAACCCCGCGCACCCCACGCTGTTCGGCGAGGCTGTCCGGGTCCGCAACGGGGTCAGCCAAGTCAGGTTCAGCCCTGACGGACGGACACTCGCGACCGCCGGCGTCAACACCGTCGACACGGTGCAGTTGTGGGACGTGACGGACCGGGCGCGTCCCCACGGACTCGGCGAGCCCCTCGCCGGCACTCCGATGGGCCCGCTGCAGTTCAGCCCTGACGGACGCATCCTCGCCACCGGCAGCAGGAAGGTCGAGGACGAGCAGCTGTGGGACGTGACCGACCCCACGCACCCGGCGCCGCTGGGTCCGCCCCTCCGGCATACCTCGGCGGTGAACACGGTGGCGTTCAGCCCTGACAGCCGCACCCTCGCCACCTCCTCCGTGGAGGACGGGGTACGCCTGTGGAACGTCGCGGACCCCGCCCGTACTGTGCCGCTCGACAAGATCTGGACCAGTGCCAGCTCGCTGACGTTCGGGCCGGACGGCCGCACGCTTGCCGCCTCCGATCACGGAAGCGTGCGCCTGCTGAACGTGGCCGATCCAGCCCACGTGGTCGCGGTGGGCAGAGCACTGACAGGCTCCGCCAGCGTTGGCTCCATAGCGTTCAGCCCGGACGGACACATCCTCGCCACCACCTTCGCGGACCACACCGTGGGGCTGTGGAACGCCGCCGACCCCGCACGTTCCACGTCCCTCGCCCCGCCCCTGGCCGGCCACACCGCCGCCATCTACTCCGTGGCGTTCGGCCCCGACGGGCACACCGTTGCTACCGCATCCGAGGACCGCACCGTACGGCTGTGGCACCTGCCCACCGCCCTGCTGACCGGCCACACCGACATCGTCACGGAAACGCTGTTCGGCGCAGGAGGGCGCCTTCTCGCCACCGCCTCCACCGACCTCACCGTACGGTTGTGGAACACCGCGGACCCGGCCAGCCCCACTCCTCTCGGCCGGATCCAGGATTCCGACAGCACCATCACATCGATGGCCCTCAGCACCGACGGACGTGTTCTCGCCACCAGTGTCTACGGCGACAAGCGCGTGACCCTCTGGAATCTGGCAGAACCCGCCCGTCCCACCGTGGCCGCCCGGATCACGAACTTCTCCGCTGGCGTCAGCACGGTGGCGTTCAGCCCCGACGGACGCATTCTCGCCACTGCGACCTCCACCGGCATCAGTGGCGGCGACAACAGTGTGAGGCTGTGGGACGTGTCGGACCTGACCGGGGTCCGCCTGCGCGGCCAGCTGCCGACCGGCGCCGTGACTGTGGGCGGTACGATCGCGTTCAGCCCCGATGGACGTACCCTCGCCGTCTCCGGCCGCTACGTCAACGACACGACGCAGTTGTGGGACGTGACCGATCCGGACCGTCCGGCCCGATCCGGACCGCCTCTCAACGGGGGCTCTATCTCGCTGGCGTTCAGCCCGGACGGCCGGACCCTTGTCACCACCACCTCCACGGGCGTCACCGACGGTACGGTCCGGTTGTGGAACGTCTCCGACCATTCCCGCCCCGCCCTGCTCGGCCAACCGCTCAGCGGCTACACCAGCCCTGTCAGAGCAATGGCCTTCAGCCCCGACGGGCATGTCCTCGCCACCGCCGGAACCAGCGTGCGCCTGTGGCGCGTCACAGATCCGGCCCACCCGACCGCGATCGGCCAACCCATGGCCATCGCCGCTGCGGAGCTCACCTCCCTGGCGTTCACCCCGGACGGCAGCACCCTCGCCACCGCTGGCTACGACCACACGGTGCGGCTGTCGGCGCTGGGAGCGGCCCAGTCCGTCCGACAGATCTGCACGAGCACCAACACCCCGACTCGCCCGCAGTGGCAGCAGCATCTCCCCATGCTCCCCTACCACGACGCCTGCGGCTGACGGCGAATCCCGCAGGACAACGATCAGCTACCCATCCCTGGCACATCGTCCCGGGCGCCGAGAACCACCACCGCCCCCATCCAGGGAGCAATCAGGGAAATCTTTTGCCAGTCACATCCCCAAAGGCCGACCACTGGTGAAAGCCCTGGCCACCCATAGGTGAAACAGGCCCGTCGACCCCGACCGAAGCGTCCCAGCCGAAGCTTGGTCCAGAAGGTTGGAGAGGGGCAGAGCGTGTCCGAAAGATCGTGTAAGTCCGTGATGTGACAGCCTGGCCGGGGGCTCGGCCTCGGGTCCTCTGGCCAGGCGGGACGGACGAGTCATGGTGGATAAGGAACCGGTCGCCGCGGTGGCCGAGGATGCGTTGGTCGACGAGGTCGTCGGGCGGTTGATGGCCCGCGCCGATGCCTCAGGGGCGGCCCTGCTCGGTGAGGGCGGGTTGCTGACAGAGATCACCAGGGCCGTGCTGGAACGGGCCCTGGAAGCCGAGATGACCCAGCACCTCGGCTACGAGAAGTACGATCCCGAGGGCCGCGGGTCGGGCAACTCCCGCAACGGGACGTCACCCAAGACCGTGCTGACGGACGTCGGGGCGGTCACGCTGGCGGTGCCCAGGGATCGCAAGGGCGACTTCGAGCCGCAGCTGGTGCCGAAGAACTCGCGGCGGATGGCGGGCTTCAACGACCGCATCCTGTCCCTGTATGCGCGTGGTATGTCGGTGCGGGACATCCGCTCCCACCTGGCCCAGATCTACGGGGTCGAGGTCAGCCCGGACCTGATCAGCAAGGTCACTGACGCGGTCGTGGACGAGCTTGTGAGCTGGCAGAATCGGCCACTGGACGCGGTCTGGCCGATCATCTACATCGACGCCCTGTGGGTGAAGATCCGCTCCGGACCGGTGAGCTCGAAGCCCGTCTACCTTGCGGTCGGGGTCGACATGGACGGCCGCAAGGACGTGCTGGGCCTGTGGGTCGGCGCCGAGGGCGAGGGCGCCACCACCTGGATGGCGGTGCTGTCCGAACTGCGCAACCGCGGCGTCGAGGACGTGTGCATCGTCTGCTGCGACGGGTTGAAAGGCCTGCCGGAGGCGGTGACCGACACCTGGCCCCGCGCGACCGTGCAGACGTGCGTGATCCACCGTGAAGCCGTAAGGAAACAACACGTTGCTTCCCGGGAATTGTGTCGTTGATGTGGTATGCGCATACCCGAGGAGGCCCGCCTGCAGCTCGCTCAGCGCTTCGAGGTCCTGTTGCCGCACTTGAACGAGCGTCAGCGGCGCCTGGCGATGGCGACCGAGGCCCGGCTGCTCGGTCATGGTGGAGTGCGCCTGGTCGCGCGGACTGCCAAGGTCAGCGAGACCACCGTCCGCAGGGGCGTATTCGAACTCGAAGACGGTGCTGAGCCGCTCTCCGAGGGGCGAGTTCGGCACCCCGGTGGTGGGCGGATGCGGGCCGAAGCCGTCGACCCGTCCCTGGTGCCCGCGCTGCTGGGTCTGGTCGAGCCGGACGAGCGCGGCGATCCGATGTCGCCGTTGCGCTGGACGACGAAGTCGTTACGGCACCTGGCCGCCGAGCTGTCCCGGCAAGGACACCGGGTGACCGCGCCCACGGTGGGCCGGCTGCTGAAGGAGAACGGGTTCAGCCTGCAGGGCAACGCCAAGACCCTGGAAGGCGAGCAACATCCCGACCGCGACGCGCAGTTCCACTACATCAACGAGCAGGTCAAAGAGCACCAGGCCGCGGGCGAGCCGGTGATCAGCGTCGATTCGAAAAAGAAGGAGCAGGTGGGCCTGCTGCCCATGGCCGGGCAGGAGTGGCGGCCCAAGGGGGATCCGGTCCGGGTCGAGGACCACAGCTTCTTCGCCGGCCCGCACGTGGAGACGGCAGTCCCCTACGGGATCTACGACATGACCACGAACACCGGCTGGGTGAATGTCGGTGTCGACCACGACACCTCCGCGTTCGCGGTCGCCTCGATCCGCCGCTGGTGGCAGGCACGGGGCTCTCTCGACTACCCACGGGCGACGCGGCTGCTGATCACTGCGGACGCGGGCGGCTCGAACAGCTACCGCTACCGGCTGTGGAAGGCCGAACTGGCAGCGTTCGCCGCCGAATCCGGCCTGACGATCACGGTCTGCCACTTTCCTGCGGGGACAAGTAAATGGAACAAAATCGAGCACCGGCTGTTCTCGCACATCACCATGAACTGGCGCGGCAGGCCGCTGACCAGCCACGAGGTCGTCGTCAACACCATCGCCGCGACACGGACCCGGGCCGGGCTGCGTGTCGCGGCCGAGCTCGACACCGGCTCCTACCCGACCGGCATCCAGGTCAGCCGTGAACAATTGCAGGCTCTGCCGATCACCGCCCACGACCGGCACGGGAGATGGAACTACAGCATCGCACCGGCCGTCGGCGACGACCCGGCCCAGCCACCGCAGAGCGCCGACGAGCGTGCAGCCGCCCGTACGCAGACCCTGCAGCTGCTGGCCGATCCCCGTCTGACCAACATGACCGGCACGGAACTGGACGCGCTGCGGGCACGGCTCGCCCCCGACCAGGAAGCCCGACGTGAGCAACGCCGCTACGTCCTTCGCGGCGGCAGGCGCGTCGCCACCACTGGCCGCAACCGATCCCTGCTCTCGAACGCGGACGAGGTCCTGGTCACCGTGGTCTACCTGCGACAGGTCTGCCCGCAGAAGGTGCTGTGCGACCTGCTCGGCATCAACCCGGTCACCATCGGCCAGGCCATCAAGGCCACCCGACAACTCCTGGACGAGCACAAGATCACCATCACGCCGACTGTCGTCCGTTACTTCGCCCGTGCCCAGGACCTTCATGCCTTCGTCACTCAGGCCGCCCCGGATCAGCACCCGGTGGAACCGAGTCGCCGTGCGCTCACCGCCCCGGTGCTGACCGGCATGACCCGCGAAGCCTTGCACGGCCTGCTCGAAGAGCTGGTCGTCCCCTACGCGGCCGCGATCGAGGAGCGCCGGCATCGCCACCGCGGCGGCGACCGCCGTCCCGGCACTCGCGGCGGTGTGTTCCGCCAGAAGATCACTGACGGCGACCGCATCCTCGCCACGATCCTCCACCGGCGCCGCATCTGCGGCCTCGACACCCTCGCCGAACTGTTCGGCGTCTGCCGCAGCACCCTATGGAACGCGATCAACGACGTCCTACCCGTTCTCGACAACCACGGCCTGGCCATCTCTCCCGCCGAACGCCAATACGCCACCGCAGCCGATCTCCTGGCCTCGACACACGCCCACGACCCCGAAGACCACCATGTTGTTCTTTGACGGCTTCACCTGTTGCGCAACTCGTTCCGCTACACATCCAAGCGGGACTGGGCGGCCGTTGCCAAAGATCTCAAGCCCGTCTACACCGCGCCGAACGAGGCCGCCGCACTGGACCGCTTCGCCGAATTCGCCGCCGCCTGGGAGGCGAACTACCCGGCCGTGGTGCGACTGTGGGAGAGGGCCTGGCCGGAGATGGTCCCCTTCCTCGGATTCGACACCGAGATCCGGAAGATCATCTGCACCACCAACGCCATCGAGAGCCTCAACTCCCGCTACCGCAGAGCCGCCAGCGCCTGCGGCCACTTCCCCAACGAACAGGCAGCCCTCAAGCGCCTCTACCTTGCCACCCTCGCCCTCGACCCCACCGGACGCGGCCGGCAACGCTGGAGCAACCGCTGGCTCGGCGCCCTCAACGCCTTCGACATCGCATTCGACGGACGCCTGTCAGCCGGACGGGCGTGAGCCAACCGGCCCACCCTCACAGCAAGATCAACACCTAGGCCAACCGGGTGTCGTACACCGGAATCCTGACCCGCCACTGCGGCCGCCGCCATGCGTTCCCGCGGCCTGGCCGTGTGGCCGGTGGTGGACCACGACGGCCACGCCATCGGCCTGCTCAGCTTCTAGGCCCGGCGCGTCGGCGCCGACGCGCCGGCCATCGCGGTATCCGCCCGCAGCGCGCTTCGCCCCTACCAGCGGATGCGCCGGGCCGGTGCGGCCTCACGCGAACCTGGAATCCCCCTGCGCGGAAGCGGTCTGCGTGGTCCGCGCCGTGAGGCAGGGTGTCGGGCGGCCGGGCCGGTGGAGAAGGGTCGGCCGGCGAACCGGAACCGGGGGCTCGTGTCCCGGGCGGCCTGCGGTGAGCACCTGCTGCTCACCGCGGGCCGGTTTCGTCGGCCTGGATGGCTGGGTCAGGTGTCGGCGGAGGGTTCCTGGCCGTGTTGGGAGCGGCGGAGCTGCTCGTTGATGCGCAAGGCTTCCTCGAGTTGGTCTTCGAGGATGATGATGCGGCAGGCGGCGTCGATGGCGGTGCCCTGGTCGACGAGGTCGCGGGCGCGCATCGCGATCCGAAGCTGGTAACGGGAGTAGCGGCGGTGACCGCCGTCGGAGCGCAGGGGGGTGATGAGGCCCTGCTCGCCGAGCGAGCGCAGGAAGCCCGGGGTGGTTCCGGTCATCTCGGCGGCGCGGCCCATGGTGTAGGCGGGGTAGTCGTCATCGTCGAACGAGCTGACGGCGTCGGGGGTGTGGGGTCGGATGGTTGCCGTGGTCACTGCACCTCTTCTTGTTGTTGTGTCCGGGGACGCGCTGAGGGGCCCCGGGGCCGTTGCGGCTCCCGGGGCCCCGAAGGGTTTTACACCATCTGTCGGCCTGTGGCCGACTTCCTCATGTCCGCCTCGCCCCGGGGGAGGGGGCGTGCGGGGATCGCGTATGCGTGACCGGAAACCACCGTCCTTGCCTTGGGGTCTTCGGAATCCGCCCGGGTGATGCCTCACGGGCCGGGCGATCCTGATGGCGCTCTGTCCCCTCCGTTCATCCTCTGTACTGACCGATTACTGCGAACTGCGGGTACTTCCACTACCGGGTACTGCGACCTGCTCGGAACTGCGGTGCTGCTGGTACTGCGAACTGCGTGGTAGTGCCAACTACCCGGTGCTGCTGTGGCGGTCCTGGTGGTCCGCCGGTTCCGGCAGCCAGCCCCGTCGCCCGTCCTGCTCAACCGCTCGGCTTGGAACCCCACTGCCGGACTCCCAGCACGCGCGCCCGCAGTCTTGGGCGCCTTCACTGGGATACCGCGTACTGCGACTGCCGGTACTGCGCAACTCAACTTCACCTGCTGGTAATGCACTTACCGAACTGCGGTACCGCTCGGTGGTGGCCCCTGATACCTGCGGGCCGCCCGGCCCGGTCGCCAGTCCCGTCGCCGTCCTGCACCTGCTGTGGCTCCGGAACTCCGCTACCGCGCCGTCTTTTGCGTCACCTTCTTCACGCCCACCTGCCCGGCGCGTCTTTTGAACTGCGGTACTGCTGGGTGGTGGCCCCTGATACCTGCGGGCCGCCCGGCCCGGCCACCGGTCCTGTCGCCTTACTGCACCATCCCTGGCTTCAGGGCCCTGCAACCGTGCCGACCTGCGAACTTCTTTCCTGCTGCCCGCCAGTTCGTGTCTGGCGGGTACCGCTTGACCTCGTCTACGAGAGAAACACTAACCACGGTGTGCGGCAATGTCTACTCCAACGGGCATAGATTTTGCGGTGTCGGTCGGGGAGGTAGTCTTCGCCCCGCGCAGGGCGGGGCGGCCGGTCGCCGCAGCCGCGCCAGGACGGAGGACGCCGCGTCCGGCGGCCACGACGATGAACGAACGGGAGGCGAGCGGTGGAAGGGCAGCAGGCCGCGCGGCAGGTGCGCACCCCCGACCCCGATACCCAGGTGTCGCTGGCGGCGGCCATCGCCGAAGCTGTCCGCGACCGCGACGAGCGGGTCCTGCGCCGGCTTCTGGCCCGCTTCGCCGAGCAGGCCGCCCTCACCGACCTGCCCGCCCTGCGCGACGCCATCGACACCACCGGGCAGCACGGCGACCGCCCGCCGGGAACCCGTTAGGCCGAGCCGGCCCGCCGCGCTCCCGGATCAGAAGGCGCGGGCGGCGGCGTCGCAGGTCAGGCAGACGTACCCGGCCCAGCGCGGCGGATACCAGTTCTGTCCGGGCCGCTGCGGGCTCCACCGGTCGACCACCATGGACGAGGTGTCCATTCCGCACGCGGTCAGCGCCCTCGGGCCGCCGGTGGCCTTCGGCTCCGATGGTGCGGCGTGTACCCGCCGCACCGACATGGCATCGACCTGGTCGTCGCCGATCCCCAGGACGAGGGTGTCCAGTGGCTCGACCAGGTCCAGCAGAACCACGATGCCCATGGGGCAACCGTGCGCGCGCCCGGCCGCGAACGCGACCGCACCGGGGCGCGGGGTGGTCGGCGGTGGACCACGCCGGCCACCCCGCGCGCGGCTCGCCGCGCCGAGGTGGCGTTCATCGGTGTCACTGAGGGGCGCCCCGGGGCGGCGCACCAAGGCCCGGTGTGCGGGAAGGGGGTCCCGGTCGCGCCCCGGGGTCAGGTGGTGATGGCCTCGCGTTCGGCCCTGGCCGTGATGGTGATCTCGCGGGGGTGGGCCTTCTTGCACAGTTCGAGAACTGAGAGAGCGGTTTGTGAGTGTTTGACTGGTTCTGGTGTCACCTGATGGTGTGAGTGTGGACTGGAGTTCGCTCGCTCGGCGCCGCTGCTCTGC
>NZ_JBFBIL010000091.1:0-20595 GCF_040685575.1 Kitasatospora sp. NPDC088351 | reverse complement strand
GCAAGACGCTCGGCTGGAATACCCCAGCCGAGCGTCTACGTGATCTACTCACCACCTAAAACCAAGTGGTGTTGCGACGACCCCTTGAACCCAAGAGTCCCGGGGGCCTTTCCGTTGCCCCGGCCCTACTTGCGGGCCGAGGTGACGCGGTAGACGTCGTACACGCCCTCGACGCCGCGGACCGCCTTGAGGACGTGGCCGAGGTGCTTCGGGTCGCCCATCTCGAAGGTGAAGCGGCTCATCGCCACCCGGTCGCGGGAGGTCTGCACCGCCGCCGACAGGATGTTGACGTGCTGGTCGGACAGGACCCGGGTGACGTCCGAGAGGAGCCGGGACCGGTCCAGCGCCTCGACCTGGATGGCCACCAGGAAGACCGAGGACTGGGTGGCCGCCCACTCGACCTCTATCATCCGCTCGGGCTGCTGGCTGAGCGCCTCCACGTTGACGCAGTCGGCGCGGTGCACCGAGACGCCGTTGCCGCGGGTCACGAAGCCCACGATCGGGTCGCCCGGGACGGGGGTGCAGCAGCGGGAGAGCTTGACCCAGACGTCCTCGACGCCCTTGACGATGACACCCGGATCGCCCTTGGCCCGGCGGCGCACCGCCCGGCGGGTGTCGTGCGTCGGGGTGGCGGTCTCCGCGAGGTCCTCGGTGGCGCCCTCCTCCCCGCCGAGCGCCTGCACCAGCTTCTGCACGATGTTCTGCGCGGTGACGTGGCCCTCGCCGATCGCGGCGTACAGCGAGGAGATGTCGGGGTAGCGCATCTCGTGGGCCAGGGTGACCAGCGAGTCGCCGGTCAGGATCCGCTGGATCGGCAGGCCCTGCTTGCGCATCGCCCGGGCGATCGCGTCCTTGCCGTGCTCGATCGCCTCCTCGCGGCGCTCCTTGGAGAACCAGGCGCGGATCTTGTTGCGGGCCCGCGGCGACTTGACGAAGCCAAGCCAGTCCCGGGAGGGGCCGGCGTTCTCCGCCTTGGAGGTGAACACCTCGACGCTGTCGCCGTTCTCCAGGGTCGACTCCAGCGGCACCAGCCGCCCGTTGACCCGTGCCCCGATGCAGCGGTAGCCGACCTCGGTGTGGACGGCGAAGGCGAAGTCCACCGGGGTGGCACCGGCCGGCAGGGCTATGACGTCGCCCTTGGGCGTGAAGACGAAGACCTCGTTGTTGGAGAGGTCGAAGCGCAGCGACTCCAGGAACTCGCTCGGGTCCTCGGTCTCCTTCTGCCAGTCCAGCAGCTGCCGCAGCCAGGCCATCTCGTTGACGGCGCCGGCCTTGTCGTCCTTGCGGGTCTGGGCCGGGGTGTCGGTGCGGACCTTGGAGGCGCCGGCCACCGCGCGCTGCTTGTACTTCCAGTGCGCGGCGATGCCGTACTCGGCCCGGCGGTGCATGTCGAAGGTGCGGATCTGCAGCTCGACGGGCTTGCCGCCAGGACCGATCACCGTGGTGTGCAGCGACTGGTACATGTTGAACTTGGGCATCGCGATGTAGTCCTTGAACCGCCCCGGCACCGGGTTCCACCGCGCGTGGATGGTGCCCAGCGCCGCGTAGCAGTCGCGGACGGTGTCGACCAGGACCCGGATGCCCACCAGGTCGTAGATCTCGGCGAAGTCCCGGCCCCGGACGATCATCTTCTGGTAGACCGAGTAGTAGTGCTTCGGCCGGCCGGTGACCGAGGCGGTGATCCGGGCCCCGCGCAGATCGCCCTGGACCTGGTCGATGACGGTCGCCAGGTACTCGTCGCGCTTGGGCGCGCGCTCGGCGACCAGGCGGACGATCTCGTCGTACATCTTGGGGTAGAGGATCGCGAAGGCGAGGTCCTCCAGCTCCCACTTGATGGTGTTCATGCCCAGCCGGTGTGCCAGCGGGGCGTAGATCTCCAGCGTCTCGCGGGCCTTCTTCTCCTGCTTCTCCCGCTTGAGGTAGCGCATGGTGCGCATGTTGTGCAGGCGGTCGGCCAGCTTGATCACCAGGACCCGCGGGTCCTTGGCCATCGCGACGACCATCTTGCGGACGGTCTCGGCCTGCGCGGCCTCACCGAACTTGACCCGGTCCAGCTTGGTGACGCCGTCCACCAGCAGGGCCACCGAGTCGCCGAAGTCCTTGCGGAGGGTCTCCAGGCCGTAGTCGGTGTCCTCGACGGTGTCGTGCAGCAGCCCGGCCATCAGGGTCGGGGCGTCCATACCCAGCTCGGCCAGGATGGTCGCGACGGCCAGCGGGTGGGTGATGTACGGGTCGCCGCTCTTGCGCTTCTGCCCGCGGTGCCACTTCTCGGCGACGGCGTAGGCCTTCTCGATGTCCCGCAGCAGGGCCGGGTCGGCCTTGGGGTCGTTCGCCCGGATCGAGCGGAACAGCGGTTCCAGCACCGGGTTGAGCACGCTGGAACGCTGGCCGCCGAGGCGGGCCAGGCGGGCGCGCATACCGCCGGAGGAGGAGGGGCGGGTGGCCGGAGCCACCGGGCGGGAGGAGGTCGGCGCCGGGCGTGCCGGGGTGGCCCCCGAGGGCGTGGGACGGTCTTCGGGGGCGGCCGCTTGGGCCGTGGGCACAACCTCGTCGGGCAAGGACACTCCTCGGGGCACCGGGCCTGCCCCTCGTACGGCTCGCACAACCGGGAGGGGATGAATCTTCATGGTACCGAGCCGGGCGCTCCGGTGTTCAGCCACCCGGGCCCGGACACGCGAAGGGCGGCGGTCGGATGATCCGACCGCCGCCCTTCCGTCTGACCTCAGACCGTGACCAGCGTCTCCAGCGGAGCCCCGTTCAGGTGTCCGGAGAGCCTCTCGCGGCCGTCCAGGAAGCCCAGCTCCATCAGCACCACGACGCCCACCAGCTCGGCGCCGGCCTCCTTCACCAGGTCCAGCGAGGCGCCGATCGTGCCGCCGGTGGCCAGCACGTCGTCCACCACCAGCACCCGCTCACCGGGTGCGAAGGCGTCGCACTGCACCTCCAGCGTCGCCGAGCCGTACTCCAGCTCGTACGAGCGCTGGAACACCTCGCCGGGCAGCTTGCCCTTCTTGCGGATCGGCACGAAGCCGAGCCCGGCCGCGAAGGCCGCCGGGGCCGCCAGCACGAAGCCGCGCGCCTCCAGGCCCACCACCTTGGTCGCGCCCAGGGCCGTCGCCCGGTCCGCCAGCGCCCGGGTGAGGGCCCCGAAGGCCTCGGCGTCGGCGAGCAGCGGCGCGATGTCCTTGAACAGCACACCCGGCTTCGGGTAGTCCGGGACGTCCCGGATCCGGCTGTTCAGCAGCTCGGTCAGGGCGATGTCGGCGGTGGTCACAAGAGTCCTTACAGTCGGGCGGGCTTCAGTGCTTGGTGGACGGACGGCCCTTGGCACGCACGGTACCGGCCGTGCCACGCTGACCGACCATACCCGCGGGCAGGTCGCCGTCGGCGAACTCCTCCCCCGCCGGCGTCCCCTCGCCCTCGGCGGCCGCCTTGGCGTCCGCGGCGCGGCGCTGGGCGACCCGCTTGGCGAGCGCCTTCATCTCCGGCTGCTCCTCCTTGAGCTGCGCCAGCAGCGGCGTGGCGACGCAGATCGAGGAGTAGGCACCGGCGGCGAGACCGATGAACAGCGCCAGCGAGATGTCGTTCAGGGTGCCGGCGCCCAGGAAGCCGCCGCCGATGAACAGCAGCGCGGCGACCGGCAGCAGGGCGACCACGGTGGTGTTGAGCGAGCGCACCAGGGTCTGGTTGAGGCCCATGTTGGCGGCCTCGCTGTAGGTGCGCTTGTTCTGCTTGGTGAGCCCCTTGGTGTTCTCCTTCACGGTGTCGAAGACGACGACCGTGTCGTAGAGCGAGTACCCGAGGATGGTCAGGAAGCCGATCACCGTACCGGGGGTGACCTCGAAGCCCACCAGGGCGTACACGCCGATGGTGATCAGGAGGTCGTGGATGAGGGCGACCAGCGCCGCCACCGCCATCCGCCACTCGAAGGCGATCGCCAGGTAGACCGTCACCAGCACCATGAAGATGATCAGGCCGGTGAGGGCCTTCTGGGAGATCTGCTTACCCCAGCTGGGGCCGATCACCTGGGTGTCGATCTCGGCGACCGGGACGCCGAGCTCCTTGGACAGCTGGTCGGTGAAGGTCGCCGCGGAGACCGTCTCCTCGTCCTCGGAGCTGACCTGGATGCGGATCTTGCCGTTGTCCGTCGACTGGACCAGCGCGTTGGAGTGGGCGATCTTGTTCGCCGCGTCCTGCGCCTGCGAGACGGTCAGCCCCGGCTTGTTGACGGTGTAGACCGAGCCGCCCTTGAACTCGATCCCCAGGTGCAGACCCATCGCCAGGCCGATCGCGGCGACCAGGACGATCACAGCGGAGATGCTGTACCAGAGCTTGCGGCGCCCGACGAAGTCGAAGCTGACCTCGCCCTGGTAGAGCCGGTGACCCAGATTGGAGAAGCGTGACACGGTGTCAGGCCTCCTTCACGGCGGCAGAGGAGGAGGAGCTGCGGCGACGGGTGCTGCGCAGCGGCGGGCGGGCGCCAAGGCGCTTCGGGTCCAGACCGGACCACGGGTGGCCGTCCGCGAAGAACTTGCGGCGGGCCAGCAGCGTGATCAGCGGCTTGGTGAAGAGGAAGATCACCACCACGTCGAGCGCGGTGGTCAGGCCCAGGGTGAAGGCGAAGCCCTGCACCTTGCCGACCGAGACCAGGTAGAGCACGGCGGCACAGAGGAAGGACACGAAGTCCGACACCAGGATGGTGCGCCGGGCGCGCGGCCAGGCCCGCTGGACCGCCGGGCGCAGCAGGGCGCCCTCGCGGACCTCGTCGCGGATGCGCTCGAAGTAGACGATGAAGGAGTCCGCGGTGATACCGATCGCGACGATCGCGCCGCAGACGGCCGGCAGGTTCAGCGCGAAGCCGATCCCCGCGCCGAGCAGGCTCATGATCGAGTAGGTCAGGGCCGCCGAGACGAGCAGACCGGCGATCGAGACCAGGCCGAGGCCGCGGTAGTACATCAGCGAGTACACGATCACCAGCAGCATGCCGATGGCGCCGGCGATCAGGCCGGCCTTCAGCTGGTCGCCGCCGAGCTGCGGGGAGACGGTGGTGACGTCGCTGGTGGTGAACTCCAGCGGCAGGGCGCCGAAGCTCAGCACGTTGGCGAGGCTCTGCGCCTCCGGCTGGCTGAAGCTGCCGGAGATCACGGCCGAGCCGCCGGGGATGGCGTTGCGCACGTACGGGTGGGAGACGACCTGGCCGTCCAGCACGATGGCGAACTGGTTGGTCGGGCTGGGCTGGGTGGCGAGCTGGCCGGTGACCGCCGTGAAGGCGTCGGTGCCGGTGCCGTTGAACTGGAGCTGGACCTGCCAGCCGGCACCCTGCTGGGTGTCGATGGTGGCCTGCGCCTTGGAGACGTCGGCGCCCTTCACCGCGACCGGGCCGAGGGCGAGCTTGTAGTAGACGCCCTGCTCGTCCTTCTGGGTGCAGGCGATGGCCGGCTGGTCGTCAGCCGTCTGGAAGTTCTTGCGCTGCTCGGGCTTGGTGCAGTCGAGCTTGGCGAAGTCGGCCGCCAGCGCCGGCGGCACGGTGCCCTGGGTCATCGCGCTGGAGAGGTCCGGCGTGACCGGGTCGGTGGGAGCGCTCGGGGCGGCGCTCGCGCCGGTGGTGGCGGCCGCGGACGGGGTGGCGTCGGCCGCGAGGGCCTCACTGGCCGCGCGGCCCTGCTTGGTGGCGCTCGGCGTGGCGGTGGTGGCACCCGCCGATGCCGTACCGGCGGCCGAGGGGGTCGCGCCCGGGGCGGCGGAGCCGGTCGCCGAGGGGGTCCCGCTCGGGGCCGGTGCCGGGGCGGCGATGCCGCTCGGCGCGAGGGCGAGGACGGGGCGGAAGAACAGCTTCGCGGTGGTTCCGACCTGGTCGACCGCGCTCTGCTTGTCACCGCCCTTGGGGATGTTGACGATGATGTTCTCGTCGCCCTGGGTCTGGACCTCCGCCTCGGAGACGCCCATCCCGTTGACACGCTGCTCGATGATCCCGGTCGCGATGTCCATGCTGGACTTGTTGATCGCCTTGGGGTCGGTCGACTTCGCGGTCAGCGTGATGCTGGTGCCGCCTGCGAGGTCGATCCCGAGGCGGGGCTTGGTGTGGCCCGTCCCGAACATGAGGGCGACCAGTCCGACGGTGACGACCAGGATGAGGGCCAGTGCCCGCCCTGGGTAGCCGTCGCGCGGGCGCGACTTGGGTGCTGCCACCTTGCTCGTTTCTCCCTGTCCATGCCACCTCCCCGACCGGACCCCCGTCCGGCTCGCGGCGGGACGGGGGCATGGCGGATCTGCGGCCCTGAGGTCCTGTGGGCTCGCGGCACTGCGCCGCGCGGCCGGGCGGTTGCCCGGACCGTACTACTTGCTCGCGGAAGCCCCGCCCTCGACATCGCCCTTCGCGGCGCTGTCCTTGGTCAGCGTCAGCGGCTTGTCCTCGACCGGCTCGGCGTCGGCGTCCTCGGCCTCCGGCTCGGTCAGCTCGTCATCGGCGGGGCGGCCGTTGATGATCGCGTCGTACTCCTGCGGGTCCAGGACGGCCGCGATCGTGCTCTTGGTGAAGTGGGAGACCACACCGGGCGCGATCTCGAGCTCGACGGTCTCGTCGTTGATCGCCTTCACCTGGGCATACAGGCCGCCAATGGTGCGCACCCCCGCCCCGGGCTCCAGCGCCGTCTGCATCTGCTGCATCTGCTGCTGGCGCTTCTTCTGCGACCGGAACATGAGCACGATCGCGATGATCGGGAGGAGAAGGATGATGAGGTTCACTGCAGCCAGGGTCCTTTACGGGCCGCCGGCCGGCGGCCTGTGTGGTATTGGTCGGCCCGTCAGGTGAGAGGGGCGGTCCGGCGGAGTCTAGGCGACCCCGAACTGATCGGACAACGCCAAGCATCGCATCCTGCCACCGAAAGTGGCGACCCTCCGCCTGCACAGTTTCCCCGGAACTTCTCCCCCGGGCCCCTGCGCACAGGCCCGTTCGGGCCCCCGCGCCGGAGCCGGCCGGCCGCCCTTCACCCGTTCAGCCCTCGTCGGCCGGGAAAAGTTCCGCCTGTGGTGGCACCGTGCCCCGGGTGGTCTGGACCGGCGGGGTGAGCCCGAGGTGCTGCCAGGCGGCGGGGGTGGCGATCCGCCCGCGCGGAGTGCGGGCGAGCAGGCCCTCCCGGACCAGGAACGGCTCGGCGACCTCCTCGACCGTCTCGGCCTCCTCCCCCACGGCGACCGCCAGTGTCGACAAACCGACCGGGCCTCCGCCGAACAGCCGCAGCAGCGCGTCCAGCACCGCGCGGTCCAGCCGGTCCAGACCGCGGGCGTCCACCTCGTAGACGGCCAGCGCCTGGGCGGCGATCTCCGGGGTGACCACGCCGTCGTGCCGGACCTGGGCGTAGTCGCGGACCCGGCGCAGCAGCCGGTTGGCGATCCGCGGGGTGCCCCGGGAGCGGCCGGCGATCTCGGCGGCGCCGGCCGGGTCGATCTCGACGTCCAGCAGGGCGGCCGAGCGGTGCACCACCCGCTGGAGCTCGGCCGGCGCGTAGAACTCCATGTGCCCGGTGAAGCCGAACCGGTCGCGCAGCGGCGGCGGCAGCAGGCCGGCCCTGGTGGTGGCGCCGACCAGGGTGAACGGCGGCAGTTCCAGCGGAATGGCGGTGGCGCCCGGGCCCTTGCCGACGATCACGTCGACCCGGAAGTCCTCCATCGCCATGTAGAGCATCTCCTCGGCCGGCCGGGACATCCGGTGGATCTCGTCGAGGAAGAGCACCTCGCCCTCGGTGAGGGAGGAGAGGATCGCCGCGAGATCCCCCGCGTGCTGGATGGCCGGTCCCGAGGTGATCCGGATCGGGGCGCCCAGCTCGGCCGCGATGATCATGGAGAGGGTCGTCTTGCCGAGCCCGGGCGGTCCGCTGAGCAGCACGTGGTCCGGCGCGGTGCCGCGCTTGCGGGCGGCCTGGAGCACCAGGGAGAGCTGCTCGCGCACCCGCTCCTGGCCGATGAACTCGTCCAGCTGCTTGGGACGCAGCGCCGCCTCGACCGCCTGGTCCTCGCCGTCGGCGGCGGCCGTCACCAGCCGGTCGGCCGGTTCGGAGTCGTACGGGCTCATCGGTGCGGGCTCCAATGTCGACAAGGTGACAGATGGTCAGATCGCGCGGTGCTGTCAGCGGGCGCGGTTGAGGGTGCGCAGCGCCGCCCGGAGCAGGGCCCCGACATCCGTGACGGACTGCGCCTCCGCCTCCGGGGTGACGGCGGTGACCGCCTCGTCCGCCTCGCGCGGCGCGTAGCCGAGGCCGACCAGCGCGGAGTGCAGCTGCTCGCTCCACGGCGCGGGCCCGGCGGCGATCGCCTTCTGGGCGGGGACGCTGCCGTGCGGGGCGCCGAGCTTGTCCTTGTACTCCAGCAGCAGCTTGGCGGCCTTGGCCTTGCCGATGCCGGGCACCGCGATCAGCGCCTTCTCGTTGCCCGAGGCGACGGCGGCACGCAGTTCGTCGGGGCTGTGCACGCCGAGCATCGCCTGGGCCAGGCGCGGTCCGACACCGGGCGCGGCCTGGAGGATCTCGAAGACGGCCCGCTCGTCGTCGTCGGCGAAGCCGTACAGGGTGAGCGAGTCCTCCCGGACGACCAGCGAGGTGGCGAGCCGGGCGGGTTCGCCGAGCCGCAGGCCCGCGGTGGTGGCGGGGGTGCACTGGACGGCCATGCCGACGCCACCGACCTCGACGACGACGGTCCCGCCGCTGATGGCGGCCACCGGGCCCTGGACGAAGGCGATCATCGGGTGGCTCCTCGGGGGGCGCGGACGGAGGACGGGCGGGCGGCGGGCGGCGCCGCCTTGGCGAGGGCGGCGGCGATCCGGTCGGTGGCGCCGCCGCGCCAGATGTGGCAGATGGCCAGCGCCAGCGCGTCGGCGGCGTCGGCCGGCTTGGGCGGGGCGTCGAGCCGCAGCAGGCGCTGCACCATGGCGGTGACCTGGGCCTTGTCGGCCCGGCCCGAGCCGGTGACGGCGGCCTTGACCTCGCTGGGGGTGTGCAGGGTGACGGGTATGCCGCGCCGGGTGGCGCAGAGCATCGCGACGGCGCTGGCCTGGGCGGTGCCCATCACGGTGCGGACGTTGTGCTGGGCGAAGACCCGCTCGACGGCGACCAGGTCGGGCCGGTGCTCGTCGAGCCAGCTCTCGATGCCCTGCTCGACCAGCAGCAGCCGCGGCCCGATCTCCGCGTCGGCGGGGGTGCGCACCACGCCCACCCCGACCATCCGCAGCGGCCGGCCCGGCGCACCGTCCACCACGCCGATACCGCACCTGGTCAGCCCCGGGTCCACACCCAGTACCCGCACTTCGGCCCCGCCTCTCGTCCTCGACCTGCGAAGGCTACCGTCCGGGTCCGACAACCCGACCGACGACACCGGCCCGGCGGTCCAGGGGACCACCGGGCCGGGGAGTGAGAACGATCACTCGGCGTCGAGCTGCGCACCGACCTCGTCGCTGATGTCGAAGTTGGCGAAGACGTTCTGCACGTCGTCGCTGTCCTCCAGGGCGTCGATCAGCTTCAGGATCTTGCGAGCGCCGTCGACGTCCAGCTCGACCTGCATGCTCGGGAGGAAGTTGGCCTCGGCCGAGTCGTAGTCGATGCCGGCGTCGACCAGGGCGGTGCGGACGTCGACCATCTTCGAGGCCTCGGAGACGATCTCGAACGACTCGCCGAGGTCGTTGATCTCCTCGGGCTCCTGGTCCAGGACGACCTCGAAGAGCTTGTCCTCGTCCACGCCGTCGGCCTTGGGGACGATCACGACGCCCTTGCGGTTGAACAGGTAGGAGACCGAGCCCGGGTCGGCCATCGAGCCACCGTTGCGGGTCATCGCCACGCGCACGTCGGAGGCGGCGCGGTTGCGGTTGTCGGTGAGGCACTCGATGAGGACCGCGACACCGTTCGGGCCGTAGCCCTCGTACATGATCGTCGAGTAGTCGGCGCCGCCGGCCTCGGCGCCCGAACCGCGCTTGACGGCCCGGTTGATGTTGTCGATCGGGACCGAGCTCTTCTTCGCCTTCTGGATGGCGTCGTAGAGCGTCGGGTTACCCGCCGGGTCGCCGCCACCGGTGCGCGCCGCCACCTCGATGTTCTTGATCATCTTGGCGAAGAGCTTGCCGCGCTTGGCGTCGATCACGGCCTTCTTGTGCTTGGTGGTAGCCCACTTAGAGTGGCCGGACATCGCCAGCTCCTTTACGTCGCCAAAGGGAAATGAAACAGATGAGATCTTACCGGTGTCGTCACCACCGGATGGCACACGGTCAGCGCGCGGCGGCGAGGTGCTCCTCGACCATCGACACGAAGTAGCCGTGCACCCGGTGGTCACCGGTGAGCTCCGGGTGGAAGGAGGTCGCCAGCAGGTTGCCCTGGCGCACGGCCACGATCCGGCTCTCCGGGCCGTCGGCGGCCGGCAGCTCGGCCAGCACCTCGACACCCGCGCCCACCGACTCGACCCAGGGGGCGCGGATGAACACGCCCTGCACCGGGCCGTCGGTCAGGCCCGCGAAGGTGACACCGGACTCGAAGGACTCGTTCTGGCGGCCGAAGGCGTTGCGGCGCACGGTCATGTCGATGCCGCCGACGGTCTCCTGGTCGTCCCGGCCGTCCAGGATCTTGTCGGCCAGCATGATCATGCCCGCGCAGGTGCCGTACACCGGCATGCCCGCGGCGACCCGTGCGCGCAGCGGGTCCATCACGCCGAACAGCAGCGCCAGCTTGGACATGGTGGTGGACTCCCCGCCGGGGATCACCAGCGCGTCGACCTCGGCCAGCTCCTCGGCACGGCGCACCGGGCGGGCGAGCGCGTCGGCCTCGGCCAGCGCGACCAGGTGCTCGCGGACATCGCCCTGCAGGGCGAGGACGCCGATGACTGGAGTGCTCACGGTCTCAACCTCGTTCGATCGTTCTTCGGGAATACGTGGCACGGCCCGCCGCGCGCCGAGGCGCTGCGGCGGGCCGGCCCGGGTCGCGGGTGACTACCAGCCGCGGTTGGCGTAGCGCTCGGTCTCCGGCAGGGTGTCGCAGTTGATGCCGACCATGGCCTCGCCCAGGTTGCGGGAGGCGTCGGCGATGATCTTCGGGTCGTCGAAGAAGGTGGTGGCCTTGACGATGGCGGCGGCGCGCTTGGCCGGGTCGCCCGACTTGAAGATGCCCGAGCCGACGAAGACGCCCTCGGCGCCCAGCTGGCGCATCAGCGCGGCGTCGGCCGGGGTGGCCACGCCACCGGCGGAGAACAGCACGACCGGCAGCTTGCCCAGCTCGGCGACCTCCTTGACCAGCTCGTACGGGGCGCGCAGCTCCTTGGCGGCGGCGTACAGCTCGTTGTTGTCGAAGCCGCGCAGCTTGGCGATCTCGTTCTTGATCTGGCGCAGGTGGCGGACGGCCTCGACCACGTTGCCGGTGCCGGCCTCGCCCTTGGAGCGGATCATGGCCGCGCCCTCGGCGATGCGGCGCAGGGCCTCGCCCAGGTTGGTGGCGCCACAGACGAAGGGGGTGGTGAAGGCCCACTTGTCGGAGTGGTTGACCTCGTCGGCCGGGGTCAGCACCTCGGACTCGTCGATGTAGTCCACACCGAGCGACTGCAGGACCTGGGCCTCGACGAAGTGGCCGATCCGGGACTTGGCCATGACCGGGATCGAGACCGCGGCGATGATCTCCTCGATCATGTTCGGGTCCGACATGCGGGCGACGCCGCCGTCCTTGCGGATGTCGGCCGGAACCCGCTCCAGGGCCATGACGGCGACAGCGCCGGCGTCCTCGGCGATCTTGGCCTGCTCGGCGTTGACCACGTCCATGATCACACCGCCCTTGAGCTGCTCGGCCATGCCGCGCTTCACCCGGGCGGTACCGATCTGCGGCTGGTCTGCGGTGGTGGGGGTGGTGGACACGTGAGACCTCACTCGAAGATGAACCAGTGCTATCGCCCTATGGTAGGCGGAAGAAACGGCCCCTCCATGCGCCACCAAGTCCAGCCCGGCCCACGGGATACGACAAACAGGCCGGATCCGGACGCCGGGTCGGTTCAGGCCGGAGCGCCCTCGGGGGTGAGCGCCGGCGGCGGCGTGTCGTCCATCTCGAAGGCCATCGGGAAGGGCGCCTTGCCCGCCAGCCGGAAGTACCGCACCAGCCGGTGCTCGCGCACCGCCCGGGCCGCGCGCACCGCGTCGTTGTGGAACCGGCGGGCCAGCGGCACCCGGCGCACCGCCGCCGTCAGGTCCTTCACCGCCTCCTCGCCGCCCGGCTCGGCCACCAGCACGGCGACCTGCTCCGACTCGGCGAGCACCGCCCGCAGGGCCAGGCTCAGCTGACTCTCCGCCACCTCGCGCTGCTCGTCCTCGGCCTGCCGGGCGGCGTGCGCGGCGTCCAGCAGCAGCAGCGAGGCCGCCGGGTCCAGCAGGGAGGAGGTCGCCAGCTCCATCGCGACCGAGGCCCGGCGGACCAGCTGCGCGTCCAGCGCCGCCCTGGCGGCGTCGATCCGCGCGTGCAACCGGTCCAGCCGGCCGGCCGTCCAACTCAGGTACATGCCGAACAGCACCACGGCCACGCCGGCCCAGATCCAGGTAGTCACGGGGCGCTACGCTACCGGGTTCCGGGGCCCCGGCCTCGGACGGTGCCGCCGCGTCAGCCCTCGGCGACGGTGCTGCGGTAGCTGTCGCGGTCGATCTCGGTGATGTTCACCGCGGTGTACAGCCGGGTGCCGGCCGCCGGCGCGATGTGCTCGGCCAGCAGCGCCAGGACGGCCTCGCTGAGCGCCGCCTTGGCCTCCGGCGAGCGGCCGGGGAAGATCTGGAACTCCACGAACACCTGGGTGTCGGGGCCCGTGCTCTCGCCCACCACGAAGTCGTCGATCCGGCGGAAGAACGTCTTGCACGCCTGCGGCGAGGCGTTGATCGTCTTCACGGTGAGCCCGGTGATCGCCACCCCCAGCGCCCCGGGGTCGAAGGAACCCGCCAGGCTCGGCGAGTAGTCGACGGAGATCTGCGGCATGGGGTCCTCCGAGGTCGGGGTGTGCCGGACGGGTCGTCCGGCACACCCTAACCGCCGGTCAGTCCCGGGCCAGGCCGAACCGGCCGCGGCGCCCGCTGCGCTCGTCCTCCTCGACCACGGCCGCCGCGCCCGCGGTCACCGTCTCGTACACCGCCAGGATGTCGGCGCCGACCGTCGACCAGTCGAACCGCCGCACATGCCGGGACGCCGCCTTGCGCAGCTCCTCCAGCCGGCCCGGGTCCCCCAGCAGCCGCAGCGCCGTCCGGGCCAGCGCGTCCGCGTCCTCCACCGGGAACAGCTCGCCCGCGTCGCCGCCGTCCAGCACCTGCTTGAACGCGTCCAGGTCGCTGGCCAGCACCGGAGCCCCCGCCGACATCGCCTCGACCAGGATGATCCCGAAGCTCTCGCCACCGGTGTTCGGCGCCACGTACAGGTCCACGCTGCGCAGCAGCCGCGCCTTGTCCCGGTCGCTCACCATGCCGAGGAACTCCACCTGTCGGCGGACCTCGGGCGCCAGACCCGCGACGGCCTCCTCCTCGTCGCCCTTGCCGGCCACCAGCAGCCGCACCCCGGGCCGCTCGGCCAGGATCCTCGGCAGCGCGGCCAGCAGCGTCGGCAGGCCCTTGCGCGGCTCGTTGATCCGGCCGATGAAGCCGATCGTGCCGGGCTCGCCGGCGGCCGCGCCACCGGTCCAGCGCGGGTCCGGCTCGGCCTCGGCGAAGAACCCGACATCCACCCCGTTGGGGATCACCACCGCGTCGCCGCCCAGGTGCTCGACCAGGGTCCGCCGGGCGTACTCGCTCACCGCGATCCGGGCCCGCATCTTCTCCAGGCCCGGCTGGAGGATCGGCGAGGCCGCGATCATCGCCCGCGAACGCGGGTTGGACGTGTGGAAGGTCCCCACCATCGGCCCGGACGCCGACCAGGCGGCCAGCATCGACAGACTCGGCGAGGCCGGCTCGTGCACGTGGAGGATGTCGAACCGTCCGTCGTGCAGCCACCGCCGCACCCGCGCCGCCGACAGGATGCCGAAGCTCAGCCGCGCCACCGAGCCGTTGTACGGCACCGCCACCGCCCGCCCGGCCGAGACCACGTACGGCGGCAGCGCCTCGTCGTCCTCGGCGGGTGCCAGCACCGACACCTCGTGGCCGAGGCCGATCAGGTGCTCGGCCAGGTCCCGGATGTGGAACTGCACCCCGCCGGGGACGTCCCAGTCGTACGGGCAGACGATGCCGATCTTCACTGGTTCCTCATGCTCCTTCAGGGCCCGGAGGCCTCGACGGCGGGCTCGCCGACCTGCTCCGCGGCGGGCCTGACGACCTTCGACGGCTGTGCGGCGGGCACCCCCACGGTCTCACGGACCGGGAGGTCGGCCAGCCAGAACCGTTGCAGCATGTGCCAGTCCTCGGGGTGCTCGCGGATCCCCTCCGCCCAGACGTCCGCCATCGCCTGCACCATCGCTTGGGTCTTCGCCTTGCGGTCGCCCTCCGCCGGAGGCACGACCTCCGGGTGGATCCGCGCCCGCAGCACCGGGCCGTCGTACCAGAGCGTCACCGGCATCAGCGCCGCGCCGGTCCGCTGGCAGAGCGCCGCCGGGCCGGCCGGCATCCTGGTCGCCTCGCCGAAGAAGGACACCTCGATGCCCGCCTCCGAGAGGTCCCGGTCGCCCACCAGGCAGACCATCCGGCCCTCGCGCAGCCGGCGGGCCAGCGTGCCGATCACATTGACCCCGCCGCCGGTCAGCGCCAGGACCTCCATGCCCAGACTCTCCCGGAACGCCACGAACCGGTCGAACAGCCGCTCCGGCTTCAGCCGCTCCGCGACCGTGGTGAACGGGTATCCCTCGGAGGCCACCCAGGCGCCCGCCAGATCCCAGTTGCCCGAGTGCGGCAGGGCGATGACCGCGCCGCGGCCCGAGTCCAGCGTCGCCCGCAGCTGCTCGAAACCCTCCACCTGGACATCCCGGGCGATCCGCTCCCGGCTCCACACCGGCAGCCGGAAGGACTCCATCCAGTACCGCATGTAGGAGCGCATCCCGGCCCGCGACAGCTCCCGCAGCCGGGCCCCGTCCGCCTCCGGGCAGACCCGCCGCAGATTCGCCTCCAGCTGCAGCACCCGCTTGCCGCGCTTGCGCCACGCGTAGTCGGCGATCCGGTCGAACAGACCGCGCGCGGCCGGCTCCGGCAGGTGCTTCAACGCCGTCCAGCCCAGCGCGTACGCCGAGTACACCAGTCGGTCCTTCACCGAAGGCCCGCCCCCCTTCAGCTCCCGGCCGCCACACGGTCGGCCTCGAACGCCTCCCGGCGCACCGTCACCATCCGCTGGACGACGGTCACCAGGCTGCCCGCCGCCACCAGCCACAGCGCGACCGGCAGCAGCCACTCCACGTACGGCACACCGAACGTGTGCAGACCCGCGACACCGGCCGCGACCAGGCTGATCACCAGCCGCTCGGCCCGTTCCACCAGCCCCGACACATCACACGGCAGACCCTGGCTCTCCGCCCTCGCCTTGGTGTACGACACCACCAGACCGCTCGCCAGACAGAAGATCGCCACCGCGCAGAGCAGGTTGTTGTCACCCTTGCCCGCGTACCACATCGCCAGTCCGCCGAAGATCGCCGCGTCGGCCACCCGGTCCAGCGTGGAGTCCAGGAACGCGCCCCACTTGGAACTCCGCCCCAGCTGGCGCGCCATGTTCCCGTCCACCAGGTCCGAGAAGATGAACAGCGTGATCGTGATGGTGCCCCAGAAGAACTCCCCGCGGGGAAAGAACACCAGCGCACCGGCCACCGAACCGGCCGTACCGATCAGCGTCACGGCGTCCGGGCTCACGCCCAGCCGGATCAGAAACGCGGCGAACGGGGTCAGGACACGTGTGAAGAAGGCACGCGCGTATTTGTTGAGCATGGCCTTCCCGACCGCTCCGATCTCCCTGGTACCCGCCTGGCGCCAGAGTGCGGCAGACGGCCGGACGGATCAGCCCACCCGGCGCACCCATCGTAGCCACGCCGGGGACACCCTCCGGCGCACCGCACCGCCCGCCGGCCCCCGACGCCCGCCCCACCGGCACCCCCGGCGCACGGGCACACACACGCGGTGACCGCGCCGCCGTACGACACGCGGCCTCGCGAACACCGCACCTAGACTCGTCACGACAGCCTCGGCGCGACGGGAGGAGACCCCGATGCCCGACCGCAGCACCGCCCGAGCCGGCCAGGCGCCCACCGTCACCGGCCCCCGCAATCTGCGCAACGTCGTCCTCATCGGCTGCAGCGGCGTGGGCAAGACCACTCTCGCCGAATCCCTCGCCCTCACCGCCGGCGCCATCGGCCGCCCCGGACGCGTCACCGACGGCACCACCGTCTCCGACCACGAGGAGATCGAGCACCAGCAGCAGCGCTCCGTCCAGCTCTCGGTGCTCCCGCTCGAATGGAACGGCGTCAAGGTCAACCTGCTGGACCCGCCCGGCCACCCCGACTTCGCCGCCGACCTGCGCGCCGCCCTGCACGCCGCCGACGGCGCCGTCTTCGTCGTCTCCGCCACCGACCCGGTCACCGCCCCCACCCGCGCCCTCTGGCGCGAGTGCGCCGCCGAGGGCATCCCCCGCGCCATCGCCGTCGCCAAACTCGACATCGCCCGCAGCGGCTTCGACGACATCCTCACCGCCTGCCACGACGCCTTCGGCCTGGGCCCCGACACCCTGCGCCCGCTCTACCTGCCCGTCCACCACGACGGCCACCCCGCCGGCACCGTCGACCTGCTCACCGGCCGCACCTACGGCCGGGCCGCCCCGCTGCCCGACACCAGCGCCGCCCGGGAGAGCCTCGTCGAGGCCATCTCCGGCCAGGACGACACCCTGATGGAGCGTTACCTCGCCGGCGAACCCCTCGACACCGACGCCCTCGAGGCTGGCCTGCGCCGCGAGGTCCTCGCCTGCACCCTCCACCCCGCCCTGCCCACCACCGACACCGGCATCGGCACCGCCGAACTCCTCGACCTCGTCACCACCGCCTTCCCCGACCCCACCGAACGCACCCGCCCCGGCCCCGACTGCGACCCCGACGCCCCGCTCGCCGCCCAGATCGTCCGCGTCACCGGCGACACCTACGTCGGCCGGATCAGCCTGCTGCGCGTCTACGCCGGCACCCTGCGCCCCGACACCCGGATCCACCTCGCCGGCCCCGAGCACCCCGCCGACCAGAACGGCGACGAGCGCGTCACCGGCCTCAGCAGCCCCTTCGGCAAACTCCAGCGGCCCGTCCCGCACGCCACCGCCGGCGACCTCGTCTGCGCCGCCAAACTCACCACCGCCCGGGCCGGCGACACCGTCCACGAGCCCGGCCGACCGGTCGAACTCGACGGCTGGCCCCTCCCCGAGCCCCTGCTCCCGATCGCCGTCGAGGCCCACAGCAAGGCCGACGACGACAGGCTCTCGCAGGCCCTCGCCCGTCTCACCGCCGAGGACCCGGCCCTCCGCCTCGAACAGAACCCCGACACCCACCAGCTCGTCCTCTGGTGCACCGGCGAGGCCCACGCCGAGGTCGTCCTCGACCGCCTGCGCGGCCGCCACGGCGTCCACGTCGACACCGTCGAGCACCAGGTCGCCCTGCGCGAGACCTTCGGCACCGCCGCCACCGGCCACGGCCGTCTGGTCAAGCAGTCCGGCGGCCACGGCCAGTACGCCATCTGCGACCTGGAGGTCGAGCCCCTCCCCGCCGGCTCCGGCTTCGAGTTCCAGGAGCACGTCGTCGGCGGCTCCGTCCCCAAACACTTCATCCCCTCGGTCGAGAAGGGCGTCCGCGCCCAGCTCGCCAAGGGTGTCGCCACCGGGCACCCGCTCGTCGACGTCCGGGTCACGCTCACCGACGGCAAGGCGCACTCCGTCGACTCCTCCGACTCCGCCTTCCAGACCGCCGCCGCCCTCGCCCTGCGCGACGCCGCCGAGCACGCCGTCATCCGGCTGCTCGAACCCGTCGCCGCCGTCACGGTCCTGCTGCCCGACGACTACCTCGGCGCCGTCCTCGGCGACCTCTCGGCCCGCCGCGGCCGTGTCCTCGGCACCGAGACCGGCGGCCCCGGCCTCACCCTGCTGCGCGCCGAGGTCCCCGAGCTCGAACTGAACCGTTACCCCGTCGACCTGCGCTCGCTCACCCACGGCACCGCCGAGTTCTCCCGCGCCCGGCTGCGCCACGAACCCATGCCCGCCGCCCTCGCGGCCCGCTTCACCGACGGCTGACCGGGCCCGGGCCGCGGCTCGCGCCGCAGGAGACGCCCTACCGCCGCGGCAGCGCGCACGCCGGTGTGCCGCCCGGCATCCGGTCGCGGTTCCGGGCCACCCAGCGGTACACCACGGCCGCCACCGGCCGCACCGGCGCCAGCGCCAGCACCCCGCCCAGATACGCCCAGACCCCGCCCGAGCGCATCAGCAGCCGCGCCACCGCCTGCGCCCCGCCGTACACCCGGCCCGTCGGCGTCACCCAGAGCACCTCGCGCTCCGCGCGCTCCGCGTTCACCTCTCCACGCCCCCCGGCCGCGGCATCCAGCGCCGCCAGGTCCGCGAACTGGAACGGCACCGCCTCCCAGCCCCCCGAGGCCAGGGTCTGCCGCAGATACCGCTCCGCCCAGTTCGCGCACGTCGTGCAGAACGCGCAGTCCCCGTCGAAGACCAGTACCGGATCCTTCACCACAGGCCCCTTCGAACGCACCATGCCCCCATCGTGCACCATCACGGCCGCCGGTCCGCCGCAGGGGCATCGACTGCCCGAAACATGGGCATCATGCCCCACAGGCCCGCCGCGGCCCGATCGTGACGGCACTTCAGACGATCATCCGCGCGCCGGCACCGCGGCACGGTACCCTGCCGCTGACAAGGGGAGGAGGGGACGCCACCGTGACCACACTCGACATGACCCCGGGTGCGCAGATACCCCGGACCGACGCGGGCCCGCAGACCGCCGTCACCCAGGCGCTCTCCTCGGCGGCCTACCGGGACGGCGAGATCTCCGAGTTCGTCGGGAAGGTGACCGCGGCCACCGAGAAGAAGGGCCGCTTCTCACTCTTCCGGCCCAACCTCGGCGAGGCCTTCAGCCGTGCCGTCATCGCCCGCACCCTCGGTGCCGGACGCAAACCCGTCGTGCCCTCCTTCGGGACCGACACCCGCCAGATCGTCGAGCACTGCCTCGCCGCACAGGAAATCCGCGACGCCCGCGACCGTCGGCTCACCACCATCACCGTCGTCACCGGCGTCCTCTTCCTGCCCGGCACCCTGATCTGGCTCGCCGCGTTCCAGCTCCGCGCCTGGCTCAAGAAGGACAGCCCCGACCGGGCCGGCCTCTACGGCGGTCTCGTCCTCGTCGGGGCGGCCGCCATCGCCGTACTGCTCGCCCTGCGACCGCCCGCCGGCGGCCTGTTCGGCATCTATCTGCGTGTGGTCATGCTCGCCCCGGTCATCGGCTGGTACCTCGCCAAACGGATCGTGCTGCGCACCACCGAGGACCTGCGCGCCCGCTGGCAGGCCCTCGTCGAGGGCAGTGCCGTCGCCGCCACCGTGCCCAAGGCCGTCCCCCGGGACGACCTCGACAAGAAGGCCGCCGACCTGCGCGCCAAGCTCGGCCGCCTGGAGGCCGAGCAGGAGACCAACGTCCAGCACTACGCCGGCCCCAAGGGGATCCTCGGTGTCGGTAAGCGCTGGGGCGAGTGGCGGCTCATCGACGTGCTGCAACCCGCCGAGGGTCACGCCGACTTCCGGGCCTTCCACCCCTGGGACCTGGTCCGCAAGATCGCCGGCCGGCTCAAGGGCCTGGGCATCAGCGAGGTCGCCAACAGCGGTATGACCAACGTCTCGGTGAAGCAGTGGGTGGTCCTCGAAGTCGGCGAGAGCGCCGACGAGATCAGCCGGCCCGGTGGTGCCGACATGGACGGCGACCGGATGCGCGAGTTCGCCGTCCAGACCGTCGCCGACCGGCAGACCTTCGCCGGCGGCGGTCCCCGGCACTACCTCGCCACCCAGTTCATCACCTTCGACGGCAAGCTGATCATCACCTTCACCGTGACCGTCACCGTGCTCGCCAACACCCTGACGGTCACGGTCGCCGGCTACGCCCTCGGCCCGGTCAACGGCGTCTTCTTCGACAAGCCCAAGCCGAAGGAGAAGACCGAACCGAAGACCGGCAAGTTCTGGGAGGAGCGCACCATCCAGCTCCCCCTGATCGACAACGACGAGGTGGTGCGCCAGGCCGTCCGCGCGCCGTTGGTGCGCGCCCCCGGTCTGCTCTCCTGGCTCGGCGGCGGCCTCGGCCTGCCCGAGCCGTTCGGCCTGCGGCACGCCTGGGCCTCGCCGCCGTGGGGCAGCCGGTTCATGACCGACAACGCGCTCAACGCCTCCGTCCCGGTGCTCAGCGCGGTGCACGCGGCCACGCTGGAGTTCCTGGAGGAGCACGACCTGGACACCGACCGCTTCAAGAACCGTGCCTCGATCATCAAGTCCGAGGCACAGGGCACCCGCCCGTTCCGCGTCGACAGCTACGACGCCGGCACCTCGGTCCGATCCTGGGCCGCGCGCACACCCGGCGGATCGTCGACACCATCAACGGCGCGCAGCCGGACCTGATCGCCGTCGT
>NZ_JBFBIL010000090.1:0-22290 GCF_040685575.1 Kitasatospora sp. NPDC088351 | reverse complement strand
AGATACGCGCCGACCTCCACCTCGGCCTGCTCCAACTCGCCTGCAGCATCATCTGCCTGCGAAAGCTCCGAACCTCATTCTGAAACGATCAGTAAAGCGGCCCGAACTACCGCCCTGAGCGGAGGCCACGCGAATTCACATGACAGCTGCGGCCGGCTCCGCGATCATTGACCGATGGCCACAGAACCGGACATTCTCAGCCTGAGCATCATCTGCCCACCGCCCGGCGAGGGCGGTGTGGAGGTCCGCCCGATCGTCAATGGCCGGGATCTCCTGGCCGACATATCCCCCCGTGGCGGGGAAGGAGGCCCCTGGTACGTGGGAGGAAGCCCCCGGCGTCTGTTGGGCCCGGCCAGGCCGTTGCATACCACTGCGACGCCCCACGAGGTTCTCCTCGCTCGATCCGGGTGCGGCCTGGAGTGCTGCTGTGGTGCTCTGTACGTGACGGTCAGGTGCGACGAGGAGCACGTCGTCTGGGCGGGCTGGCGCGACCTGGCCAATCAGGATCTCGACCTGCCGGAACTCCGGTTCACCGCGGGCCAGTACGAGGCCGCGGTCCTGCGAGCCGAAGAGGACCGCAGCTGGGAGTGGCGGGCAGGAACGGTTGCGACGCTGCTTGAGGCGGGGCTGAGGGAACGCGAGGACTGGCTCGTCAGGTGGGAGTGCGAGTTGGAAGCCGTCTGGACCTCCCGCGAGGAACCCGATCGAATCCACCTCGTTCTGAGGCACCCCCGTAACCGGGCCGATACGGATCTGCCCTGGATCCAGTTCGGGACGACCCTCCCGATCTCCGCGGACGACCCGTCGGACCAGGCCGAGCACCTTGAAGCGTGGCTGACCGTAGGCGATCCCCGTGCCACCGCCGAGGTCTGGGGAGCTTCGCAGCCCGAGGAACTGGGCTACCCATGGCCGGCCGAGCCGCTGTTCATGGGAACGGCAGGGCGAGGCGAGGTCAGGCCCCTCCCGCCCTTGGGCACCCACTCGCAACCGCCATCCCCGTGAGGACCGTGACCGTGCGGGTGGGGAATCACGTAATGCTGATCATGTAGATCGTGGGGAAAGGCGTGACCACCGACACCGCAACCGCAAGAAGCTCGGTCCCGTGGCGGGCGCCCCCGCCCAGGCCGGGGGCCGTACAGTCCTGGCCATGACGACCGACACCACCGCCGCGTCGTGGCGCGAGATCGAACGCACCACCGTCTTCAGCAAGTTCGGCCGGTCCGTCGACCGCGTCGTCTTCGAACTGCCCGACGGCAGGACGGAGGAGTTCTACCTGAAGAGCGAGCGCCCGGCCGGCGCGGTGCTCGCCCTCACCACCGATCAACGCGTCATCCTCGCCCGCCAGTACCGGCCCGGCCCCAGCCGCGTCCTGTCCGAGCTGCCCGGCGGCTTCCTCGAACCCGGGGAGCAGGCGGCCGACGCCGTCGCCCGGGAACTGCTGGAGGAGACCGGCTACCAGGGCGAGGTCCGGGCGGTCGGGCCGTACTGGCACGACGCGTACTCCGACACCCGCCGGTTCGCCTTCGTCGCCATCGGCTGCACCAAGGTCGCCGAGCCGACCCCCGAACGCACCGAGTTCATCGACGTCGTCACCGTCGGCCTGGAGGAGTTCCGCACCCGCATGCTTCGCATGGGCGAGATGACCGACACCGCCGCGGCCTACCTCGCCCTGGACCACCTCCGGCTCCTGTAGCCCCTGGCGTCCGCGCGGCCGGGTGTCCGGCTGTCGAGTGGCACGGCCGCACAGGGTGGGTGCGTGCCGGATGGTGCCATCTCAACGGCTGTTCGCGGTGGGGAAGTTATCGCTTCGAGGTGCGTCCTGGTGCGTCGGCGACAGACGATCTTCTGGTTGCTCTAGAGTCGGTGCGAGCTTCCCGGTGGCGCCCCCCGCTGCCGGGATTTCGTGTTCTCTGGGCGGAGTTGGATCTTGCGAAACGTGCGTCTGCCGGACCGGGAAGCGCTGGGATCTGTCCCACGGATCGGCTGGGGGGCCCGCGTCCGGGGGGCAGGGGCGCCGCTGGCGATCAGGCCTTACCGGCTGCACTTCACCGCCCGTTTGCTGTCGTGGACCGGGTCGGCGGTCTCGCCGATCGGCCTGGCGTTCGCGGTGCTGCACATCGACGGGGGCGCCAGCGCGCTCGGGCTGGTGCTGGCGGCCGGCGTTGCGCCGCAGATCCTGCTGCTGCTGGTGGGTGGCGTCGTGGCGGACCGGCTCTCCCGGGCCCGGGTCATGGTGTGGTCCAACATCGTCTGCGCAGTGGCGGAAGCGCTGGCCGTCGTGCTGCTGTGGGCCGGGGCCGCCCGGGTGTGGCACCTGGTCGCGATGTCGGCGGCTTGCGGGGCCGCGTCGGCGTTTTTCAACCCGGCGGCCGGCGGCATCGTGGTGGAGGTCGTGCCCGCCGAGATGCGGCACACGGCGAACGCGCTGCTCAAGATCGGGCAGAACACGGTGAAGGTGGCGGGACCCGCGCTGGGCGGTGTGCTGGTCGCGGCCTTCGGGTCGAGCTGGGTGATCGGGTGGGACGCGCTCACCTTCGCAGCCTCGGCGGTGCTCTTCGCGCGGATCGACCTCAGCGCGGGTCCGGTGAAGCTGAAGGCCCGCTTCACCGCCGACCTGCGCGAGGGCTGGGACGACTTCCGTTCCCGGCGCTGGCTGTGGGTGATGGTCAGCCAGTCCGCTCTGGTCGTGCCGGTGTGGTTGGCCGGCTACCAGCTGCTCGGCCCGGTCTACGGGGCCCGGTTCCTGGGCGGTGCGGCGCCCTGGGGCACGGTTGTGTCCGGGTTCACCGCCGGGCTGGTGGCCGGCGCCGCCGTCGCGCTGATGTGGAAGCCCCGTCTGGTCGGGCGGATGGTGTGCCTGGGCACCGGGACGATGGCGCTTCCGCTGGCCGCGATGGCGCTCGCCGCCCCGTTGCCGGTTCTTGTCCTGGCGACCGCGGTGGCCGGTACGGGGCTGGCGATCAGCATGACCGTGTGGGCGTCCCTGGTGCAGGAGCGCATCCCGGCGGACCGGCTGAGCCGGACCACGTCGTACTCGACGCTCGGCCAGATCCTGCCGGTTCCCCTCGGGTACCTCCTCGCGGGGCCGGCCTCCCACGCCTTCGGAGTCCGCTCCACCCTCGCCGCCGGCGCCCTGGTGATCGCGGCGGCCGCCGTCGTGCCGCTGGCGCTCCGTCAGGTGCGCCGGCTCTCGCTGGCCGCCGCCGACGAGGTGACGGCAGCGGGCGGTGAGCTCGTCCCCGCGGCCCGGGCGCCGAGGTAGAAGGCACGGGCGACCTCGATGGCGCCCGCGAAGTCCCGGAACGCTCGGTCGCGGGCCGCCGCGTCCAGCACCTCCCGCTCGGCGTCCGCCTCCAGGTTCCAGCGGGCCGCCAGGTGCCGGCCGATCCGGTCCGGGTCCAGGTGGGCGGGGCTGCGGCGGGCATCTCCGGCTTCGACGGCCGCGTTCAGCGCGAACGCGGCGGCGACCGCTGAGGTGGTCGGCAGGCCCGCGTCGATCAGCTCTCCGGCCTCGGCGCGGGTGGACGGCCACAGCGACCAGGCGCCGTCCAGGCGGGCCGAGCGCACCATCAGGCGAAGCAGCACCTCGCCGGGCTCCAGGCCCCGGATCTCCTCGGGGGTGAGCCAGAACGCCAGCTGCTGCCGCGACATCCCCGCGGTGTCCACTCCCTCGGCGGCGGCGACCCGCAGCGCGGCGCTTTCCAGATCCGCCGCCCCGGTCGCGTTCCGCCGGGCGACGGCGGCCAGGACCCGCGCCCGCCACCGGCCCGCGAAGTGCGGGTCGTACAGCTGCTGGTGCTGGAGCACCGCGAGGAACGGCGCCGTGCCGGTGTCCTTGCCGGGGCGGAAGGTCGCGGCCCAGTACCGCACGAAGCTGGTCCGCCACGGCTCCTCGACCCACGCCCCGGCGCCGGTCACCGGCGGGAGGCCAGCCGCGACCAGGGCGAGCGCGCGCTCGGCGTCCTCCCGTTTGAGGTCGTACGGGTGGGTGCGGCGCCAGACCTCCACCCTCTCGAACGCCTTGGTGGCGCCAGCCGCGCGGGCACCGTGGCCCAGGGCCGGCCACGAGCGGCGGGTGTAGGGCAGGGCCCGGGCGAGGCCTTCGAGGGTGCGCGCGTCGTCCGTACTGATCAGACCGGCCTGCGAGCAGCGGGTGAACGCGGTCCGCAGGTTCACCAGCGCCTCGGCGAGCGGTCGGCCGTCGGGGGTGTGCAGGACGGCCACGTCGTCGTCGGCGTCCAGGACCCCGGCTCGCAACTGGTCGAAGACGGTGCCGACGCCGGTCATGCCGTAGGGGGCAAGCTCGGCGGCGCGAAGAGCGCCCATGCTCGCGGCGCCGACCACGCGCACGCCCTCGGCCAGCAGCAGCAGGATCTCCTTGTGCCGTACGGGCGCGCTCTGGTGCCACAGCCCGTCGATGATCAGGACAATGTCGCCGTGGCCGGCGTCGAGCCGCAGCAGGTCGCCGTGCCGAACCGGCGGATGGCACGCCGCGCCCGGGACGAGTTCGCGGACGCGGGCGGCCGGCAGGGTGGGGCCGGCGAAGACGTGGACTCTCACGTGGCGACCTCCGAAGCCGGGCGGGGGATGATGTGCCGGGCGTCGTAGCGCAGGTGAGGCGCCAGGACCTTGACCACCGCGAACTCCTCGCGCTCGTGCGGGCCCCAGGTCAGGTCGACGACCAGGGGGTGAACGCCGGTGGTGTGGGCGACGAGCGTGGCCAGGTGTCCCGCCTCGCCGTCGTCGGTGGCGAAGCCGACGACGTAGCGGCAGGCGACCGTCGCCCAGTTGGTGACTGGTCCCGGGGTGGGGGTGGGGCCGCGGTGCCCGGTGGCGCGGTAGGCAGCCGGGTGGATGTCCTCGCGGCTGCCGGTGATCTGTGTGAGCCTCGACTGTGCGGCCTCCGTGATCGCCCGCGACAGGGCGACATGCGGGTCCAGATTGGCGCCGGATCCGGAGACCAGCAGCGCGGGCTGGTCCTCGCGCCACAGGTAGCAGGCCATGACCGGGACGCCGAACCGGTTGGGCAGATGCCACAGCTCCAGCCAGACCCGGGCCGCCCGCACCCGGGCGATCAGGTCCGCGCAGTGCGGGTCCTCGACGGTCGCCGGGTCGATCAGCTGAGCGGGCCACGGCCGGCCGGGGCTGGTGAGGTCGCTGATCGTGTCGCGCTCGATCACCTCGCACAGGCCGTGCACGACGGCCTCGGCGCGGGTGTTGCCGGAGGCCAGGCCGTTGGTCGAGGCGCTGGGCAGGTGCAGGCGCCACTGGTCGTGGACCTCGCGGCCCAGGCCCACGCACGCGGCCGGCACCGGCACGGGGGTGTCGTCGACGGCCGAGCGGGCGGTGATCCAGTCCAGGACGGTGCGGGATGTCAGCAGCGAGCCGGGGTGCGACTCCAGAGCGGTGACCGGGTAGGGCAGGCCCATCTCCCGGGCCGGCGCGCGCACCGACGGGGCGGGAACGGTGCGTTCGCCGTGCCATGCCTCGATCGCCTCCATCGCCCCGGACACCCGGGCCGCGTCCAGCGTGGCGCCCTTGCCCTGGGCGACCGAGAGGGTCCGGGCCAGGGGCCGCACCGCCATGGTCACCGGGATGGCGAGGTCGTCCAGGCCGGTCACGTCGGCGACGCGGGTGATCCCGTACGTCGTCAGCAGCGGGCGGATTCGGGTCCAGGTCTGTGCGGGGTGGCGGGTGCGGTGGGTGCCGTCGAAGAACGCCTTGCGCATGCTGCTGCCCTTCCTCCTCAGGATGGCGAAGCCCGGCCGCCGGACACCCAGGTCATGGGCGGTGCCCGGCGGCCGGGCGATCAGCTACTCAACTACCGGCTGCCGGCCGCCTCAGACGGTGGGCAGCTCGTAGGTGTGGGTGTCGGGGAAGGCGGAGTCGGGCACGGCCGGGTCGCCGCCGGAGTTCTGCGGCATGTTGCCCTCGGCGTGGAGCTCGGCCACGAAGTCCGCCGGGTCGACGACGACCCCGGGGGTGGTGATGTCGGGCATGTGCGTTCCTCCTTGAGCTGGACGGGCTGCTACACCGAGAGGTTGGTGAAGCAGATGGTGATCAGTACCTCGCGCGACGCGGTATCGAGCGGGGTACGCCAGTGGGGGATCCGACTGCCGTCGAATCCGGTCAGCACCCGTTGGCGGATCGGGAACAGCCCGCCGCCGTCTGGGTAGGGGGTGTCGGCGAGGCGGCCGGCGACCTGCTCGGTGGTCAGATACCGCAGGTTGGGTAGCCAACCCATCGCGCCGAGGCCCGGGGTGAGGCCGCAGCTGAAGGTGATCTCGCACTTCCCGTCGTCCCGGTGGACGTGCATGTAGTCGCCGGGCGCGTAGTACTTCAGGCCGAAGCGGATCGGAGTCATCCGCCGGTGACCGGTCGCCTCGCCGGCCACGTCCGCCAGCGCCTTCGACATCGCCAGCGAGCTGAGCGCGGCACCGCCGGTGTGGACCCTGCAGCGCTGCGGGGAGGTGATCGAGCCATCCCGCATCGCCAGCAGCCCGGGGCGTTGGTTGTGACGCACCACCGCGTACGGCTCGCACCGCTCGGCCTCGGCCGCGATCTCCTCCCACAGGCCCGCGTCCAGGATGTCGCTCGGCACCGGGGCCCGGCCTTCCGCCAGCCAGGTCTGACGCAGCGTCACCGACATCACAGGTCCATGAACGACATGGTGACCAGCAGGCCCATCGGCAGCGTGAGCCGCGGACGCCAGTGCGGGACGTGGTAGCCGGCGAACGCCCGCACGCTGCCGTTGCCGTGCGGGTGCGCGAGCGCCTGGAAGCCCTCCCCCTCGGGGAAGATGCCGTGCTCGGCGACGACCTCCCCCAGGAAGTCCGGGTGCGCGTTGCGCAGGTGCGGCGCCCAGCCCATTGCCGGCAGGTCCTCGGTGAGCGCGATCCCCACCGTCACCGTGGACTTCACCGAGTCGGTGTGGATGCCCTGGAAGTCGCCCTCCCGGTAGAGGACCACCGCGCCGCCGCGCGGCACCAGGCGCGCGATGCCGGTCGCCTCGCGCAGCCGGGCCAGCAGCACCTTGTCGTAGGCCAGGGCCTCCAGTACCGGCCCGGGCGGGACGAAGCCGCAGTGGACCGGCGAGGCGAACGAGCCGTCCCGGTGCGAGCTGGTGTGGTCGTGCACGTGCGGGGTGACCAGTTCTAGGCGCCCGCGTGACTCCTCGAACAGGGCCTGGAAGCGGTCCGGCGCCAGCACGCCGGGCAGCAGGGCCGTCCCGTTCTCCTCCCAGGCCGCGCGAGCCGGGAGCCGTTCCGCGAGCGCTTCGGTGTCCATCGTCCCCTCCGGATCTCTCGTCTCGGACAGCCGCCCGGTGCCTCGGCCAGGCAGGGGCCCGGCGATTCCCGATCGCCCCGTGCAGCTGACGATAAGTCAACAGCCGGTCACGACCCGCATCTACGGCTCGCGCGGGGGCTACGGTTGAAATCCTTGAATTCCGGGGGAAGGCGACTCATGTCCGACCGCGCCCGCAACACAGCCCTCCAGAACCTCATCCGTGAGACCGGCTGGAACAACGGCCAGTTCGCCCGCGCGGTCAACGCGGTGGGCACCGAGATGCACCTGGGGCTCAAGTACGACGACACCGCGGTCTGCCACTGGCTGACCGGCACCACCCCGCGGGCCAGAGTCCGGCCGGCGATCCTCGAAGCCCTCAGCCGCAAGCTCGACCGGACCATCACGAGCGCCGCCGCCGGCTTCGGCGCCACCGCCCCGGTGCCAGACCGGCCAGACACCGCGACCGCCCTCATCGAGCTCTGGAGAGCAGACATGGACCCCTCCCGCAGGACGGTGCTCGGCGCCGTCGGCCTCTACTCCGTCGCCCTGGCCGTCCCCGGCTGGCCAGACGTCATAGGCCGCGCCCAGCACGTCCGCCAGGCCGGGACCCGTATCGGGGCGAACGAGGTCGCCACCGTCACCGCCATGGCCGAGCGCCTCTCGCAGATGGACGACGAGTTCGGGGGCCGCCTGGCCCGCCCGCTCGCAGCCGCGTTCCTGGGCAGCACCGTCGCCCGCTATCTGCAGTGCGACGCCTCCGAGGCCACGAAGAAGGCGATGTGCTCGGCCGCCGCCGACCTCGCCTACCTCACCGGCTGGATGGCCGTCGACGAAGGCCAACACGGGCTCGCCCAGCAGTACTACACCCAGGCGCTGAACCTCGCCGGAGCCGCCGAGGACCACCTCACGTACTGCACGGCACTGCGCGGCATGAGCGTCCAGGCGGTCGGACTGGGACACGGCCGCAAAGCCCAGCAGTACGCCGACGCCGCAGCGGAGGCCGCCCCGGCGGCCGGCCCGAGAATGCGGGCCTTCCTCGTAGGCCAGCAGGCCCACGCCTCAGCCGCCGTCGGCGAGCGCCACACCGCCCTTCGCCAACTCGCAGAAGCCGAAGCCGCGCTCGACAAGGCGACGTCCGGATCGGCGCACGTCGCCGGCTACCACCCCGCAGCCCTGCACTACCACGCCAGCCACGTCCTGTTCGAGCTGCGCGACCTGGGCGGGTCCATCACCGCCATGCAGGAATCCAACCGCCACCGCCCGCCCACCGAACGCCGCGCACGAGCCCGCTCCACCGCCCTCCTCGCGGAACGCCAGTTTGCCTTCGGCCACCTCGAAGCCGCCTGCGCCACCTGGAACACCTTCCTCGACGACTACCAGCACGTCAGCTCCGCGCGCTGCGACGACGACTTCGCCTCCCTGCGGCGCTGTGCTGCCCAGCACCGCGGCAACAGGATCGCCCGCGCGCTGGGCGAGAGGGCACGAACGCTGGCACCCACCGCCGACCGCCGTCCCATCTGAGCGACCATGTCGATACCTTGGACCCGCCTGGTAGCCGCGGCAGGTGAAAGCCCACCTCACCGGGCGCCCCGGACGGGCATCCTGGGGTGATGAACCGACGATGACCCCGACACCGCTTCTGCGGTCTGCCACCGTTCGTTGCCGTTGCCGTTGCTGCGGATCGGAGACCTCTGCCTTCGGGCGTACACGGTCGTTGTATAGGATCCTGTGATGTTCAACCTTCGCGCGCGCACCGTGGTTTTCGATATCGACGGCACACTCTGCTTCGACGGACGGACGATCGATGACCGGATTCTCGCGGCGATCGACGGGTGCCGGCAGGCCGGCTATCACGCGGTTTTCGCGTCCGCCCGGCCGGTCCGGGATCTTCTGCCCGTGCTCGACGGGGCCTTCCCGTCCGCGACGCTGATCGGCGGGAACGGAAGCCTCGTCTCGGTCGACGGTCAGGTTCGGGCTCGGGCCGCGTTCGACCCCGCCACGCTCGGCGCGCTGATGGACGCGGTCGAGCGGTACGGAGCGACCTACCTCGCGGACGGGCCCTGGGACTACGCGTACACCGGACCGGCGGACCACCCGATCCGGGGCCGTGTCGATCAGGGAAACCTCGCGAACAGGGTGGACATCGCCGAGCTTCCCGAGGTCGTGAAGTTCCTCGTTGTCGGCACGGCGGACACGGCGGACATGGCGGAACTCGCCGAGGCCGGCCGAGGGCTGGGGCTGACGGTCAACCATCACCTCGATGAGGGGATCATCGACTTCGCGCCGGGTTCGACGACGAAGTGGGAAGCCCTGAAGTGGATGGGGCTCAGCGAGTACGTCGCGTTCGGCAACGACATCAACGACTTCGATCTCCTGCGGAACGCGGAGCGGGCAGTGCGCGTCGGCTCGCACCCGGGTCTGGACGAGGTCGCGCAGGTCACCGTCGCGGCCGACCCGGAGGCGGTCGCGGCCGAGATCTCACTGCTGGCCGAGGCGGCCCGGACCAGCCTCCCGGCGACGGCACTCTGAAACCCCGCCCCGCCCCCGGTCACTAGGAGACCAAGGCCGCCCGCCAGGTCCACGAGGCCTTGCGCGGGCGGCCGTTCAGCTCTCCCCGCCCGGTGCACCAGAGCAGGACGTCGGCCGGTTCGCCCGGCGGCGCGCCGGGGAACAGCCGGGCCAGCACCGCGGCGCAGAGCCCGGCCGGCGGCTGCCAGGGCAGGCCGAGGCCGCGGGTGATGTCGTGGGTGTGCAGCAGGGTCTCGGCCACGCCCATCGCGGCGAAGCCGGGCGGGTCGCAGGGGCCGTGGTGCCAGGCCCGCAGCCCGGGCGGGGCCGCGTCCAGGGCGGTGGCCAGCAGGTGGGCGCAGGCCGTGACGACCGCCAGCACCTCGCCGGGGTCGGCCTGTTCGCGGACGGTGAGGTCGAACGGCAGATACCGGTCGGTGGGCCGCGCGGCGAGCTGGCCGGCGTAGGCGAGCAGGTCGTGCGCGACATGGGCGGCCGTCTCCCGGCAGCTCCACTCCAGCAGTCCGGCCGGGGCCTCCCAGCCCGGCCCGGCGGTGTGCGGGCCGAGGGTCCGCAGCAGTTCGGCCAGGGCCGCGCGTACATCGTCACCGTTCATCACATCGCTCCTCTGCCCAGGGCGGCCCGCATCATGCGGGCGATCCCGGTTCGGCGCTACCCCACGATCTCCCCGTCGCAGTCGGACCCGCAGCGCCCGAGGTGGTCGACGCACCTGTACCGCAGACAGCCGGTGCAGATCCTGAGGTTCTCCATCGACCAGCTCTCGCGGTGGCAGGAGCAGAGCGTCCTTTCGCGGAGCCAGGCGTCCCAACCGGCATCTCCGCCGATGGCCGCGTAGCACCAGGCCACGTACTCGGCGACGACCGCGTCCTGCAGATCGCTTCGCCGTTTGGCTCCCCGGTGCCGGTCCAGCGGGGTCAGGAACCAGCAGTAGAGCGCGAAGAAGACCTTCCCGTTGACCAGCCAGTCCGCACCCCGGCCGCTCTTCTCCCAGGCCCGGGCCAGCTGTCCGACGCGCTCCCCGAACGGGCGCGAGGTGTCCATGACGACCGGATTCCCGCTCTGTGGCGGGGGCTTCCTGACTCCGGAGAGCAGGCCGACCAGGGTCGACACCCCGTTGTCCCAGTCGGCGGAGAGGTCCAGCCACTGGAGGTCGCGGAGGGTTTCCCCGCCCCCGATCGTCCGGTCGGGAATGTCATGGGCGGAGAGCTTCAGCGGAATGAACCAGGCCCGGTCGGCCGGATACTTCCGCAACTCGTCGATGGCGAGCACCAGCTCTTCGTTCATGTACGACTTCGACCGCTCGGCACAGTGGGAGGAGAAGCACGCCAGGAAGAACGCCCCCTGCTCGATGGCCGACCTGATCGAGTTGCGCCACCGCGCGCCGGGCCGGATGGAGTCACGGTCCAGCCACACCTCGACGCCGCTCTGCCGTACGGCGGCGACAAGCCTGTTCACCGTTGGTGAATCCTCGCTGACATACGAGACAAAAGCATGTCCAGCCATTTCCGAACTCTCTTCTTCCGCCCGGACGACGTGGGGACTCCGTCCGGGCGCACCGCGCGATGAGCCGGTCGCCTGCGGCGGTTGCCCCTACTGCTTATCGTCAGTCTGACACAAGATAGCTGATTCCACATCAGTTCCGAAGGGGTGGAGGGGAGTCCGTGCACGACCGCCGCCCGCGTGTCCACTCCGTCCGGCCGCGCGCCGGGTGCTACTGCTGGTGGGTATCCCCGGAACCACCCGAGAAGGCAGGTATCCCATGGCCAGAATCGCCGTGATCGGCGCCAACGGCACCATCGGCAGCGCCATCGTCGCGGAGGCGGTCGCGCGCGGACACCAGGTGACGGCCGTCGTCCGCGACCCGGCCCGCTACCAGGGCACGGCGAGGGCGGTCGTCCAGGGCGACGTCCTGAAGCCCGAGGACGTGGCCCGGGTCGCGGCCGGCCAGGACGTCCTGGTGAGCGCCGTCGGCGGCGGCGACGGTCCGGGCCACGTGGCGCTGGTCGAGCCGGCCGCCCGGGCGCTGGTCGAGGGCCTGCGGGCGCTCGGCGGCGAGGCGCCCAGGCTGATCGCGGTCGGCGGCGCGGGCAGCCTGGAGACCGCGCCGGGCGTCAAGGTCTGGGACGCCCCCGGCCTGCCGGACTGGCTGCTGCAGATCATGCACGCCCACGGCGCGGCCCAGGAGTACTTCTCGGGCGTCTCGGACGTCCGCTGGACCACGCTCAGCCCGGCCGCCGAGATCGGGCCGGGCGAGCGGAGCGGCCGCTACCACACCGGCCTGGACCAGCTGCTCACCGACTCCGACGGCAAGAGCTGGATCTCGGTGCCGGACTACGCGGCCGCCCTGGTCGACGAGATCGAGCAGCCCGAGCACATCGGCGAGCGCTTCACCTGCTGTGCCGCGTGAGCGCCGCCGGCCACGGCTGAGCGCACGAAGCTGAGCGCACGAAGCTGAACGCCCGCGGCTGAACGCCCGCCGCGTCGTCCGAACGCCGCGGCCCGCCCCCGGCCGGCCTCAGCCCAGCTGGACCGAGCGCTTCGCGAGCCCCATCCAGAACCCGTCGATCACGCTGCGCTGGCTGCCGAGGTCGGCCTCGCCGGCGCCGAGGGTGACGAACAGCGGCGCGAAGTGCTCGGTGCGGGGGTGGGCGAGCCGGCCGGCCGGGGCCTTCTGCTCGAAGTCGAGCAGCGCGTCCAGGTCCTGGGCCTCCAGGGCGCGCCGGCCCCAGTCGTCGAACTCGGCCATCACCGAGGTCACCCGGCCGTCGGAGCTGAGCGCCCGCAGGTTGTGGGTGAAGAAGCCGCTGCCGACGATCAGCACGCCCTCGTCGCGCAGCGGGGCGAGCAGGCGGCCGATCTCCATCAGCCGCTGCGGGTCCAGGGTGGGCAGGGAGACCTGGAGGACGGGGACGTCCGCCTCCGGGAACATCTCCACCAGCGGGACGTACGCGCCGTGGTCCAGGCCGCGGTCCGGGATGTCCTGGACGGGCATGCCGGGGGCGCGCAGCAGCTTGCGCACGCGTTCGGCGAGCTCCGGTGCGCCGGGGGCGGCGTACTGGACCCGGTAGTAGTGCTCGGGGAAGCCCCAGAAGTCGTAGACCAGCGGCACGGTGGTGACGGCGCCGAGCGAGAGCGGCGCCTCCTCCCAGTGCGCGGAGACCATCAGGATCGCCTTCGGGCGCGGCAGTTCGGCGGACCAGGCGGCCAGCTCGCCGGGCCAGATCGGGTCGTCGGCGAGCGGCGGCGCGCCGTGCGAGAGGTAGAGGGCGGGCATGCGCTCGGGGGCCGCGGTGCTCATGGGCGTCTTCCTCTGGTTCCTCAGGTTGGTCCTGGTGTCGACGGGTGGATCCCGTGAAGCGGGCAATCCCAAAGTAGTTCAATTTTGAACCTCGACACGTCGACCGTACACCTTCGTTCGAATTTGAACAACAGGAGTACGCTTCCTCCATGCCCTCCTTGAACGAACCCCGCTGGCTGGACCAGGACGAGATGGCCGCCTGGCGGGGCTTCGTCGCCGCGAGCAACCTCCTCAACCGCCGGCTGGAACGCCAGCTCAAGGAGGACTCCGGCCTCTCCCACACCCAGTACGAGATCCTGGTGCACCTGTCCGGCGCCCCGGCCGGCTCGCTGCGGATGACCGAGCTGGCGGAGAAGCTGATCACCTCCAAGAGCGGCCTGACCTACCAGGTCACCCAGCTGGAGCGGATGGGCCTGGTCGGCCGCCGGTCCTGTCCGAGCGACGTGCGCGGTGTCTTCGCCGAGCTGACCGACCAGGGCCGGGAGGCGCTGCGGCAGGCCGCGCCCGGGCATGTCGCCCTGGTCCGCGAACTGCTGATCGACGTGCTCAGCCGTGAGCAACTCGCCGTCCTGGCCGAGGGGCTGGGCGAGGTCAGCGCCCGTCTGCGGCTCGACGACCGGGCGTGACCGGGCCCGCGGCCGGGTGACGGCCGCCCCGAATTCCTCTCGGGAAGCTTCCGGCCCCTCTGTCGCCCGGCCACCCCGACCGTGATCGAATATCGCCGAACAGCGTGACGGCCTGGGGCCGGAGGGGTGGGGGAGTGTTCGGCGAGATTCTGCTTGACCTGGTGACGGCTCTGTTCGTTCCGGATCTGGGCGGCGGACGACGTAAGCGCGAGCGGGACAGGGTGGCCTTCCACAAGGGGGAGGCGGTGACCTTCGAGGGCCTTGTCATCGGTGAGCCGCCGTACTGCCGTCCGTCCTACGGCTTTCTGCACGCCTCCCGCACCTCGCTCTGCACCTCGCCCACCAAGGAGGTCGAGACGCTGCGCCGGCCCCTGCCGCTGGACCGGCTGGAGCTGGTCAGGGTGCGCAGTCGGCAGAAGTCGGATCCGCGCGGCATCCGGCCGTACTTCGAGGTCGCCGAGTGCCGGGACGGCGGGGCGGAGGTCCTGATCGTCTGCGCCCCGGAGCACATGGCGTACGTCCGAGAAGCCCTCGGAGGCGGGTTCGGCGGATTTCATTGATCTCGCACCTGCTGGCCGGACGGGCGATCTGCCATTGCGCATACTGCTGAAAGAGTGCCCTTGAGGCCGCATCTGCGAATGCTGCTGCTCGCCCTCGGGTAGTCACTCTCCAGGGTCGCACCGGCGCGGCCCGGGAGGAGCGCGCCGTATGAGCCGCCAGTCGAGCCCCCTGCCGAGGTCCCAGTCGAGCTCCCTGCCGAGCCCGCCGCCGGTCCCTGGTCGGGGCGGGCCGCCCGCCACCGTCCGGCTGCACGGTCACCTCGACCGGCCCGCCGATCTGACCGTCGACCAGCTGCGCGTCCTGCCCGCGTACCGGGTCGAGGTCGTTTTCGACTGCCTGACCGGGGGCGAGCAGCGCCACGGCTACGAAGGTCCCGCCCTCTGGGACGTCCTGCGCGCCGCCGGCCCCCGGATCGACTTCACCGGCCGCAAACAGCGGCTCCGCTACCTGCTGGCGGTCAGCGGCGCGGACGGCCACCGTGCCGTCGTCTCCTGGGCCGAGATCGACCCGGACTTCGGTGGCCAGCGCATCCTGCTGGCCACCAGCATGGACGGCACCCCACTGGACACCTCCGGCCCGCAGCTGGTCGTCCCGGCCGACCGCTGCGGCGCCCGCTACGTCAGCGGGGTCACCGCCGTCTGGCTCGGCCCGCTCGACCCGCTCGGCGAACCGGGCGTGATCGCCGGGCCCGCGTCCGGCTGACACGCGCCCCCGGGGCCCGCGCCGTGCGGGTCCTGTACGGCACCCCCCAACTGGGCTCTGCCGCCCGCCGCTTGTGCGCGACCCCGGCGTGGCGCCTGACGGCGACTCGGGGAAGATGGGCCCCATGAGCATCGATCTCGCCTTCGCGCAGCGCTTCGCCCGGGAGTGGGCCGCCGACTGGAACTCCCGCGACCTGGAGCGCATCCTCGCCCACTACACCGACGACGTGGTCTTCGCCTCGCCCAGGATCGTCCAGTTCATCGGCGATGCCTCGGGTGAGGTGCGCGGCAAGGACGCCCTTCGCGCGTACTGGGCCAAGGGCCTGGAACTCCTGCCCGACCTCCACTTCACCCTGGAGGACGTCCGGGCCTCGGTCGACACCGTCGTGATCAACTACCGCAACGAGCGCGGCCAGGCGGTTGCCGAGGTGCTGACCTTCCGGGACGGACTGGTCTGCCGGGGCCTCGGCGCCTACGGACCGGAGGCCTGACCGGGCTCGCTGCGGGGGTGTTCCGGTTCAGCCCGCAGTCGCCGTGCGGACCTCGGCCACCAGGGCGCGCCAGTCCACCCGTCGGGGCGTTCCGTCGGCCGTGGCGCGGTCCGCGCGGCTGTCCGTTCGGGCGGCGGTCCGTGCGGCCGCGCGGGTGGTGGCCGCCTCGGTGCGACAGGCCCGGCACCGCCGTTCGCCGCTCACGGGGCGGAAGGCCCGCTCGCAGCCGTGGCAGGTGGCCAGCCCCGTCGGCGGCTCGGCGGGAGCGGCCGGTTCCCCGGGCATCTTGCCCTCCAGCCGCCACCGCAGCAGCGCCGCAGGGGACTTGACCCGCGCCGGCAGCCCGGCCGTGAGCGCTTCGTGCAGCGCGGCCGAACTCACGCCCCTGGCCAGCCACTCGGCCGCCAGTGGCGCCAACGTCCGCGCCTCGCGCGCCCCGAGCAGCAGGCGGGGATCGCTGCGCCGCAGCTCCAGCAGCACCCGTTCGGCCGCCGCCAGCGTCGGCGCCGTGGCCGTAGGGGTCGCCGTGCGCTCCAACTCCGTCTCCGTGCCGGTGGTTTCGGACGGGACCGGGAGGGGGGAAGTGTTCTCCCCGGGTGTTACCTCAGGGAGGTCGGTGCCGGAGGCCCGACCGTCCGCCGCGCCGCACGTTCGTTTCCCGGCACCCGGGCGCCGGTCGCGGCGGTCGTGGAAGTGCTCGCCGAACAGCCGCTGCGCCTCCGCCGCGCTCAACGGCACGCTCGACACCAGCGATTCGGTCCGCATCTGCCCGGCCGGGTCGCGCCACTTGGTGGTGTGCAGCAGTCCGGCGCGGGCGAGTTGGCGGCGCGCCCGGTCCGAGGTGATGCGCCCGCCGGTGAGGCCGGCGGTCAGCGCCGTCACCGTCGTGGTCCGGGCTTTCGCCGAACCCAACGCCAGTGCTCGGACAAGCAGTCGAAACGCGGAGTCCGACAACTCCTCGTCCCACACCAGCGCGTTGGCAATCTGCGTGAAGTCGCGCGACGGCGCGATAGCATGCAACAGCATCGTCAGTGGCCTTTTTCCACTTGGCGGATGAAGAGCCCGGCCAGGTGCGCTAACACGTGGCCGGGCTCGCCCCATTCTTCGGGGGCGACCCGTTTCTGGCGGTCACGGTACACCCAAATGACGCCCCGTCAACACGCTGCGCATTGAAACGATTACCCGCTGTGGTGATGATTTGTGTCCTTGACCGGCCGCAGCTCCGGCGCCAGCGGCTCCGCCTTCGACAGCTTCACCGCCGTCCCGCGTGCCAGGTCGAACGCCGCCACCGGGTCGTTCTCCTCCGTCCACGGATGGCAGCCGCACCACGGGCCGATCGCCCGGAACTGCTCCAGCGCCACGTCGTACAGTTCGGCCTTGCCGCTGTAGTGCGCGAGCAGGTGCCGGAGCGCCGGCAGCCGCTCGTCGTCCGCCGGGACCAGCGCCAGCGCGCCCGCGACCGCCCTCAGCCGCCGCTGCGTCGACTCGGCGGTCAGCATCGAACCGACGGTCTTGCGCTCCTCCCGCTCGGCGAGCGCGTGCAGATAGATCCCGGCCAGCGGACTGCCCTCCGGCGCCCCGTCCATGGCGCGCTCGGCGAAGGCCATCATCTGCTTGTCGGAACCGAACCACTTGGCGCACCAGTACTGCATGGCCTGCCAGTGCCCCTGGTAGTGGTGCGGGGCCCGCTCGACCAGCCCGCTCCAGAGCGGCTCGAACTGCTCCGGCTGGTACCGCGCGCCGCGCGCCGCCGTCACCATGACCACCCACGGACCCGGGTTCTCCGGAGCCAGCAGCGTGGCCCGGCGCGCCGCCTCGATCGCGGCGGGCAGCAGCTCCCGGAACTTCGCCATGTCCGCCGCGGGCACCTCGTGGGCGTACGCGGAGCCCCGGATCGCCCACGCGGTGTGCACCAGGTGGCTGGCCTCCACGGTGGCGGCGTCGCAGTTGCCCGGGTCGGCCGAGCGCCAGGCCGTCAGCCAGGCGTCGTCCTCCTTGGCGATCGCCCCGAGCAGCTCCAGCCGCGACCACCGCTCGTCCCAGTCCCGCCCCGCGGCCTCGACGAACGCGGCGGCCGGCCGCCAGTCCCCGCCCCAGGCCGCGTCGGCTATCGCCTGCGACTCCTTGCGGCGGTGAACGGGCAGCGGCGGCCCGGCCCGGCGCGGGTCGAGCCGTTCGCGCGGGGCCAGCCCGTACGCGGCCGCGTCGAACTGGGTCTGCGCCCAGTCCGCCGCCTTGGACTGACGGGTTTTCTTGAGCGCGAAGAAGACGAGAACGGCCACGAGAAGGACCAGAAGATGTGTCACGAGGAAGCATCATCCCTGGTCGGAAGGGGTGAGGGCAACGTAAAAACGACTCGCCCGACGGCCTTTTCCGTGGAAACATGCCCTATATGGGGACGATTCTGCACGGCGCCCGCGTCACTCTCCGTCCGGCCACCACGGACGACATTCCGGCCCTCGCGGCCATCCGCGCCGCACCCGAGGTCTACGAGCGCTGGCGCGGGGGCGACGACCTCGCGGACGCCGTCGCCTCGGACCTCCAGGAGAGCGACACCGAGAGCCTCGCGATCGAGCTCGACGGCCGCGTCGTCGGCGCCATCCAGTGGTACGCCAACAACGACGACGAGTACCGCCACGCGGGCATGGACATCTACCTCGACCCGGCCACCCACGGCCGCGGCCTCGGTGCCGACGCCGTCCGCACCCTCGCCCGCCACCTGGTGGACGACCTCCACTACCACCGCCTGATCATCGACCCGGCCGCCGACAACCAGGCCGCGATCCGCTGCTACGCGAAGGTCGGCTTCCGCCCGGTGGGCACGATGCGCCAGTACGAACGCGGCCCGGACGGGACGTGGCACGACAATCTGCTGATGGACCTGCTGGCCGACGAGCTCGTCGATGAACCCCGTCCGTGAGTGGACGGTGCCCGGGCAGGCGGCTCCGGTGAAGCCGAGCGTGTAACAGAGTACTGAGAGGTGGGAGTTGGCGGTTCTTATTCCTCGCCTCTACACCACTGCACCTCTACGCGCTTTCGACCGCTGTGCCGATCCCGAGCGCCAACAGCACGCCGCCCGTGGTCCGTTCGAGCGCCCGGTGCACGCGCGGACGCCGCAGCCAGGTGAGCGCCCGGGTGGCGACGACCGCCACCGTCAGCAGCCACGCCCCGGCGATCACGGCGTCCACCACGCCGAACAGCATCGTGGTGGCGAACCCGGCCTTCCCGTCCGGCAGGAACTGCGGCACCACGGCGACGAAGAACACGCCGACCTTGGGGTTGAGGAGACAGCTCAGCAGCCCCTGCCGGAACGCCCGCGCGGCGGTGGGTGCCGGGGTGGGCGCTGACGTGGGCGCGGCGTCCGCCGGTGTCCCGTCCGTGCTCTTCCCCGGCCGGTACCGCCAGAGCGCCTGCGCCCCCAGGAACACCAGATACGCGGCCCCGGCCAACCGGACCACGGTGAACGCGGTGTCCCACCGCTGCAGCACCGCGGCCAGCCCCAGTGCGGCGAACACCGCCCAGACCAGCGACCCGGCCGCCGAGCCGAGGGCGGTTGCGGCACCGGAGGCCCGGCCACCGCGCATGCAGTTGCGCAGCACCAGCAGGGTGTCCGGGCCGGGGGCGATCGTGATCAGCAACGCGAAGAGCGCGAAACCGGCCAGAGCCGTCATGGGGGGTGCTCCTTCTTCTTCCCGTTCCTCTTGTCCTGCTCGGCTCGTTCAGCTGCTCGTCTCGTTCAGCAGCCGCAGGACCGCCGGACCACCAGGCGCGCCGGGAACATCCGCGCACCCGCCTGACCCTCCTGCGGCTCCTTGCCCAGCACCAGATCGACGGCGGCCCGCGCCATCTCGTCCTGCGCGGTGGCGACGGTGGTCAGCGCCGGCCCCGCGATGACGGCCTCCGCGATGTCGTCGAACCCGGCCACCGCCAGATCCTCCGGCACCCGGATCCCCAGATCGTCGGCGGCCCGCAGCAACCCGATCGCCTGGTCGTCCGTCGCGCAGAACACGGCGGACGGCCGGTCGGGCCGCGCCAGCAGCACCAGCGCCTCGGCATGGGCCCGCACCCGGTCGAACGGCGCCGACGTCAGCCGCCCCTCCGTCGCCAGCCCGGCCTCCGCCAGCGCCGCCGCCCACCCGGCGGTCCGGCCGGTCACCGGATCGTTCGGGCTCAGCGCCAACGTCCCGCCGAAGCAGTGCACCTCCGCGTGCCCGTGCCCCAGCAGATGCCGCACGACCTCCCGGGCCCCGCCCTCGTCGTCCGCCACCACGGCAACGCCGCTCTCGGTCTCCGCCCGGTGATGCAGCAGCACCACCGGAGTTTCGTTCCCCGCCCCGAGCCCGGCCACCCCGGGCACCGCCGGATCCTGCGTGACCAGGATCAGCCCGTCCACCTGCATACCGAGGAACGCCCGGATGTAGTGCGCCTCCCGCTCGTCCACATAGTCCGAGTTCCCGATCAGCAACAACCGCCCCCGCGCCGCGGCCGCCTGCTCCACCATGTGCGCCAGCCCGGCGAAGAACGGCTGCCGCGCATCCGGCACCACCATCCCGATCAGGTTCGTCCGCCGCCGCGCCATCGCCTGCGCGACCCCGTTCGGCCGGTACCCCAACTCCTCGACCGCCGCCAGCACCCGCGCCCGCGTCGCGGCAGCGACGGGCCGCGGCCCATTGTTGATCACATAACTCACAACCGCGGTAGACGTCCCCGCCACCCTCGCCACATCGTCCCGCGTCACCCTCGCCATGCCCGCGAGCCTACACACCACCCCTGACAGGCCGATTCGCTGTCCATAACGGGCCGGAGGAGCCCCGCCGGGGCGGGGAAACAGGCCAGGGCCATCACGACGAGGCCGGCGATGATGGGACCAACCCCGCACGCGCGGGGAAGCGGGAGGATCTATGTACGACGAGTACAAGGAGCCGGATCCCCTCACACCCGGGGAGCAGGTGGTGTACCCGGAGGCCGAGCCGGTGTGCGTGGGACCAACCCCGCACGCGCGGGGAGCAGCCCCACAGGGCGTACCGAGGGAGATCATCCCCGGGACCAACCCCGCACGCGCGGGGAGCGGATTAGTTTGGCCCCCGCCGTAGCGGGCGCCGTGGGACCAACCCCGCACGCGCGGGGAGCGGATCCCGGCAATCCCGCCCAGCAGCCCCAGCAGGGGACCAACCCCGCACGCGCGGGGAGCAGAGACCAGCCCGGACGAGCATCACGGCGGCGGAGGGACCAACCCCGCACGCGCGGGGAGCAGCCGCTGCCGCTCGACTTCCTCCACGTGATTCCGGGACCAACCCCGCACGCGCGGGGAGCAGTGCCCGACGACGACGTTGCCGGACTGGACCTGGGGACCAACCCCGCACGCGCGGGGAGCAGCCGGCGCCCAGCTCACTCCTGCCGAGATCGCCGGGACCAACCCCGCACGCGCGGGGAGCAGTCTTGCTGACCTGGGACTTTAGCTGGCCGACTGCCCGATCTGTGCAACTTTCAGTGAAACGGACATACCACCCATTCCTTTCTATGGGTCGGCAGCAACGCCAACTTTGCTGCCCGAGCCGGGTTGTGCCAGCAGGCACGGGCCGCGCGGCAGCCTACCCCGCGTGCCACCGGTTCCGGCCGCTCGCAGCGTCGGACGGAAACCTTGGCGGCGAATCCCGGGCGGTGAGGCGTCAGGCCATCCGTTCGACCGCCTCGAAGATGTCGGCGCCGCTCTCCTTCTGCGACTTTGGCAGTGCGTCCCAGTCCGCCACGTAGCTCGGCTTCGGGTCCTCGATGTACTTGTGGATCCGGGCGAGCCCGCAGAGCGCGACGAAGCGTCCCTTCTGCTCGCGTGTGAGCCCGGCCGTCGTGTCGCCACGCACCTTCGCGAAGTCCCGCACCTTCCCGAACACCGCTGCCGCGGAACGACGTTCCCAGTCCGGCGTCTCCTCCCGCTGAACGATGTGTCCCGGCTTCGGCTCCCCGGGGAAGTGCCGTTTCACCCCGGCGACCCACGCTCCTCGGAAGATGCCAGTCGTCGGCCATGGCCATCGCTCCTTCTCGTCAGCCGGCACGGGACAACGCCGAGATCTGGTAATGCAGTTCAGCTCCGGGCCGACGACCTCGACCTGTGACCTTCGCCCGGCAGGTGATTGACTGCACCGCATGGACCTCGCGCGAGCGTTCCCCGCATGCACGGACGTGCTGACGAGCTGTTCCGACCGGAATGTCGGCCGGTATTCCCTCGCCCGACGGGATGGCCTGGCATGAGCATCGGTGGCATGTCGCCGGAGCCCGGTCCTGTCCCGAAGGCCTGGGAGGCGCCACCTTTCGACCCCGAACTGAGTGCGGCGCTGGCGGCTTTGGGAGACGAGGCAAGGGAGCCGCTCACCCCGGAGAGCCTCGCGGCCCGGCAGGAGCGGGATGTTGCGGCCCGGCCCAGGCCGACGGTCCGGGATCTCCGGGCCGGCGGCCGCTTCGAGGTGGACGAACTGCGCGTGCCAGGAACGTCGGACGGGCAGGACGTCACGCTCGTGAGTGCGCGGCCCGCCGGGATCGCCGGGCCGTTGCCGCTGCTGTACTACATGCACGGCGGCGGAATGGTCATGGGCAATGCGTGGTCCGTACTTCCGCAGCTGCTCCACGAATGGGCTCTCACGCTGGAGTTGGCCGTCATCTCGGTCGAGTACCGGTTGGCACCGCAGGCGCAGTACCCCGGGCCGCTGGAGGACTGTTACGCCGGATTCGTCTGGGCGGCCGCGCACGCGGCCGAACTGGGCGTCGACGCGGACCGCATCATTGTCGGAGGGAAGAGTGCC
>NZ_JBFBIL010000089.1:0-22546 GCF_040685575.1 Kitasatospora sp. NPDC088351 | reverse complement strand
CCTCGCCAAGCGCATAACGGACGAGACCACACCAACCTGGCGAGGGACTTACTAGGGTATAAAGGGCAATCCGTTCACATCAAACGCCCTCTGAGATGCTCAGCCGCCATGAACACCCAGCAATTCTGGAAGCTGATCGAAGAAGCCCGCTCGCAGGTGCCGGCCCCGGACAACGGCGACGCCGTCGCGCGACGGGCCACCGCACTGCTCGCGCTTCGCCCAGCCGAGGAGATCGTCGCCGCCCAGCAGATCCTGTGGAACCTGATGGCCGACTCGTACAGAGCCCCGCTCTGGGGCGCCGCCTACATGATCAACGGCGGTTGCTCCGACGACGGATTCGATTACTTTCGTGGTTGGCTGATCACACAGGGCCGTGCGACGTTCGAGAGCGTCATCGCCGATCCCGACAGGCTCTCTGTGCTCCCGGTCGTACGCGCATTCGCCGCCGATGGGATCGACATCGAGTGCGGAGAAGCTCTTACCATCGCCTGGGACGCCCACGGGGAAGCCACCGGAGAGGAGCTTCCCGATGACGCCGTCACCACCCAGTACCCGGCTCTGGACCCGGATTGGGGCTTCGACTTCGGCGACGGCGACCAGCTGAGCCGACGGCTGCCACGCCTGGCAGTGTTGTACTCGGACTAGCGACTCACAAGCGGCCGGGCCGCGACTGGACCCGTGCAAGCCGATCCCTCCTCGATGGCGCTTACTCTTGGTAGTTGGCAGTGTGAAGCCGGTCCTGGGCGGTCAGTAGGTTGATCACGATTCCACGGTGATTGTCGCTACCCCTGGCTAGGGTGCCCGACATGGACAAGCGACTGCTGGCCGAGGAACTCTCTGGCGCCTGGAACGACACCCGGTCGGCCCGCGACACGCTCGTGGAACAGGGGACAGCCGCGGTTGCGGCGGTGCTGGAACTGCTCTGCGACGAACGGTCACCGGTCGACTGGGCCGTCTCGGCGGATGTGCTGTGCAGGATCGGCGAGCCCGCCCTCCTGCCGCTGGCGCGGGCGGCTGCGGCGGCGGACTCGCCCGAAGTGGCGAGGAGGGTCGGGTGGGCGCTGGGACGGCTGAAGACGGACGACCCGGCGGCCTTCGTCCCACTGCTGAACCACCCGCACCCCCGGGTCCGAAGCAACGCACTCTTCGCCTTCCAAACCCAGGGCGAGGCCGCGGCGAGGTTCGTCGACCGGCTGACCCCGCTGCTCGGGGACCCGGAATCAGAGGTCCGGCAGCGAGCGGTCTGGGCCTTCCAAGCGATCGGCGCTGCGGCCATCCCCAGCCTGCAACGAGTGCGTCGCCGACCCGCCCCCGGGCCCAGGGTGCGAGCCGGCGCGCTGGAGGCCCTTGCGGCCATCGCGGGGCCAGCCGCCCTCGACCCCGGGGACCAGGACGCCTGGCACCGGCTGACCAGGATCAAGCTACTGACCGAGGTCCCTGAGAGCATGCACCTGTGCGGATCCTGGTACGCAGTGCCGACCACCGACCAGGAAGCGGTGCTCGACGCCTTCGACCTCGCCGGAGTCCAGCCCGTCACGCTCCGAACCGGTGCGGCGGCCTGGAACCATGACCACCACAACTGGGACCGGATCCGGCCCCACAACGCCTGCTCACGCGTCTTCCTCAGCCCCGCCCTGGACGGCTGGACGCTGGTCTTCGGCAACTCCTCACGGGACACCCACCGCATCAACGACGCGGACGACCGGGAGCGGGCCCTCGACCAGGTCGTGCGGGAGCGGTGCGCAGACCTCGGCCGCCGGTTCGGCTCGGCCCAGTGGTACGGGATGAGCTGCGGCGACGACTGGACCGCCTGGTGCATCGCCGAAGGCGGAGAGGTGGTACGTCACTACGACGCGTACAACGCCGAGGAGGACGAGGATAACGACAGCCCCGGGCACCCGGCCGAGTCCGGCTACCTCCTGCCGCACCAGGACGGATTCCCCGATGAAGCCTTCGACGGCGTGAGCGCCTCCGACTCCGAAGCGTTCCGTGTCCGGTACCTCCAGGTGAAGGAAGAACTCCAGATCCCCGACACCTGCTACGCCACCGACATCGCCGCCCGGCTCTCCGTCAACCCCGGAGCACTGGGGTCACACACCAGGACAGCGGGCCATGGAGTCCTCGCCCTCACCGAATGCGGCCGAGAACACGGCCACCCCGCCGGAGCACTGCCGGTGTAACTCTTCTTCCCTACCGATTCAAGGAGCCGTTGTCGACCGGGCGTCGGCCTCCGGGAGGAGTTGGACCACGCTGATCCAGGGCGAGTCGCCGGTCTTCTGGAACGCGCGGACTCTCCAGCGTCCTGAGGGCAGGGGGACGGGGGCCTGGTCCGGCTTACCTCTGCCGTCCGGGTAGGGCATGCCGAGGTTCTTGCCGGCCTCGGCTGAGTCCATGAGGACCGCCGGTCCGTCGGTCTCCCAGAGGCCGCACTCCTCCCACGGCGTCTCCGGGTCGTTCAGCTCGGCTTCGGTGGCGGCGAGCAGCTCGGCGTCGGAGTCGGCAGCGAGCCGGCGCAGGAAGGCCCTCTGCTCGGGCAGGTAGCAGGTGGTGGCGGGTTCGTCGCCGAGAACCAGCGCGGAGGCGCTGCCGTGGCCGCGCAGGCCGATCACCTCAGCCAGGTCCTCGACCTCGCAGGCCCGGTCGTAGTCGTCGGGCTGGTCGCTGTCACCGATGATCATGCCGTCCTCGGTGCAGCCACCCCAGTGCTGCAGTGCGGACACCGGGACCACGATCAGCGGACCACCCATGGATTCGACCCAGGTCAGATCGAGGGTCATCCGGACGGCATGTCGATCAGTACTCATGCGCGCAGTGTGCCGCTGATCAGTGACAAGCAGAGAACCCGGGTGAGTACTACCTGAGCGGCGAACAACGGACAGAACTGGTGGACCTACATAACTACACAGCCTGGCCCCGGCACTGGCGGCCCAGCACCAAGATCGGTGCCGCCGCCTACATCTGCGATCGTGTCATCCAGCACGCCGGCGACTGGGGTTCCACCCTCGCCGTCGTCACTCGCGCCATCGGCCTTGGGTTGTACGGCCTGACATTCGCGCACAACGAAGGGCCCGTCCCCGGCATTCGCACGGGGACGGGCCTTTTTGCGATTCGGTCCCTGCAGAGGAGGGATTCCTTGCTGTTGTCACGTGATCACTGTTGCGCGCGGAACCCTCGACCCGAGGCAGCGCTCGGCTACCGGAGGAGGTGCGGGGTGCCTGTGTGCCTGATCGGGTTCGGTGTTGTCCGCGGACAACACCGTCCACGCGGAAGGAAAGTCAGGAAAGTCCATTTTTGCCTGGTGTCGCGTGTGCTGACCCCGCGCCAGTGGTTAGTAAACTCCCCCCATGACCACCCAGGCCACCCCCGAAGACCGGGACAAGGTAGTTACCAAACTACCCCAGCAGCTACGCCGTGAACTGAAGATCAGGGCCGCGACCGTCGGCATCGACATCCAGGACGCAGTCACCGAGGGCATCCAGGCCTGGCGATCCGCCGACCACCCCCTCGAACCGATCAACACCGCCCGCAGCGATTCCTTCTCCACCTACGTCCCCTCGGTGCTCTACCGCGGCTTCCGCGACGACTGCTCCACCCGGGGCCTCCCCTACAACCAGGGCCTCGCACAGGCCATTCGGCTGTGGCTGGACGCGCACCCCCTCCCCCAGCGCACCAGGCCGGTCACCGGCGCTCGCCGCGTAGCCTTCGGCAACCAGAAGGGCGGCGTCGGCAAGACCGCCCTGTCGGCGGGCGTCGGCCAGGCCCTCGCCGAGATGGGTTTCCGGGTCTGTCTGGTCGACTTCGACCCCCAGGGACACCTCACCAAGCAGCTCAGCCACGACCACCTCCCGATCAAGGGCGACAGCCTCGTCAAGAACATGTGCGGGGAGCGGCAGTCCGACCTGCGTGACCTGCTCATCGAGATCGCCGGCGAGAGCTTCGGCGGCCGCCTGCACCTGCTGCCCGCGTGCACCGACGGATTCCTCCTCGACGCCAAGCTCGTCACCTCCCGCGAGATCCGCGTCAAGGAGACCGCCCTCGAGAAGGCCCTGGCCGGCATCGAGGCCGAGTTCGACTTCGTCATCGTCGACTGCCCGCCGAGCCTCGGCTACGCCATGGACAACGCGATCTACTACGCGCGCACCCGCGACGGCGAGCCGGAAGGCAGCTCCGGGATCGTCATCCCGGTCCAGGCCGAGGACTCCTCCGCCGACGCCTACCAGCTCCTGCGTGAGCAGATCGACTCCCTCTGCGATGACCTCGAGATCGACGTGCACGACCTCGGCTTCGTCGTCAACCTCTACGACATCCGCAAGGGCTACGTCGTGACGTCGTCCCTCGACAACTGGCAGAGCCTCGGACACCCTGAGGTGATCGCCGTCGTCAACGACCTCAAGGACCAGCGCGAAGCCGTGCGGATGAAGACCCCCCTCCTCGTCCACGCTCCCGACAGCGACCAGGCCGACGTCATGCGCTCCATCGCGAGGAGGATCGCGGCATGAAGGCAGCAGACCGCCTCGGTACCGGCGGATCCTTCGGATCCCTGAGCCGCTCCCCGCGCAGCGAACGGGGCCGCGCCAAGGCACAGGCCGAAGGCACGATCCCCGACTACGAGATCCAGCGCCTGCCCCTCGCCCGGGTAGCGCCGTGCCCCATGAACCCCCGCCGTTACTACGGTACTGAGGAGCAGCGGGAGAAGCTGGGCCAGAGCCTGGCCAAGAAGCAGACGACCGCGTGCGTGGCCGTTACCCGCGCCGCCTATCTGAACCTCTGGCCGGCACACGAGCTGCTCATCGGGACGGATGATGATCACGTCCTTCTCAACGGTGAGCGGCGTTGGCGCTCTGCTACCCAGGTGGGGCTAGAGGCGCTCGACTTCGTGGTCCGGGACGACCTGGCGACCAGCCAGGCCGACTTCATGGACTACCTCATGGCGGAGAACGAGGACCGCGAAGACTTCACGATCATCGAGCGGGCCCTCGGACTGAAGCAGTTGCTCGATGCCTGCGGGGGGACCGCGGCTGAGGTAGCGCGTCGACGCGGCCGGGACCGGTCCTGGGTGGGCAACCAGATCCTGCTCCTCTCGTTGCCGTCCGCGATTCAGGACCTCCTTGCCAGTGGCGAGATGGCCGAGCGCTACGGCCGTCGGCTCGCCCGGGCCTACAAGGACGACCAGACCCTGACCGTGGAGGACCTGCTGGCCCTTGAGGAGCAGCTCAAGGAAGAGGAGCGGGCAAAGCGGATCGCGCAGCGGGACGCTTTGAAGATGTTGTCCGCGGACAACAATCCCCCGGCAGCTGAGGCCTCCCCGGTCGGAGCGCCCGGGTCGGGCAGTGCGTTGTCCGCGGACAACACCTCTGCTGCTGCCGAGGTTTCCCCGACTGGAGCACCACGGTCGAGCAACGGGCTTTCCGCAGAGAGCACCGCCGTCCAGAGTGCCGAGGACCGTGAACCGACTTCCGTTCCTCAGCCCTCTCCTATTCGCCGTGATTCCTCAGCGGTGTTGTCCGCGGACAACACCGCTGAGGAGGACGGTGAGACGCTGGTTGGCGGCACCGGGGCTCCGGGTGTGTTGTCCGCGGACAACACACCCGCAGTGACCGTACCCAGTACGGTGCCCCGGCAGGTCTCGGCCCAAGTCGCCGCGACGCCAGCCCAGCTCGTGCGAGCGCTGGGGGAGACGGCGTCCCAGCAAGCCGAGACTCTCCGTGCTGGGCTGGATGCGGCCGGTCTTCTTGCCCTCATGCACGCGCTCCGCGCTCACGTCTAGCGGAAACGTCCGTGCCGTGTTGTCAGCGGACAACACGGCAGCAAGAGGAGGCCCGGCCGGATCGGCCGCGCCATCGCTGCGAAGAGTCCTCCGTCAACGCCACGCTGGCCACCGTCCAGCAGCCACGGCGTCACTGACGTTGGTGTTCTCAGTCGCCCCCGGCCTGTCGTAGGAGTGCGCCCCCTCCGGCTGGACCGCCCTGGCGGTGCTAGCCGGTCGCTACGACTCGATCGGCATGGGCCGCTCCGGCCAGCAGCACCAGATCAGCTTCGAGGCCGCCGCGGCCTAACCGCACACGGCGTAGCACCGCGAGGACCTGGTCCGCAGTGAACCGCGTGCCGGCCGCCGCCTCGGCGCCAGCCAGCACGTGGGCCCTCACCCGCCTGGTCGTCGCGGACCACCCTGGCGACCACTACGCGGAGGTCGTCACCGCGCTGGCGGCCGCCTGCCCCGTGATCATCGCCGCCGCACCCACCGGTCTTCCGCCGCGCGCCGTCGAGCGGCTCGCCGCCCACCTGCGCCGCATCGGCACCGTCCTCATCACCCCCGGACCCTGGCCCGGCGCCCGGCTGCGCCTGGAGGTGACCACGAGGCGGTGGTCCGGGCTGGGGGAGGGACACGGGCAGCTGACGGGCCGCCGGGTGACGGTGCGGGTGTCTGGGCGCGGGCCGGCTTCCCGCTCGCGCCGTGCGGAGCTGTGGCTGCCGGACGCGGCGGGCGGCGTCGCCGCGGTGGCTTTGTTCACGGTCAGCAGCGGCGATTGTTCGCCGGTTTCGGCGGCGGCCGGTGATCGGCAAGTTCGTGGATGTTCATGAGAATTGACGGCGGTTTCGCCGAGGGGCGGTCAAATTCCGGTGCGTGACGTCCGGCTGGGTCTCAGACTGCGGACATGGATGAAACCACCAATCCCGCGGCCGTCGCGCCTGCAGAGCAGTCGAGTCAGCTACTGGGGTATCCACCTGGTGCGCGGCTGCTGATCGTCAACTGCGATGACTTCGGGATGTATCCGGCGATCAACGCGGCGGTGATCGAGTCGATCGAGGAGGGCATCGCGAGTTCATGCAGCCTGATGGTCCCGTGTCCCGCAGCGCCGCAGGCCTTGGAAATGCTCAGCCGAAGCCCTCGGATCCCGTTCGGTATCCACCTCACCCTGGTACGCGAGCTGCCCGGCATCCCGTGGGGGCCACTGACCGCCAAGGAGCGAGTTCCCTCACTGCTGGACCCTGTAGGCAAGCTGTTCTCACCGTCGCCCGCCGGACGAGCGGCCTTGCTCGGCCAGGCTCGGCTCGATGAGATCGAACTTGAGTTCCGCGCCCAGATCAACGCCGTCGCCGACGCCGGACTCGCGCCGACCCATCTGGACTTCCATTGTCTGGCCGATGGCGGCCGCGAGGACATCCTCGACCTGACCGTTGTGCTGGCCGCGGAGTACGGCCTCGCGGTCCGGGTCTGGCTCGAACCCGGGCGCCGGACGATGCGCAAACGCGGGCTGCCGGTCACCGACAACGACTTCTTGGACAGCTTTTCCCTGGGCATCGAAGGGAAGGCTGCACGATACGTTCAGATGCTGCGTGACCTGCCCGCGGGACTCAATGAATGGGCGGTGCACCCCAGTCTGGGCGACGAGGAGTCGCAGGCCGTCGACGGTGGCTGGCCCGTGCGCCGGACAGACTACGAGTTCCTGACTTCGCAGCAGGCCCGTGATGTTCTCCAACAGGAGGACATAGCCGTCATCGACTATCGAACGATCCAGCAAGTCTGGTCCCGGGGCACGAGCTTCGGATGAGTGGTCCGGCCCGTCACCGATGCGGGTGACGGGCCGCGTCTATCGGGCGCTGAGGTCAGCCGACCTTGGCGGGTGCTTCGGCCCGGGCCCGGGTGCTGGCGAGGCGGTAGGAGTCGGTGCCGGTCTCGATGATGGTGCCGTTGAAGGTGAGGCGGTCGACGATGGCCGCGCAGAGGCGCGGGTCGGTGAAGGTCTTGGTCCAGCCGCCGAAGGACTCGTTGGAGGCGATGGCGACGCTGTTCTTCTTCTCGCGTTCGGTCAGGACCTGGAAGAGCGGTTCGGCGCCGTGGCGGTCGAGTTCCATGTGTGCCGATTCGGTGAGGGACGCGCGCAGGCACGGTCGGTGGTGGGAGACGCACCGCTCTACGGCTTCACCGAGGTTGCGCCACAGGTGGAACCTGTCGGCGACCTGGACCGCGGTGGGCGCCCCGGTGCTGGCGCCCTCGGCGAAGAACGGGGCACGGTCGCGGCAGACGACCTCGATCCCTGGACGTTCGGCCAGCCAGACCGCGACCGTGCCCGCCTCGCGGTCCGGCAGGAGGTCCACCGGCTTGCGGGTCTCCACATCGGCGGACGAGGACCGCGTGGCCGTCGGCCGTTCCCAGTGCGCTGGTGGGGAGGGCGGCGATGCGGGTGGCGTGTTGGCCGAACGGGAGCAGGAGGGAGCCGGCGGCGCGGACCGGGCGTGGCCCCTCGCGCTCGACGAACGCGGCCAGCGCCGCCAGGCCCTGGGTGAACCGGTCCGCCCTCGACACCTTCGGCGTGGCCTCAGCAGCGGCCTTGGCGGCCACCAGCTCGGCGTCGGCCTCGATGCCAACCGCCGCCAGCAGGCCCCGGATCGGCCGCCAGGTCCGGCCTGTCGGTCCGCTGCGCGGGTGGGCCCGAATAGTTGGGTAGGGATCCGGTCTCGCTGGGTGCAGGTGAGGTGGCCCAGTGTGCAGGAGAAAGCCGAATGTGAGGGGCTCCTTGTACCGCCAGGGGCGTCTGGGAGAGGTTGGGGATGGCTTGTTGCATTCTTCATGCCCCTGTCATATGTAGGACAGGATGGTCTGAGCGCTCCAGGGCCGCCATCAAGAGCGGCCCGGTCGTGTTCACGCGACAGAAAAGGAGAAAAGCATGACCATGCGTAAAATCCTGGCAGTGCTCACCGCCGCTGCGGCGCTGGTCGCAGGACTGTTCCTGACCGGCAACGCGGCCTCGGCCACCTCCCCGCAGCCGGCCTTCGCCGCGCAGGCGCGCGACGCCGGCCTGAACAGCTCTGAGGCGGCACAGCTCCAGCGCAAGGTCGACGCCGCGCTGGCGGCCAACCCTGGCGCGCGTCAGGAGTCCGCAAACAAGCTCAGCATTCCCGGCGGAACCCTGACCATTTCCGGACCGGGCGCGTTCAACGCGCTGCTGGCATGCTCAGCGGGGCATCTGTGTATTACGGACGGTTCGGGCAACAACTTCGACTACTACACTTGCGGTTCCTACCCGTTCTCGGGCACCGGTGACGGGACCTTCAACAACAACCAGACCACGGGGACCAAGGCGCGGTTCTACAACTTTGACGGCAACGAGCGCTGGTCGAACGTCGCCAAGGCGACCGGTACGGCCTCCTGGACCCCGGTGTACACCATCAGCCCCTGCTGACTGGTCCTCGGCGGGGTGTCGCCGAAGCGGGTAAGAACTCTCCCAGGGCGACGAACCCCTTGAAGGCCGCCACCCGCAGCAGCGGGTGGCGGCCCCCAGCGCGCCCCTCCCCGGGCCGCCGTGACACACCGCCGCCCCGAGGGTCCTCGGCGCAGGTCCGGATGACCAGGGGCTCTGGGTGCCTCGCCGCCTGCCTGGCAGCCTCCCGGCCGTCCGCGGCCTGGTGGACGGCGACGGGCACGGCGCCCTGCGCTCGCGCACCGTCGACATCCACTGCACCGCCCCCCGGTCCGCCCCGGCCGCCCGATCGAGGGGAGCTCCGCGGTTCTCGCCCGCCGCACCGGGCGGGTGAGGGAGCATCGGGGAAGTGATGGACACCCAGCACGACATCCAGGTCGGCCTCGCCGGGCCGGGCCGGCCGATGCCCGCCGCTGACCTGACTGCCGCCCGTCGGCGACTCGGCGAGGCCGCGCGCGAGCACGGCAGCCTACTGGGAGTCGGGCTGGTGATCTGGTGCAACACCCTGGCCGGGCCCGAGAGCGTGGATGCGGTGACCGCCGACCTCACGCTGCTGGAGGTCCCGCACCAGGAGGTGCGGGTAGCCAGGCGGCCGTGGCGACCCGGCCTCGGGCCCCGACCCGGCGCCGAGGTGCGCATCCCGCAGGGCTGGCCCCTGGCCCCGCTGAAGCGCCAGATGCCCTCCCTGCTGCGCTCGGCCGCCCGCTGCGCGCCGGTGAATTTCGAGTTCGACCTGGCGGCGTGGGACCTGGATGAGGACGGAGCCGCGGCGGGCCGGGGCGGCGCGGGGCCTGGCGGCGGACTGGCCGCACTGGCAGGGCTGGCAGGCGACTGAGATGGGCCTGGGATGCCGGCCACGCCCGGCGGACCTGCGCCCGCAGGCCGGTTGCCGCGCTGGCGTCGCCCCGGGTCTTGCGTGCTCCTTCCGGCGTGCCGATTGCCCGCGGTGGCGTCGAAAGGTGAAGGCGCAGCTTCGGGTTGGCCGTGGAAGCGGTTGACTCTTGAACGTTTACCTGATGGCGCTCGTCCCTGCGGCGCCGGGCGTGGCCGGGATCAAGGGGTGACCGACCATGCACCCAATTCGAACGACTTGATCCAAAATTCTTTACCCGGTCGTCTTGAACATTTGAACCTCTCGCCCGAAATGCTGGTCTCATACGCGCTCCGGGCTCCCCCTTTGATGCATCGTCACGGAGCGTCCAGCCATCGAGAAGTGAAGGACCGGCACGTGACGACCCCTACCCCTTCCAGGCCGCTGCCCGGTACCCCTGTCCGGCAGCCCGACCATCGCCGAACCGTCACCGCGGACACCGCTCCCGCGACGGTGACCGCGCTCGTGCCGCGGGCCCGCCGCCACCACGCCGCCTCGCGGCGCGCGGTCCCGGACCCGGCGCGGGGGGCGTGATGAGCGACATCCAGCCTGCCGACGCGGCTGACGCCGCTGGCACCCGCGCCCCGAGCCCGGCTCTGCTGCCCATAGCCTTCGCCGCGTTCCACGACCTGAACGCCCAGCGCTACACCGACTACGCCTTCGCTCATCTCCCAGACGAGAACCTTGTCCGGGACCTGGTCGACGACGTCTTCGTCGCCCTCGCGGACCGCTGGGACAGCGTCCTGAGTCAGCCCAGCCCCGCCGCCTACGCCTGGGCCCTGCTGCGCCGGGTCGTTGAGGCGGAGTGTGCCCGGCGCCAGGAGCACCTGGCGCTCATCGAGGAGGCGGCCTTCGCGTACGCGGTGATCGAGCGGGCCAAGCGGCTGCTGGAGCAGGTCGACGACAGCATGATGGACGATCTCGGTGTCGGTATCAGCGTGGCCCGCGCGATCCAGGACCTGCCCGGCCGTCAGCACGATGTCGTCGTCCTGCGGTTCCTGGCCTGCTACGAGCCCACGCAGATCGCGGAGGTGATGGGTATCGAGGACGCGACCGTCCGCTCCCTGATCTCCCAGGCCAGGACCCGGCTGCAAACCCGCCTCGCGCCGCGCCGGGCCTTCGACCCTGGCCGTTCGCCCGACGACGAGGAGTGATCCCCATGCACCCGCTTGACCACCTGCTTGAAGGAGGCGGCATTCGCGCCGTGACCTCCGCTCCCGCCTACGACCTGGCGGCCGGCCGCCGGCGCATCGCGGAGAAGCTCGCCGCCCGTCAGGCCGCTCCCGCCGCCGGGCAGAGCGACGCCGGCTGCGTCGGGTGCCGCTGCCTCGCCCCCGCGCCGCTCCCCGATGCCCGGCCGCTCCTTCCCGAGCAGTCCGCCCGCGCCGACCGCCCGAACCCCGGCGAGGCCGGCAGCGAGGACGGCCCGGCCACCGATCTGGCCGGCCTCACCTTCCACGACCACGCCGACCGCGATCTGCGCACCCTCGCCACGATGATCATCGGGGAGGAGGGAGCGGGTGCCTCGCTGCACCGGCTGGGCAATGCCGACGGCACCGTCGAGCCGCGCGGCGCCCTGGTCTTCGCCTGCCTGCTCTACCTGGTGGGGCGATACCAGGAGGCCCAGTTCTGGTGGCAGTTCGCCGGAGGCGCCGAGGACGCCACCGCCTGCTTCGCCCTCTACCTCCACCACGCCCGCCTCGGCGAGCTCAAGGCAGCCGAGCACTGGTTCCTCCAAGCAGCACGCCTGGAGACGCTCCCGCCGAACCGGCGCACCGTGCCACCGGCCATCCCACCGCTGCCGGACTACTACCTCGACTGCCTGCCCTGGATCGGCCAGTACCTGGCCGGAGCCGGAACCACACCGCAGCACCCCGAGGTCGCGCTGCGCGAAGCCCTCGACGAACTGCGCCCCGTCCGCGACGCCGAGTACGGGCCGATCAGCCTGCCCACCGACGACCTCGCCGACCAGCTCCACGACCTGGCCACCACGGGCTGACCCTTCGTCGGCCGCGACCGACATCGTCTCGGCGGCCCGCCTTGGGGAGGAGGGGGCGGCCGCCGGGGGCCTGGATCCGCACGCGACTCCGCTCGCTCGGGGCCATGCCCGCCGGTGCAGGCCCGCGACCTGCGCGATCTCGCCCGCCGTGTAGTCGATCCGCAGCGCGCGGCACCTTTTTGTCGAGGGCTTTCTGAATCAAAGTGGGCGCGGGAACCTGATCCGCCGACACCGCATAAGCGGGGAAGGTGAGTTCCGTGTGGATCGGATTAGCGAATGGACCCATCGGCGGTTTAGACTCGAATCGCCGTAGTTCCCGTTCGCGCCGGCCTTGTCGGTGTGCCGGCCCGGAGCCGTCCACCACCTACTCGGTGGCGGGATGCACCCAGGCCATCCCAGTCCTGGGGAACAGGAGTACGACATGGCACGGATGCACGTGAGTGGCGGGGGCAGCACCGGCAAGACCCCGCCCGTCCAGGGGAAGCGCAAGCGGACCCGGCCCACTGCGACCGGTGCCGGCAGTACAGACCGGACGGTGTGGACCCCCGACGTGGTGGTCCGCTGTGTTCTGCTCGTCCTCAACGCGGCCATGAGGTTCTTCCTCTGACCCCGGAGAACAGCAGACGCCCCAGCTGAGAGCTGAGGCGTCCGGGTACTGCTGTGCGGTTGAGGCCCTGGCCTCGGTACGGATCGCGAGTCCTGTCGAGGCTAGGGCCTCTACATGCCACGACGTCAGGCGACCGATACCGGTACGACTAACGAACTGGCTTCATAGCTAGTCTACTTGAAACCGCTGTGACTGCATAACCGGATGCACTAAATATACGTGCGAACCGGGAATCTTAGTAACGTCAAAGGATCACTCCGAATACTTCGCGGAGGCTAACTAATCTTGTGTGGCGAGGTTAGTAATGGAGAACGAAAATAAGCGCTGGCGGTGCGTTCGGCTTCATTGCCTTTCATTTCGACTCCGGTCCGGCTTCTTCGTCATGGGGCTTTGCCAGCTGCTGCCGCTCTGTACCTGTGGTGTCGCGTCGTGCGCTGCCCAGGCGAGCGACGGCAGAAGGCGTTGCCGTCCGACCCGTCGGGCCCATCCTGTCCCGCCTCGCTGCCTGCGCTCTCGGTGGCCGGCGGCCGGTCCGCCCTTCCCGTCTTTCCCTCTGCTCGGGGGCGTCCCTGTCGGGACCCTGCCCCGGTCGCCCCAACGTGGCAGCCGTACACAGCCCCTGGCAGGTCGGCACGGACTGCTGCATCTGCTCCTCGGCCTGCCGGCACCGACCCGGTCGCCGTTCACGTGCGGCCCGGCCCTACGCATCACGCCTCACCCCGCGCGCCGGCGGAACCGGGACGGGGGCGGCCAGGAACAGGCCCTCCACCGCGCGCCTGGTCATGCCGGCAAGCACCTGGGCGCGCAGCCGCTCCGGTGAGCGCCAGGCCGACCAACGGCCCCGCTGCGTCCGACGCTCGACGCCATCCCACCCTGCCGCGTCCTGCTCCTCGCCGCGCGGCCTCGTCTCGTTCATGCCCATCTCCTTCTGCGTCGTGTGTGGTGAGCACGGACCGCAGACGGGTGGGCCGGGACGCATCGGGGCGCCACGGGCCCGCTTCTGGCGGTCCGTGGTGCCGGACGCGCGGTGGGCGGTGTTCTCCCGGGCCCTGTGGCACTGGCAGGCACTGCTCGCGCAGGCATCAATCTGAAAATCAGAATCAACAAGGGTTAAACGAAAGGGTCACGAAAACTGGTTAACGGAGATAGCTAATGGCGTGTTAGGTTGGGTCCTGGAGGTGAGGCTTCATGCCCACGCAGGACGAACTCTTCGCGGCGGTGGACGCGCTGCTGGCCGGCGCGGAGCCCGGTCCGCGACTGCCGGCGCCGGCCGAGCGGGCACGGCTGCGGGAGGCCGCCGGGGTTACCCAGGCGCAGCTGGCGAAGGTGCTGCAGTCGACGGTGCAGACGGTGAAGAACTACGAGAACGGTCGGAGCCAGCCGAAGCCGCCGCGCCTGGAGGCGTACGCGCGGCTGTTGGAGGGGTGGGCGGCGAAGTACCCGGCCCCGGACACTGCGCCGGGCGCCGCGACGGTCGACCAGGTCCCGGCCGCGTTCACCCCGAAGCCCGGCCCGGCCGCCGCTCCACAGGCCGAGCCGGAGCCCGCCGCCCACGTGGTGGAGGAGCCCGTCGAGGAGGCCCCGCTGGAGGCCGAGGAGCCGGACAACGCTCCCCCGTCTGTCCGCGGCACCACGAGGCAGCCGGTCCGGGCCGGGCAGCCGCAGCCGCTGCGCCGTGCCGCACGCCCTGCCCCGTACTTCGACGGGCAGTTCCCCAACGGGCCGCTCGCGGTCCTGGACGGCGACGGCGTCGCGTACGGGGTCGGTGGCCTGGTGCTGGAGTGCCCGGCGACCACGCTGGCGCAGCTGGTGACCTGGGCGCTGACGGAGTCGGGCCTGGGTACGGCGCGGTTGCACCGCAACGGCCGGGACGGCGACCCGCTGGTCGTGCTGACCGCCGAAGCGGCCGAGAAGTTCGGTCTGCCGGCCACGCTGGACGACGACCCGGCCACCCGCCGCTCGCAGCGGCTGCCGGAGGACCACAAGGTGGTCAAGGCGCTGGCCCGCTCGAAGTGGCAGCTCACCCGCCGCGGCTTCGGCCCGTGGGCACGGATCTACAAGCCGGTCAAGGACGGGCGCCGACAGTGCGTGCAGCTGGCGGTCCTGCCGTGGCGGGCTCTGGACACCCGGGCCTGGGGCAGCGCAGCGGACCTGCCGGCACCGGACCTGGCCCGCGTGCTCGGGATCTACGCCCAGCGGGTCATCACCCCGCGCGGCTCCACCGCCATCTGCGGCCTGGAGCTGATGACCGCGCTGCGCCCGCCGACCCGGGCGGTGCGCGACGAGGCGACGGGCGGGTGGGTGTCGGGGCCGAACCCGGGCGCGCTGACCGACGTCTACGAGGCGGCGCCGCCGGAGGTCCCGCTCGAGCACCCGGCCGCTCAGGGCTGGACGGGCGGGTTCCTGGACGAGGAGTCGTACCAGTGGACCCGGCCGGTGGAGACGCTCTCCGAGGCGGAGATGGTGGAGCCGTTCGCGGTGGGCATCGACATCAACACCGCCTACCTCGCCGCCGCCGCCCGCCTCAACGTCGGCCTGTCCGGCCCAGTCCGGGTGGCCAACCCGGTGTTCGACAAGAAGATCCCGGGGAGCTGGTTCGTCGACCTGTCCCACGTCCCGACCGACCCGCGCCTGCCGTCGCCGTTCACCCCGACCGGCAAGCCGCCGACCGGCCCGGCCTGGTACTCCACCCCCACGGTGGCGTACGCGGTGGAGATCGGCGCGCAGGTCCACCCCGTCGAGGCGTACCTGCGCGAGACCACCGGCGCCTACCTCGACCCGTGGCACGACCGCCTCCGCGAGGCCTACGTCACCACCATGGCCGAGGCCGGCATCCCGGTCGACAAGGACGCCGACGAACGCGCCTTCCTCGCCGCGATGACCGCCCACCGCCTCCTCAAGAGCGCGGGCACCGACCTCGGAGCGCTGCGCACCGCGCTGGCCGCCGAGGGCCTGGGGCACCTGGCGGAGATGAGCGACGACCAGCTCACCGCCGCCGGGTGGCGGCACCATCAAATCGCCATGGTGCTGTCCGCGGTGAAGTCGACGGTGAAGTTCGGGATCGGCAAGCTGCGCGAGCGCCCGCAGGGCCTGACCTACAAGCCGGGGGAGCCGTGGTCGGCGCTGGAGCGGCCGACCTGGCGTCCGGACATCCGGGCGGCGGTCATTGCCAAGGCGAGGGTGAACATGCACCGCAAGATGGCGAACGTGGCGAAGGCGATCGGCCGCTACCCGCTCGGCGTGAACAACGACTGCGTCGTCTACGCCTCCCCGGGTCCCTCGCCGCTGGACTTCCTGCCGCTCACCGGCGCCGGCAAGGTGCTGCCCGGCACGTTCCGCCTCGGCGCCACCCCCGGCCTGTCCAAGGTCGAAGGCGTCCAGGCCATGCTGACCGTCGTCGACTGGCTCGAGCGCGACCAGCCCGTCAACCCGGCCCGCCACATCAAGGGCTACGACGCCAACGCCGTCGACGGGAAGTAGGAGCAGACAGTGGAGGAGATCACCGACGCGATCGACCGGGCCGCGCCCGAGCACTTCACCCAGGCCCCGCCGAAGTCCGCGCAGGCCCAGATGCGGGCCCTGGTCAAGGCCGCCAAGGGCGACACGGCCGCCGTCGCCGCGCGCCTGGGCGTCACCCGCCGCACCGTCGAGCGCTACCTCGCCGGGCAGCGCAAGACCCCCAGGGCCGCCCTGCGCGAGGCACTCAAGCGGGAGGTCCAACGGATCTGGCAGCCCGGCATCCGCCGCCAGGCCCGCAAGAAGGCCAGCACCACGGGCGGGATCACGGTGGAGGTGTGGGCGTACTTCGGCTACACCGCCCCGGTCGGCACCACCGACGAACCCCGGCTGAGACACCTGACCGTCCACCTCCCCCCGGAGTACGCGAACCGCCTCTTCGCTGCCCAGGACCAAGGCGTCAGCGACCAAAAGATGCGCGACATCATGGCCGAAGGGTTCCAGGAAATCTATTTCCAGAACGGCGGATCACGCGCCGAAAGCCTGGAAGTCGAATTCACCGGAATCCAAGCGATCGACGTGTCCTACTGACCAGGATGGAGAAAGCCACCATGCACCACACCGTCATCGGTACCGACATCAACAGCGTGCACCTCGCGACCGCCCGCCAGCGGCCCGACGAGCGCCAGGCCGCCGACCTCGAGTACATCCGCACCTACTACGCGCTGGAGAACCGCCTCGGCATCCGCGTCGAACTCGGCGGCCGCATCCGCCACGACGGCCGCGAGGGCACCATCGTGGACACCGCTGGGCAGCGGTTGAAGGTGCTGTTCGACGGCGACGAGACGGCGAGCGTCTGCCACGTCACCTCGCAGATGGCGTACGAGACGCCCACCGGGTGGATCGCCGCCACGCCCGTCCCGGACCCGTGGGCCGTCGCCCCGACGGCCTGAGCGGGGCCGCGGTGAACGCCCGAGAGCGCCTCGAAGCGATGGTCCGCACCGACCGCGGCGAGGCCCTGGACGCCTACGCCGACGAAGTCCGGGCAGACGCCGCCGGATCGCCGGCCGTCCCGGCCGACGCCGACGGGGACACCAAGCGCCTGGCCGGCCTCGCCGCGCACGGACTGCGCCGCGCCCTGGCCGCCGGCGGCGAGGCCGAGTTGCCGCCCGCCGAGGAGCTGGCCGCCCTGGCCGCCCTGGTCGCCGAGTTCGACCGGATGCGGGCGGTGGTTGCCGCGTCGTGGAGGCAGGCCGCCGCGCAGCTGGCGGCCATCCCGCACCAGCCGACCGCGCTGACCGGCCCGTACTGGTACGGCCAGCGCTGGGACGACACGGTCCACCACCTGCACGACATGGCCGACGGCATGGAACCGTACGGCCGGTAGGAGAAGCACGCGGGCCCGTTCCCGGCATTGGAGCTGCCGGGAACGGGCCCACCATGCATTCTGCCCCGTGTCCGCGCACCAGCTCATGCCGGGCCGACCCGCAGGGGCCGGTGGGGGAACCCGGCTCTCAGGGTTCGATGAACGGCAGGGAGACCGCGGCGAGCTTGGTCTGCAGGTTGATGTCGCTCGTGACGACGTACCAGGCGGAGCCGGGGTGGCGGGACTGCAGCAGCAGGGTGGAGGCCACGAACCGGTCGTCGGGGACGTCCAGGTCCAGCCAGACCGGCAGCGCGTCGGACTTCGGCTCGATGTGCTCGAAGACGGCGTGGACATCGCCCGCGACGCGGACCCCGCGCGTCACGTCGCCGCCGTTGCTGCGCAGCCCCTTGAGCCGCCGGTCGGCCTTCTTCGCGGCCTCCCGCAGCTCGGGGGTCCGGCCGCCGCGCTTGTGGTCGTCGAGCTCCCGCAGCACGACCGGCAGCAGGTGCGCCATGTACCGCGGCCCGGCCTGCCCGGTGTACGCCGCCAGGTCCGGATCGTCGATCAGCGCGTTCGTGTCCACCACCAGCCGCACCGGCCAGGGGTCGGCCGACAGCAGAGCGGTCAGGCCGCGCAGCTCCGAGACGGTCGTCCGCAGCAGGCCGACGGCCTGGGCGATGTGCCGGGGCACGGAGTGGTCGTTCCCCCCGGGGCGGAGCAGCCAGCGCTCCAGGTGCGCGAGGCCGTCCTCGAGCTTCTTGGCGGCCTCCGGCGTCGGATGGGGGAACAGCAGCCGGAAGCGCGGGCCCCAGTCCCGCACCCGCCCGAGCAGTTCCATCCGCCGGCTCTCCAGCTCCGGCGGGCTCGGCGCCCATCCCCAGTCGGCGGCACCGACGATGTACACGTAGCTGTCGTCCGTGTTGGGGTTGACGTAGTTGATCGCCGAGGCTTCGAGGACGGCGACGAAGTCCTGCTCGATCGCGTCCAGCTGCTCCAGGAGAAGTTCGCTGTAGGAGGGCGGGAGGGGCTTGGTGCGTGACATCTTCTGATGATGTCCCATCCCGCCGACACCGGGCCCGCGGTCTCCGCGCCGGCCGGATGCCGGTAACCCGGCGCGTGTGCGCTCAACCAGCCGCCGGTGCGCCGGGCAGGACCTGGCCCTCGACGAGCTGCGCGCGGGCGGCGATGGCGTGGCCGTCGCACACGCCGTAGACGGTGGAGCCGTCGTCGGCCCGGACGGTGTGGGTGGCCGGCTCCGGGCACGGCGCGCCGAGGCGGTCGTACGGCCAGGCGTTGAAGCACACCGGGTCCGTACACCAGCTGCCGCGGTCGACGTTCGAGCGCAGGGTGCCCCCGTGGTCCGGGCACACACCCCACGGCACGGCGCACCGGCCCGGCTCGACGATGTCCTGGTTCTCCGGCGCGTACAGCGCGATAGCGGTCACACCGGGATTCTCCCCGGACCTCGCCCCGCTGCGCCGGAACACGCCAAGTTGCCCTGATTCATGACTGTTTGTTCTCGGAATCGCGGAACTCTGTCCACAGGCGGACCGCTTCACGCTGCTCGGGTGCTAGACGACATAAACGAAGACATAAACGGAATCACCGAAGAATCCGTCGGCGGCCGGGCCAAGCGCGGAACTATCGCGGACGGCCTGGAGCGCGCCGAGCGCGCCCAGTTCACCGAGCCGATCCCGGCCTCCACCCAGGGGCGGATCGGGTTCCTGCTCGGGAAGCTGACGGGCGGCACGAAGGCCCTGGCGGCCCGTCTGGGCGTCTCCCAGCGCACCGTGCAGCGCTACCGCGCCGGAACCGTCACCCGGCCGCGTGCGGCCGCCCGGGAGGCGCTGGAGGACGAGACCTGCGAGCACTGGCAGCAGGACGTACGGGCCGAGGCCCGGCAGCGCGCGGCCGGCACCGGGTTCACCCTCAGCACCCGCGCGGTGTTCGGCTTCGACGCCGGGGCCGGCACCAGCGACTCACCGCGCCCGCGCCTGCTCACCCAGCGGATCTCCGGGACCCACGCGGCCGCCATCATCGCCGCCCGCGAAGCCGGCGCCACCGACGACCAGCTCACCGACATGGTCGGCGAAGCCCTCGCCGACGCCTACTTCCGCACCGAAGGCAACGGCACCGTCAACCTCAAGGTCCGCCTCCGGGACATCGAGTACATCGACATGTCCTTCTGACCGAGCCCGCCACCACCAGCATCAAGGACCAGCCCATGCCCAGCACCACCACTGCGGGCACGGCCACCAGGGCCACGACCTCGAGAAGCGGCTACGCCAGTGCGTCCACCACCTCCTGCGCCACCACTGGGACGGGGGCCTGGCCGTCGTCAGCCCGGACTGATCAAGCCTGTGATGACGCAGGGCCACCGAGAACCGGCTCTGAGCTGCGTCTTTCCCCTCGGGGGGAACGATGTACGCCGACCACGTTCGTTCTGCCCCGGCAGAACGAACCGGTACCACCAGCGATACCGCCCGCCAGCAGCGCAGCCCGCTGACCAGCAACTTTCCCCTAGAGGGGAACGATGCGCGCGGTACTCCACCCGCCCGTCACCGCGCGACAACGAGGTGTTGTGTCCCCCACGGGGGACACAACACGCGCGAAATGTCGGCCATACCGACGTATCTGTCAGCCGGACTGACATACTGCTGCCGCACGCGATCAACCAGGAGAGGAGCAGCACGTGGCCCCCGAGCCCAAGGAGGGCCGGCCGCCGACCGCCAAGCGCGCTCCGCGACCGCTGCCACCGGCCGACGACGCCATCCAGGCGTGGAGCAGGCCCCTGGCCCCCGTGAAGGACCTGGACGAGGTCGCCCGCCGCTACCCCGGCCGGAAGCTCACCCTGGACGGCGAGCGCAACCAGCTGGAGTTCTACGGCACCCCCGACCGCCCCAACGCCTTCGCCATGGACTCGCTGGAGTTCTTCTTCCTGATCGCGCAGTACTTCCGCGAAGCCCTGCCGCTGCGCCTGATCCTGCTGCTGATCGCCTGCCAGCGCGCCGGCGGCCGCATCTACCTCACCCAGGAGGAGATGGCCACCGTCCTCGACGTCTCCCGCACGAAGGCCACCGAGGCTCTGCAAGAGATCATGGGCCACGGCATCGCCTTCAAGGTGAAGCGCGGCGTCTACCAGTTCAACCCGCCCTTCTCCTACCGGGCCGCCGAGTTCATCCCGGGCACCGAGACCGCCGGCGGCAAGTCCGAGTACATTCGCGTGGAACAGCGCGAGACCCTCACCAACATCCGCAAGGACGCGACCCTGCCGGAGCTGGTGCGGTACCCGTCGCTCGAGCACATGCGCAAGGCCATCGAGGACCTGCGCAAGAAGCGCTCGGAGCAGCGCACCAAGCGCCGCCTCGAACGCGCGGCCCTCCAAGAGGAAGGAACGCTGCAGTGAGCCAACTCCGATTCGCCGCAGTCAACGCCGACGGCCTCCTGGCCGACCTCGACCTCCCCCCGGCCGCCTACCGAGCCCTCCTCAAGCTCCGGGCCCTCAGCGAATCCGGCGGCCGCATCACCATCGACCAGGCCAGCGTCGGCGAACTCCTCGGCCTCAGCCGCCCCAGCGCCAACGCCGCGCTGCGCACCCTGGAGCTGGCCAAGCTCGTCAAGAAGGTCCGTAACGGCGTCTACCAGATCAACGCGATGCTGGCCGGGTACAACGCCCTGGAGGACGCCGTCGCGGCCGTCAGCGAGATGCCCAAGGAGGACCGTCTGGACGCTCCGGACTTCGTCGCCTCCTACCAGCGCGCCGTCGCCAACTACCAAGACCAGCTCGCCCAGCAGCGCAAGAAGCGCGCGGCCCAGGCCGCCGCCAAGAAGGCCGCCTCCGCCAAGCGCCGCAGCACTCTCCACGCCGTCAGCTAGCAGCCAACCAGCGAGGCCCCGTCTACCGGAACCACCGGTCGACGGGGCCTTGTTGCATGCCCGGGCCGGCACCCGACGCAAGCCCGATGAAGGCAACGGCCCACTCCGCAAAACGTCAGCCAGACCGACATTTCAGCGCAATTACTGTCAGTCACGCCGACATTTCCCCGGCGATCTGCACCCCCAGTCGAGACACACCGAAGGCGATCTGTCCCGACTCAGGGGACACAACGCTGAACCAATACCCCCGTTGACCAGCGCAAATGCAGCATCTCCCCCCTCTAAGTGGCCCTGCCCCAGGGAGACGGGGCGCGGCACCTGCCACAGCATCGGCCTACCGGCCGATCCGGCAGTCACCGTGCCCGCTACGCTGCGCCAGGCCGAACGGCGAGTCGACTGCCCTTCCGCTGGACGCGTGAGGCTTCCAGCCGCGCGGAAGCCCCGGCAGGGGCTCCTCCGGACCCCGCCCCCGCCGGATCCGAAGCCAGGGCTGAGGCCAGGGCTGAGGCCAGCCTCTCAGCGAAGGCTCGACGGCGCAGCTCCGGAGTAAAGGCCCAGCATTTCAATGGGCAACCCGTGCCGAATGTCCGCGAGGATTTCGACAGCCATCATTTCGTCCATCCCGCATGCCACCTGCTGGATTTGCAGAATGGGAAGTCTGAACCGCTGCCAACCGGGTTTGGATGGGGTAGCAATCGGACCCTGACTCTACACAGTGAATCATCGTGATGCGCAAGGGGCGGTTAAGGCTTCGTGATGCATTGTGGAAATGAGGCATGAACCAGCGTCCCGAATGGTAGGCTATCGCATGGTGACAAATTCGGTTTGGGAGTTGAGGGTGGATCGGGATGGGCGGAGCGAAGCGGAGTCCACCAGGCTCAACTGGGGATGCCGGGGATGCCGGACTTGACGGGCCGTGAATCGACCTGGCATCAGATGCCGGGGATAGCCCAGGATTCCTGGGCCTACACAGCGCCGCTCGTGATGCACCCGCCCCTCTCAGTCAGCTATCGGATTCCCGCTTGCGGGAATCCCGGGGAACCCGCGAAGCGGGTCCCCCGACCGCTTTAGAATTCCGCTTGCGGAATTCAATTCCCGCGCTTGCGCGGGAATTCCGCCGAAGCGAAGCGGAGGCGATCCCTGCCCGGCGGCTTGCCGCCGGGGTACC
>NZ_JBFBIL010000088.1:0-23438 GCF_040685575.1 Kitasatospora sp. NPDC088351 | reverse complement strand
GCGTGGGCCAGGGAGTCGAACCGCTCGGGGTAGTCGGACATGTACTTGGTGGTCTTGAACTGGGCCTCGCTGGAGGGGTTGTCGTTGGAGACCTTCGGGCGCGAGTGGCTTCGGGTGACGCCGAGGTCGATCAGCAGCTGGGAGACCTTCTTGGAGGTCATCGAGGTGCCCCGGTCGGCGTGCACGGTGTCGGGAACGATGCCGTTGCACGCGATGGTCTCGCGGATCAACTCCTCGGCCCGTTCCGCGGATTCGGCCGGCTCAACGGTGTGGCCCACGATGTAGCGGCTGAAGATGTCGATGATGACGTAGGCGTGGTACCAGATGCCCTTGCTGGGGCCGGCAGCTTTGGTGATGTCCCAGGTGAAGACCTGGGAGGGTCCGTCGGCGACCAGTTCGGGCACCGTTTTGGCCGGGTGGGTGGCCTGGCGGCGGCGCTCACCGGACTGCCCCCGCTCGCGCAGGATCCGGTACATCGTGGAGACCGAGCAGTGGTAGCGCCCGGTGTCCAGCTCACGGGCCCAGATCTGCGCGGGCGCCAGCTCCGCGTACTCGGGGCTGTTCATCAACTCCAATACCGCATCACGCTCTTCGGCTGTCAGGGCCGACGGCTGGACCTGCGGCGACCTTGGCCCGCGCACGGGCGGCGGCTTGAGCCTGCGGTAGTGGGTGGCCCGGGAGCGGCCGGTCAGCCGGCACGCGGCCGTGGTGCCCAGCTCGTCTTCGACGCCGGTGAACGCCTCGTCCACAACGGGATCGGCGGCGTGCCTCAGTCCGCGCTCTCGGAGATCATTTCCAAGAGCGCCGACGCTTTTCCCAGGACCTCCAACGCGGCCTTGTTCCGGGCGAGCTCCTTCTCCAGCCGTTCCACCTGTCGACGCAGCTTCTCGTTCTCGACCTCGGCGGCGGACTTCTTCGGGCGGGCCGGGCTCGTGCGGTGGTCGGCCAGGTTCTCCAGGGCCCCGGCATCGCGTGCGGCCCGCCACTCGGTGACGTGCGAGTGGTACAGGCGCTCGCGGCGCAGGACCGCACCCTTCTCGCCCTCGGGCGCGGCGTCGTACTCGGCGACGATCCGCAGTTTGTACTCGGGACTGAACGTGCGGCGCTTCGGCCTGGGAGCCGGGTCGGCTGCGGACGGATTGGTGCTGGTCATCAGGGGCGAAACTCCTACCTCGGGCCCTCTCAGGCTAACCCGACAAAGCGGGATGTCTCACCCAAGGCTGACAGAGAGGGGTCATCCGGGATGTGTGGCGTCACGGCGTGGGCACGATGCGCGCGGACCGGTGATCGGGTCCCAACCTGCGCATATGATGCGACGTCAGACACGATTCGGAGGGGTCCTAGTGCCAGCGGACGAGAAGCAGCAGGAACAGTCGGAGTTTGAGGCCGAGGTCCTGCGGATATCCCGCGCGCTCTTCGCCCCGGAGAATGAGTTCCAGGGCTCTACCTACATCGGTACCGCCGAACGTGACGGCGTCTTCGTCGGACCGGACTCAGTCACTATCGTCGAGTGCACGGTCTCCAGGCGCAAGGACAAGGCAGAGAAGGACGGCAGGAAGCTCCACGAAGCGTGCCTGGTTAAGGCCCGCCAGCACCCTTTCAAGTCCGTCAAGGGCTTCTTTGTCACGCGCGAGGAACCTACCGCCGACCAGCGCATGGTCATCAAGGGGTTCGGCCCGCCCCTCATCGCGTGCAGCTTCGCTCAGCTGCGGAGCCAGCTCGTCGACTCCTTGCGGTACCTGGAGTTGCGCGCCTCCTACCCCTTCGGCAGTGCGCGCGAGCCGAGCAGCGGCGACCACGGGGACCTCAAGCCTTACGTCGCGGTCGACCCGGTGGAGAGTGGAACCGGCGAGCCGTTCTCGGTCGCTCGCGTGGCCCAGCAGGTGAAGGACGGCAGGTCCATCCTCCTGTCCGGCGACTATGGGGCTGGCAAGAGCATGTTCCTGCGCGAGCTGTACCAGCGCCTGGCCAGGGAGCATCGCACGAACGCGTTCCGGCCCTTCCCCATTCTCCTCAACCTGCGCGATCACCAGGGCCAGGTCTATCCCGTCGAGGCTCTGGAGCGCCATGCCCGCTCCATTGGGTTCCCCACGCCCTCGCAACTGGTCCGAGCGTGGCGCTCGGGCGACGTGACGCTCATCCTGGACGGCTTCGACGAGATCGCGACCCCGGGATGGATCGGCAAGACTTCGGCGATGCGCGACATCCGCCGCCGGTCCGTCGAACTCGTGCGCCGGTTCTGCGACGAGTCGCGCGCCTCGACCTCCATCGTCCTCGCGGGGCGGGCGCACTTCTTCGACAGCGAGCGCGAGATGCGCACCGCGCTGGGCGCCGGCACCGATTCCCTCTTCCTGATAGCGGGAGAACCGACGGAGGAGCAGGCGAAGAAGATCCTCCACGCCTACGGATGGCACGACGCGCTCCCGGATTGGCTGCCCTCGCGCCCCCTTCTCCTGAGCTACCTGGGCTCGTCGAGTGCCCTCCAGGGATCCATCGAGGGCACGTTCGGCCGCTCCGCGGGTGAGGGCTGGCACATGATGCTGGACCGCATCGCCGAGCGGGAGGCCAGCATGGAGGTGGGGGTGGACGGGTTCACTATCCGCAAGGTGCTAGAACGGCTCGCCACCCAGGCGCGGCGCTCCCCAGACGGGCTGGGGCCCATCTCGCAGGACGAACTGACGTCCGTCTTCCAATCCGTGTGTGGCTACGCCCCCGACGAGGGCTCCTACCAGCTCCTGCAACGGCTCCCCGGACTCGGGGCCATGGACAGCGTCGACGGTTCCCGGCGCTTCGTCGACGTCTCCCTTGTCGACGCCGCCCGCGCGGGCGACGTCGTGACCTGCGTCCTCGAGCCGAACACGGAGACCCCGCTGCTAGAGATGACGGGCAGCATCGCCTGCCTGGACGAGGTCGGCATCGACGTAGCCGCCGTGCGGCTGGAGCGGGAGAGTGCCGCGAGTTCGGGGCTCGCCTACTCGTCCGCCAGCGCCCTCCAGCGCCGGGGGGTCTCGGACGCCGTCATCGCGGACATCATCCGGGCCGCCACGCGGCTCTGGCCCGGGGACGTGTCCCGCACGCCGATCTCCCTCCACGAGATCGAGCTCCGCAGCTTCTCGCTCACCGCCGAAGCCAAGAGCTATGACTGGCTGAGCTTCCACGACTGCGTGATCCAGGAATTGGACTTCACCGACCACGACGGATACGCGCTCCCGCACTTCCAGAACTGCCTCATCGGGCAAATGACGGGGGTAGCCGGGTGGTCAGCGCTCCAGACGAGCCATTTCGTCGACTGTGAGGTAGCCCAGTTCGACGCGCAGATGTCGACGGCCAGGGGCATCCTCGCCCTGAAGACGACGCCGATGAACAAGGTCCTGCTTACGATATTGAAGAAGGTCTACGCCCAGCGAGGCACAGGGCGGAAGGAGTCCGCGCTCTTCCGCGGACTGGATGCCAAGCACCAGGAGCTCGTCCCAGAGGCGGTGCAGCGGCTCACCGGGGCGGGACTCGTCACCGCCACCCGGTCCAGCGGCACTCGGATATACCTCCCGGTCCGGGGCATGGCGAGCCGGGTCCGGCGCATTCTCCAGGCCCCCCAGGCGAGCGCCGACAGCGTCCTCGACTAGCTCCCGGCGGACAGCCGGGCCGGGATGACGTCGGCCGAGCGGCTAGCTGCGTCAACGGGTGGATGTCCTGACCCCAGAGCGCATTCGCCAGGCCCGGCCCCGATCAGGAGGCCGGGTCCACCGGGCGGGCGATCAGGCTGCTGGTGCCTGTTCGTCGGTGTCCGGGCGGGCGGCCTGCTTGAGGGCCATCTCGGCCTTGTGCCGGTTCCCCGCGCCGACCCAGAACGGGTGCGCGTACAGCTCGGCGCCGACCGCGGAGAACGCGGACCGCGTTCTCCGCGGTCGGCACGGCGGCCCAGCCGGCCTCGGCGGTGTACCAGCGGCGCTGGAGTTCGAGTAGGTCAGCGGGGAAATCAACGGCATCAGACACGACGCCCATCGTAGGTCGCACACCCGCGTGCGGCCGACGGCACGGCACCCCGGCCGGGACGAAGCGGCGGAGGCGGTGCCGCCAGAACGGCCCCACGGACCGGCCCGGGGCGGCTACCGTCGACAGCACAGGCCCGGCCCGGCCGGGAAGACCGATACGGAGAGGGGTGGTGGGCATGAGCGCCCAGCCCGCCGAACACGGTGGGGGCCGTCTCGGACTGCCGCCGATGAACACAGTGCAGGAACTGCGGGCCGCGCTGCGGGCCGGCCACGGCTTCCCCGGTGACGCCGAGCGCCTGGACGCCGAGCTCGCCGCGCAACTGCTGCGTCGGGTACCGGTCGACCGGCTTGACCAGGTCGACCAGGTCCCCGCCGTCGTGGACCTGGTCGCCGTTGCCGAGATCATCGCTGCCTACCGCGGCCGCGTGCACTTGGCCGCCGACCCCGAGACGGCCGACGCCGTCGACCAGGTCATCGCCGACCTGCTCGCCCGGCAGGGCGCCGAGTGAGCCACCCGCACCACGACGGCCCCGAAAGCGAGACGGTCGCGGTGGTCACCGACCGCGCCGCCCAGCGTGCCAAGGAGCTCGGCGCCGGCGAGGCCCTGGAGGCGCTGTGCGCCGAGCTCGAACGGCAGCCGCGCCTCGGCCGGCCAATCCGCACGATCACCGAGGGCGGCCAGCAGGTCGAGCTGTACTCCACCCGGATTGAGGGCGACCCCGCCGCTGGCCGACCGGCCGTGAACGTGGTCCACGCCTACGCCCCCGCACCGCCGTGGCCGCCGACCGTGCGGATCGCCGCCATCGTTCCCGAGAACCCGCCCGCAGAGATGAATCCGCTGTAGCCCCACCCACATCCCGTCCTCCCGTGGGGTGGGGCGATAGCCTGCCGTCGGCGCCCGCCGGACCCGAGACGCACAACGGGCCACCACCGGCGGGCGCTTCGCCAGTCCGTCCGGCGTCGGGCTCTCGTGGCGTCAGGACGCTTCGGGCGGGGTACGTGCCAGGACCGCGCGGGCCCGGTAGTCCTCGTCGACGGCGCGCCAGTCACCCGTGACGACGTACCGGCGGCAGGCTGGCCAAGAAGTGGGCGATGTTCAGGTAGTAGGCGAAGTCGCCGTTGGCGGTGGCGTCGCGCAGGCGGGCGATGGTGGCGGTCAGGTCGTCCTCGGCGCCGCGGATGGCGTGGTGGAAGGCGAGTGCGGTTTCCAGGAGCGGGATGAGCCAGGGCAGGCCGGCGATGTCGATCTGGGCCCGTAGGGCGGTGGCGCGGTCGGCGATGTCGCGGTCGGTGCCGGCGTCGCGGACCATGGCGGCGACGTGGTTGAGCAGCACGGTGGTGCGCTGGTCGAGTGGCTCCAGGTACTGGCGGGCGAGGTCGATCTCCTCGTCGGCCCGGGTGGGGTTGGTGAACGCCGTGACCAGGGCCAGGCGGGTCTGTGCGATGGCCCGTTCACCGGGCGCGTCGTGCTGCTCGGTCTTCGCCCGCCCGTCCCGCAGGGCCTGGGCGGGCGCGGCACCGCACGACGCTGTTGTGCGGCAGCGGGCAGCGCTGCGGCCAGGACAGCGTGCTGCGGGGCTCGGGGTCGCTACCGGCGGTGCCGGGGTGTTGCCGCGCCGCCCGGTGCGGGGCGGATCCCGCACCGGGCGGCCGGCCCCGGCGGCTACCGCCCGGGGCACGGACAGTGCAGCAGCGGTCGGACGGCGGTGCTGTCCGGGAGGTCAGGCTTGGGGCAGTCGGAGGATGAGGCCGCGGGCGGTGTCGGTGAGGGCCTTGAGGGCGGCCGTGCTCTGGTCGGGGGTGAGGGCCCCGTCGGCCTGTGCATTCAGCTCGCATTGGACGTTGCTGTCCACCACGTTCAGCCACAGCTCGGATTTCCAGCTGGCGGCGTCGAGTGCGCGCTGGACCTGGAATGCCTCGTCGCCCAGGCCGGGGACATTGGTTGCGCTGCCGAACTTGATGAGGTGGGGGAGGCGGCCCCTCTGTGACTTGAGCGCCGCGGCGAAATTCTCCTCAAAGGTGCACTTCACGTAGGTGTCCGAGGAACCTGTTCCGCTGCGGGAAAAGCTCTGATAGCACTCGAACAGGGGGTTGTTTCTGGAGCCGATCTCCTGCCGAGGGGCCCTTCCGGCCTCGCCGAACTGGGCGGCCAGCACGGTGAAGTCGATCAAGGCGCAGAAGTCATGGGTCTTGCGGTAGCCGCCGGATTTTCCGGTGGCCTTCGGCGTCGGATCGTCGACGGCCGGATCGTCGACGGCCGGATCGGCTGCGGCCGGGTTGGCTGCGGCCGATCCGGAGCTTCCGCAGCCTGCCGTGCCGAGCAGTGATACGGACAGCAGGGCGGCCGCGACAATCGACCAACGCCCTTGTTTTATTAAGTACATGACTCTCCGTCGGTTGGGTTGGGAACTGTCTCGGGCAGGTTAACGGAACAGCCCCGCGCGGCCTATGGCTTCGCCGAACCCGGGGCTGTCGTCCGCCGGATCGTCGGCCTGCGGGACGGAGCCGGCAGGCCGGAGCCGTCCCGCAGGCTGCCCTGCCCCCCTATCGCGCCGATCCGGTGCTTCCGCAGCTCCACCGGTCCGCACGCCGCATGCGCGCCGTGTGCGCCCTGTTCCCGGGCGGTGGCGGTTCCTGCAGTTGGTATAGCCATGCATACGACAGGCCGTTGTGGTGCCGCCGCCGGCGGAACCACCCTCAGGTTTGCAGGGCTGGGTGTCCCGGTCTGCCCCCGGCCGGGGGTTGGGACTGCCAGACTGGTGATCATGACCGCTGACCGACGCCGCCCGTTGCGGCAGCCGTTCTCCTCGCCCATCGCTGACCCGTCCCAGGCCGGGGAGCGCCGCCGGCTGTTGCCGGTGGAGCGCTCGCCGTTCCAGCAGCCGCCCGCCGCAGCCCCTGACCATTCCCGGCGGCCCGCGGCCGACGGGCACCGTGCGCTCGGGCCGGGCGGGCTCGCCTTCACCCCGCCCGGCCCGCAGGACTGAGCCCGGCTACACCGCGGCGGCGGCGCGTCCGGTGGCGCGTCCGGTGGCGGTGGCGGCGTTCAGTTCGTCGGCGAGGAGGGTGAGCTCGCGCCCCAGGTCGCCGAGCACGCAGCCGGGCATGGCCGCGGCGAGCGCGCAGACGGCGACCAAGGCGAGCCGCTCGCCGGCGCGGAGCTCGGGCAGTGTGCCGGTGTGGGTGGCTCCGAGCAGCACGTCCGCCGCCAGGTGGTAGCGCAGCTCTTCGACGAGCTGGCCCTCGCCGCCGGGGATGACCTCGCGGGCGCTGGCCTGGACGATCGCCTCGGCCGCCTGACCCAGTACCCGGGCATGGCCTTCATCGTCCTGGCGGGCGGCGAGCCCGCGCACCCACACGGCCGCCGCCTCCCCCGCCTCGGCGGCCAGCGCGAGTGCCTCGTGCGTGGCCGCGGCCTGTTCCGCGCGCTCGTCGCCGGCGACGAGGCCGTCCGGATCGTCGTCGGTCGGCCGGGGATCGGACACGGGCAGGAAGGACGGGGCGGCCGATGTCTCATCGGACGTTGACCGCGGGCGGATCCGGGTGTGTCGGGGGTGGCGGCTAGGGTGCGGGGTCGTGGACGCTGCTGATCTTGATTACCGGGCCCGGACCTTGTCGGGCTGCATTCCTTCATCACTGGTGACCCGGCTTGTGGAGCTTGGCCATGAGCGGGAAGTGGAGTTCCAGGCCGGGCGTGGGGAGTGGTTCTGCGCGCTGGAGTGGGCGCGGCTGCTCGGCGACCGACGGCAGTACGAGCATGCGCTGGACGTGCTTGGTCCGTATATCGCGACGGGCTGGTGGCCGGCCGCCCGGGCTCGGGCCGAGTTGCTGGAAGGCTGGGGCAGGGTGCAGGAGGCGATCGAGCTGTCCCGCCCCTACGCGCAGGCCGGCGACCGGTTGGTCCTGGACTTCTTCGCGCGTCTGCTGGCCCGCCACGGCCGGGCCGCCGAGGCGCTCGCGCTGCTGCGGCCCGGGGTTGAGGACTGGTTCCTCGCCCAGGCCCTGGTCGACGTCGCCGACGCCGCAGGCCAGGACGAGGAGGTGGCGGTGCTGCTGGAAGCCCGGATCGAGGCCGCGGTTCCGGCCTGCGACGACCCCGACTGCCACCGGCTCCGCCTGGAGCCGTCCAACGCCTTCGACCTGCTCGCCACCGTCCAGGAACGGCAAGGCCGCATCGACGAGGCGATCGCGCTGCTGCACCGTCGGGAGGTTACGTCGGTCAACGGCCGGGACGCGCTGGCCGACCTGCTGGCCAGGCATGGACGGATTGAGGAACTGCGCGCTTACGCCGACTCCGAGTACCACGGGCACGCCGCGCGGAGTCTGGCCGAGGTGCTGGAGGAACGCGGCGATGAGGAGGGAGCGACGGCCGTCTACCGGACCTTCGCCGAGAAGCCCCACGGCATGTGGCGCGTTGGCCATCTCCTGTCCCAGCTTTTGGTCCGGCACGGCCGCGTCGACGAGGCGATTGCGGTGATGCGCGCCCTGGCGGACTCTCCGGGCGGCGCGGAAGACTGCGTCGTTGACGCGCTGTGCACCCTGTATGCCGAGCACGGCCGTGCCCAGGAGGCTCTGGCCTATCTCGACGCCCTGAAGGAGCGGCGTGACGGTGAGGAGAAGTGGGACTTCTTCCAAATGCGGCTTCCACTCATGGCCGACTGCGGCCTACTCGACGAAACGATCGAGCAGGCCCGGGCGCACCCCGAAGGCGGCACCTGGTACGCAGCCTGGTCCCTCTCAAACCTGCTGGCCGAGGCCGGCCGCATCGAGGAAGCCGTCGCTGTCCTCGAACAGCACCCCGGTTCCAACAACACTGTCCTGGCCCACCACCTCATCGACCTCGGCCGCATCAAGGAAGCCGCCGCTGTCCTCCAGGTCCGGCCAAGCGCCGCCCCGGCCCCCGACCCCTGGGGCGGCACCTACTCCAACGAACCGCCGTTCTGACGCCGCCCGCGCCTGCTGGTGGAGGCCGCGGTCAAAGTCCGTTGAGACTGGTCAAACTTCGTTGAGACGGGGGACAGCCGGCCTTCGTCAGGGCTGCCGGAACCGGATCAGCGGCGGGTGCTCCACGGCGTCCGGGTCGACCCGCGGATCGTAGGCGGCGAGTCCGGCCGTCCGCACCCGTTCGGCGATCCGCAGCCACTCCCGGTGGTCCGCCTCGGAGGTGAGCACCGAATGGTCGACGGTCGGGTCCTCCAGCGCCAGGCCCCGGACATGGTGGAGCTGCGCCAGCGCCTTCTCCGCCGCCCGGTCGATCTCGACCGGCGTCATCCCGTCCGCGTCCCGGCACACCAGGGCGCGGTGGAAGTGGTCCGTGTCCGGGTGGAGCTCCAGCTGCTCGTCGGCCGGGCGCAGCCAGCGGGCCGGGATGGTGTGGGCGACGGTGCCGGGGAAGGTGAGGGCCTGCCCGTCCGCGTCGGTGACGATGCCGGTGATCTCGTACTCCTGGCCCTCGGCGAGATCGAGGGCCGCGGCCTGCTCGGCGGTCAGGCGCAGCCGGGCGCGCCCGGCCGGGACGTCCCGGCTGACCACCACCGTGTCGGGCTCCTCGCCGAAGCCGGTCACCGTCACGGTGATGCGCCGCCCGCGGACCAGGTGCAGCTGCATGTTCGCCCGCCACTGCTCGGGCGTGTCTCCCGGACGGCGCAGCTGCTCCGGGAGCCGCTGGGGGATGCTCGCGATGTAGGTCTCGCCGACCACGACGTCTCCGGTGCGCATCGCTGCTCCCTTGCCGGTTCCTGTCTCCATCGTGCCCGGCTGATGCTTGTGGGGCGGCCTGTTCGGTGTGGCCGGGTGGGTGGGCCTGGAAGACTGGTGATCATGAGTTCCTCCGACCGGCGCCCGTTGTGGCAGCCCTTCGTCCCGTTTCAGGTCCCCTTCCAAACTGGCGGACCGGCGCCGACGTGCCAGGTCACAGGCGCGGACAAGGCGCCCCGCGAGCGCCGACAACTTCCCTCTGCGCCCCCCCGACGGCAGCGAAGCCGTACCCCGGGTGCCCGTACGGCCCCGGTGACGACCGCGAGCAGGCCGGCCGCCACCGCGGCAGACCCGACTCGTTGAACGGGGCGTGAGCACCTCTCCGCCCGCCCGGCGCGCTCTGGGCCCCGGCGTGGCCCGCGCCCTCGGCCCGCAGCGCTCCCCAGGCCGCCAGCCGCCGCCCTGGGGCCGCCTCGTGCCCGTCCCCGACCTCCCGGCCCACCCCGACGCCCAGCAGCCCGCCGAGCGGGCCGTGGACGCGCCCTCGGCAGCGAGCTTGCGCAGGATGGCGCGGGCGCCCTTCTGGTCGACGTCGTGCCCGGCGTCCTGGAGGGCCTGGGTGGCTCGCTGGGCGTTCCACGTGCTGCCGGACCTGGTCCAGCGAACACCTCACCCAGGGCGGCATCGTCGTCCGCACCACCTGGCACGAGCCCGCCTGTACGACCGGGGGCCAGCCGTGACCGCCCCCGCCGAGCAGGCCTCGACCGCCCAGTTCGAGCCCGGTGGCGGCGGGCGTCGGGGAGACTGTGGTGCTGGCCGCGATGGGCTGGCTTGTTGCAGGGTGGCGAACTTGGCCAGGCCCTCTGCGCGGCGCGCCCCCTTCGTGTGGCGCGGTCCAGCCGAAACAGGGCCCGCGCTGTGGGAGCGCGGGCCCTGTGGGCAGGTGGCGGATGTGTCCTGTCGCGGGTTACTCGCGGTGCAGGAACTCCGCCTTGACGCCTCGGCCGAGGGCGGGGAGCGCGCTCAGCCCCGCCACGGCCGCGCCGGCGAGTGCGATGGCGGCGACGGTGCCGAGCCCTCCGAGCGGGATTGCCCCCGAGGTGCCTCCTGCACGTCCGTAGGCTCGTCCGACCAGGATGGCGAGGCCCAGGGCCAGGGTGATGCCAGTGCCGTACGGGATGAGCACTTGGAGGAGTTGGGCGCGCCGCATGGTGGGCAGTGGGACGCCGACCACGGCCTGGAGGGCGACCTCGCGGCGGCGTTCGATGGCGCGGTCGATCGAGCCGACGGCGATGGCGGCACAGGAGATCGCCAGGACGAGGACGGTCCCGAGCGTGAGCAGGGCGCGGAACAAGGGGAATTGGTACTGCGCTTCGAGCGCGATGTCCGGGACGGAGACCGTCAGGCTCGGGTCCACCCGGGCGGCCGCCGCGTTGAGCGACTCGAAGGTGGACCGCTCGCCGTCGGTGACGATCAGGTACGTCGTGGCGGGCAGGGTTGCGGCGGACAGGCCCGGTGTGCTGGGCGGCAGCAGCATGTCGGCCGCCACCGGGGAGCCGTCGGATACCGCGTTGCGGTCGGGGACCGTGAGGGTGCGGGTGGGTGCCGCCACCGTGACGGGGCTGTCGGCGGAAGCCGCCGGAGCCAGGGACAGCGGCGCTCCGTTGTCGAGCCCGGTCGGCTGCCCGGACTGGGCGAGCCAGTACGCGGTGCCTTCCTCGCAGCTCTGTGGCGCCTTCTTGATCACGGCGGACAGTTCGGCGCAGGTGAGGACGACGGCGTTGTGGATGCGCGGGGGCGTTTGAACCGTGCCGGCAGGCGCCCCGGACGCCCCACCCGGGATGCCCTGGGCGGGCGTCACCGCGACGGGTGCCATCGGCGTCTGGAGGCGGCGTACGGGGACGACCGAGCGCACGCCGGGGATGTCGGCGAAGGCGGCGGCCGCCAGCGGTGTGCCGTCTGCGCTCGTCGCCGGCCCCTGGTAGACGCCGGGGGCCATCACCTGCGCCCAGGAATCGGCGTCGGTGCGGGACTGGATCGCCGCGAGCATCGACTGCCCGAAGGCCCCGGCGAAGACCAGGAGGACCAGTCCGGAGACCACCCGGGTGGCGGCGGCGGCCTCGACCTCGAGCCGCCGGGCACCGAGCAGGACGGCGATCGACCGGGTCACCCGCCCGAGGAGCACGCCGATGCTCCGGGCGATCAGCGGAGTGCCGGCCGCGAGACCGATGAACACCAGCAGCAGCCCGGCGGCCATGGTGAGCAGCATCGAGGTGTTCGGGTCGCCGCGCTCCGGCGGAGAGCTGGCCGCCGCGTACCCGCTGACCGCAACGCCGACGGCCAGCGGTGCCAGCCGCCAGGGGGACGGCGCCTTCGGCATGGCATCGGCCCGTCCGGCCCTCGTGGTGGCGGTGACCCGCCGTACCGCGACGGCCCCCACGCCGACGGCAAGGATGGGAACCGCCAGCAGCAGTGCCGCGATCTGCCACAGCGGGGGCTGGAGGTCGGCGGAGTACCAGCCGTAGCCCGCGACGGTCCATCGGGAGGTGAACGGCAGCAGGGCCTCGAAGATCGCCAGGCCGGCGAGTGCACCCAGCGTCGCCACCACGGCGCTCTCTCCCGCGTTCACCACCTGCGCCTGGCGCGGCGTCACCCCGAGCAGGCGGAGCGCGGCCAGCCGCCGGTCCCGCGTGGCGGCGGAGAGCCGGGCGCAGGAGGCGAGGAACAGCAGGACGGGCGTGAGGACGGCGATCACGCCGACGATCAGGGTGATGGTGTTCTTGCGGGCGTCCGCGACGGCCCCGGCCTCGGCCACCACCGCTGGGCCGGTGACGTGGTGCGCCTGCGGCCCGTACCCTGCGGGTTGCTGCGCCAGGGCGCCGGGGGTGCTCCCGACGCCGACGTATGCGAGCAGTTCGTCCGGCTGCAGCAGGCCGTCGGCGGTGATCGTCTCGGTGGCTCGGCCGGGCAACCGGTCGCGCAGCGCCTGGTTGCCCGGCTCGTCGTAGAGCGCGCGCAGTGCGGGCGAGAGCGCCACCTCACCGGGGGCTGGCAGGCGGTTCAGGCCGGGCGGCGGGGGGGCGACGGCCTCGGGGACGAGCTGGCGTTGCAGGGGTCGGCCGTACCAGCTGTCCGACACGCTCTCTCCGAGCAGGCCGCAGCCAGCCGCCGGACGATCGTCCGTGGCCGCGCAGATCACCGTCCGGGCGTCGGCCCGGTCCGCGCGGTGCTGCAGCATCCCCGGGACGGCGATCGCCAACAGCAGGACGACCACGCCGAGTGCCGTACCGCCGGCCATCAGGGCGACCCGGGCCCAGCCCGAGCGGCCGTAGCCGCGCACCAGGCGGACGCCTAGAAGCAGGGGGTAGAGGCGGGCCCGCATCACACCCGCTCCTTCGTCCCGACCACCCGGCCGTTGCTCATCACGATCTCGCGGTCCGCGCAGGCCGCGACGCGCGCCTCGTGGGTCACGACGACCACGGCCGCGCCCTGCTCCCGGGCAGCTGTGGTCAGCGCGGTCAGTACCCGCTCGCCGTTGACCGTGTCGAGCGCGCCGGTGGGCTCGTCAGCGAAGACGACCTTCGGACGGTGGATCAGGGCCCTTGCAACTGCGGCCCGCTGGGCCTGCCCGCCGGAGATCTGGGATGGGCGCTTCGCGGCGAGGCCAGCGATCTCCAGCCGCTCGAGCGCCTCTGTCGCCTGCCGTGCGGCGTCCTTGCGGGTCACCCCGGCGAGCCGCAGCGGGAGTGCTACGTTCTCGAGTACGGATAGTTCGGGGATCAGTTCGCCCAGTTGGAACACGAAGCCGAAGCCCCGGCGGCGCAGTGAGCTGCGGCCCGCCTCGGGCAGGTTGTCGATCCGCTCGCCGTCGAGGTGGACGCTGCCGCCCTCCGGGACGAGGATCCCCGCCAAGCAGTGCAGCAGTGTCGACTTCCCCGAGCCGCTCGATCCGGTCACGGCCACCACCTCCCGCGGGGCGACTGCGAACGAGACCCCGTCCAGCGCGCGGGTCGTGCCGAAACTGAGGCTCAGTTCCTCGGCTACCAGAAGATTCATTGCCTGCCCTCTCGCGTTTTTACAGGTGCGTGGCGATCATCTCACCATTCAGAGGCGTCGGCCCCTCGTTCAATAAACGGAGTTCAGCACTCCGATTATGGCGACGAGTATCCAGCCGCCTCGATGAAGACCTCCTGGTACACCCGGTCCAGGCTCTGAGAGCAGGGGAACGTCGTAACGGCGGCAGAGACCTCTTTCTGGCGGAACTCCTGATACTTCGAGTCCGCCTCTGCCCGGGCCTGGATCTCGCCGTTCACATATGGCGTTCCATCGGAATTGCTTCCATGCAATTCATTCATGACTCCTTGGTACTCGCCGCGCAGTCGCTGGATGAGAACCAAGCGGCTCGGGTAGTCATAGCCGCGCTCCTTGGCGCAGGTCATCCACTCCTGCCCTGCTGCGCGATAGCGAGAACTCGATGTGACCTTCTTGTCGATCTTGTTGTAATCCGAGTTCCCCTTGTCTACGCCGAACTCTTGGCCGGCCTTTTCCCGGGAGTTGTCGGAGCACGAGGACAACGCTTGGTTATAGCGTGTGACGGCCTCTTCGGAGAGTGATGCGGTGTAGCTGTCGTTCTCGTGGCTGGGCAGAAAGCTGGGCCATGCGGCGATCCCGAATCCATGCTTCTGTGCGTACTCGAGGCTGGAGAAGTCAGTGGAGGTCTCGGTGTCGATCAGGCTGCGCGGGTTCTTGGGGACGTAGTGGAGCCCGTGGGCCGGCATGCAGTCCGCGATCAGCTGTTCGGTACGTGCCGCGAGGTCTAGGTTGAACTGCGCGTCCTCGCTCCGCGGGAGCACCCCTGCCAGGGCCAGGGTCAGGCGGTGGGCTTGGGTCGTCTGGGCGGGTGTCAGCTCGGTGGCGCCAGACCTCATCACGAAGACGGTCACGGTGCCACCGAGGACGACCGCTGCGGCCAGCGCCAGCACAAGGACTTTCTTGGATGTACTCATGATTCTCCTTTGGCGCTGGCCGCAGCGGTCAGATGTCACGGGAGGACCTGCGGGCCTTCCTCAGATGTGCCGCGTTCTGAGGGAGGCGCTCAGAAGTCCGCCCCGACGCCGACGAGCGCGCGGTTGTAGGTCCCGTTGGCGGAGCAGTCGTAGTGCGAGGTGCCGCCGTTGCTGGCCCGGATCGTCGACTGGTACCAGTTGGTCTCGCCGTTGCCGCGCTGGCACTGGGCGCGGTCCTGCGCGCTGCCGGTGCCGGTGACCTTGATGATCGACTGGAGGCCGGCCTGCCCAGTGGAGAACTGGGCGGTGGTGCCGCTGTAGGTGAATGCGAAGCCACCGGTGGAGCCAGGGAAGTCGACGACCTGGCCGGCCGACGCCTGCGTGGCGCCGATCCCCAGAACGGCGACGGCCGCGGCGGCGCCCACAGCCGTACGACGCATTACTGCCGAGAGACTCATTGAGTTTGCCCTTTCGCTCATTGTGGTCTGTGCTGCTCGGCGTGGCCGCGCAGCACAGTAACTTGACACAGACGGCTGAGCCCAGACCCTCGGACGTCTCCGAATTTCGAACGGGCAAATTAAGCACCGCCAATTCGCGGGGGCGCTGCCCATGGTGCGGCGCCCACGAATAAAGACTACAAGATGACCTGCTTGGTGGGCAGACGTTTTCCGGACAGTGGGCGTGCATCGCGGGCCGATTGTCCGAGTTGGTGGAAATTTACAGGAATAGGTGACGTGGAAAAATCTATACCATTGCATTGCAATTGGATTGAATGGACATTCAGTGCCTGACCCGCTGTCATCGATTCATATCGGGCGTAAGACGGGCCGGGTAGATCGCTGAATTCGATCTTCCGCTTACGTGAGTTGTCCGGATGCTCTGCACTGCCCTGATGTCCACGCCCTCGCCCGGCACCCGGAAGGACCGTTCGCCGAGTGCGGGAAATGCGGCTGGACGTTCGACACGGACTTCGCGGACGGCGACTGGGTCGAGACAGATCACCACTGCGCCACTGACCAGTAGCCCACCGCCCACGGGGCGGCCCGGACATCGGGCCGTCCCTCACCCGTTCCCCCGCCGACCCGGAAGGCATGCCGCGATGACCGACACCACCCGCCCTGAGCCGGACCCCGCCGCTGCGCTCGTGCGGCTGGAGCTGTTCGCGTACCGCAGCCGGCCCGTGCCCGCCTGCCGGGACCTGGGCCGGGCGGTCCTCGACTCCCCGCTGGTACGCGGCTCGATGTGGCTGCGCTGGTCCGGCCACGACGGCATCCGCACCCTTCATCACGGCGCCGGCCTCGCCCGCGGTTGGACCGAGCGCGACGTCGACGGCCTGGACGGATGGGTGGCCCAGGTCGACGGCCGGATCGTTCACAGCGTCCGCCCGGGCAGCCTGCCGGAGCCCGTCGTGCACGCCGAGGAGTGGGAGGCTGGCGCGACGCTGCACGCCGCCCTCGCCCAGCACCCCAACCGCACCGACCACGCCCAGGACGAGCCCGACGACCAGAAGCACGCGCTGCTCGGCGACATCCCGGCCCGGGTCCGCCGCCGGGCGGCCGGGATGACCCTGGAGAACATCCAGCAGGCCCTGCACCGGGCCCGGGACGACGAGCGCACGGCAGACCGGTACGCCGACGCCGGGGACGAGACCGGCATCGCCACCGCGGCCGCCATCCGCGCCGAGTGGCAGCGTGTACGCGACCACACCGCCGAGACCCGGGCGGAGCGCTACGACCCCGACCACGACACTGCCCTCCGGCACGCGCTGCGCCGTGAGCGCCACCGCCGCGACGTCGCCGACCGCTCCGCTGAGGCCGAATACCTCGCGATGCAGCGCGCTGACGTCGCGCACCGCCGCGTCGCCGGTACCGCCGCCCAGCCCCTCTACACCGCCCTTGGCTGCGCCGGCCTCTACGTGCTGACCGACGCCGACCACGAGGCCGTCCGTGACCTCACCCGCGACCTCGACCCCGCCACGCCGCAGGCCGACGCCCCCACCGCCCCCGCCGAGGCGCCGCCCGGGCGCCGGCAGCGGCTGCTGGCGGGCGCCGACGCGGTCACCGCCGCCACCATGGCGCTCGCCGACGCCCTTGACCAGGGCGACGACCCCGACCGGACGGCGGCCGCGCTTCGGCTGCTGCTCGCGGCCGCTGCGGAGCTGACCGACCGCGCCACCGGGGAGGTCGGACCGGTGGCCGGTGCAACGAAACCCCAGCCCGCCGACGGGGGACAACCGGCCTTCCCGGAGCCCCGCAACGAAGACTTCCGTCGCGGCAACGAAACCCCGCCCGTCCCGCGAGTGCCCGCAGCGCCCGCGTTCCGTGGCGGCAACGAAACCCCGCCCGCCGCCAGCGGGCCGGTGCCCGCACCGGCCCGCCCGGCCCCCGCCTTCACGGTCGCCCACCCGGACGACAGCGACCTGCAGCCCGACGCGGTGCTGCGCGCCACCTCCGACCCGGTACGCCGCTTCGGCCCCCCGGACCGGTCCGACGACCTGGCTCTGACCTTCGGTCCGGGTTGGACGACGTCGTCCTGGTCGACGCCGCAGGCCGCCGGCGTCCACCAGCTGCACCACCGCGGTGTGCGGGTCGGCTGGGCCGCGCTGCTTGGTGATGGTCCGTGGGGTCTGGGCGGGTGGATCGGGGTGCTGCACCTGGCTGACGGGCGTGCCGAGCCGCTGCTCGGCGGCCTCGGCCGGCCCCGCACCCACCGCGACTGGAGCGAGGCACTGGACGCCCTTCGGAGCGCCCGCGTCACGCCGCCGGCAACCGCCGCGCGAACGCCCGATGCCGCGCGTCCGGCTCCGCGGACCTCCGGGTGGACCGGCCCGCGCGCGGCCGAGCCGGGCCTGGTGACGGTGCCCCGCGACCCGGTCCTGCGCGGCATGCCCGACAACGACGCCCACCGCGAGCTCGACCCGGCCGTCTTCGGCGACTACTGGAAGCTGCTGGGCTGGACGGTGCAGCCAGGCGTGTGGCTGGTGACGGCGGAGGGCCACGCGGTGGGCTGGGTCGAGCGGGGCGTGGCCGGCTCGAAGCAGTGGGTGGCGGTGTACGAGGGCTACTTCCTCGGCGACTCCCTCACCCAGGAGCCGATCCTGCACGACACCCCCGAGCAGGCCGCCCACACCGTCATGAAGGCGTACCTGGAGCAGGTGTGACCGGCCCCCCTGTCCTGGGCTTCCCCGACGACCGGGCGGTGCCGGTGGTGATCCCGGGACCGGCGCGTCCTACCAGTGGCGCTGACCGCCCGCATGATGTTCATGGGAACGGAAGTCGTCGGTGGGTGCGGCGCGGCATAGTGCGGGGGTGACCGCGACTCCCGCCCGCCTGGACCTGCCCGCACGCCGACGCCGCCACGCCCGGCTGATTGCAGCCCTGACCGCCACGGTCGGGGCCTGCGCTTCGGCGGCGCAGGCGCTGTACCAGCCCGTCGCCGACGCCCTGCCTGGGCAGGAGACGGTCGTGGTGGACCCGCTGCCGGTCGTCTACCTCGGCCGCACGGCCGTCCCGCTGCTGGAGGCGGCCCGGGCTGAGGACGACGCCCGGTGGCCGGCCGCCGTCGCGAGGGAGCGGGAGCAGGCCCAGCGGACGAGCGCCGCGAGGGTGGCGCTGGCGCGGGCCGAGGAGATCGTGGAGGAGCCTGGAGCGTCCTGGCCCGTGCCGCTGCCGACTGCGGAACAGAGCGCGGTCATCGACCTGGCCGGCGCCGGTGACCAGGTCGCCGAACTCTGGCGAGTCGACCCGGCCCAGGCCGTCGCCTTGGTGAACGCGTTGACGGCCGGCGGGGAGTTCACGGCGGCCGAGGTCCTGGACGCGGCGGTCGACGCGGCCATCGGCGCCGGGCTGCTGGCGCTGGCCGACGCGGGCACGGCGTCCGACCCGAGCATGATGGCCGAGCAGTGCCTGGAAGCCGCCCCGTACCTGGTGCTCGCGGTGGCCCTGGCATCCGCCGACCTCGACTGAACGACTGGCCACGCACTTGCCTCTTGCTACTCGGGCCTGCTACTCGGGCTTGCTACTCGAGGTTGTGCCAGCCCCTGCCGCCGAGAATGCTGTTTCAGCAGTTCAGAACCCGTTTGTCCATGGGTTGCCGGGAGCCGACTACTTCTCCCTGGACCTTCTGCTGGTGCCGGGGAGCAGCCAAGGGCCGCAGCTGGTGAGGAGTCGGAGTCGGTGAGGAGCAGGCGCGCAGAGCAGGAGCGGAGACGAGATCCCGGCAACCTGATGCTGCGCGCCGACGGCGTCTTGGGTTGTCCGCTGCGCGGCGGCCCGGCGCCGTCGCTTCGCGACGCCACCGGCCGGAGGAGGAGGGCGGGGAGTCGACGTTGTGCTCCCGGCCGCGGCCTGCCGTCACCTTGATGGTCTCCCCGCGGCTCGAGCCGATTCCTTGATGGTCCGCCCCGGCGCCCAGCGGACACCTTGATGGTCGGCCCCAGGACCGGGGCCGGCCATCAAGGAATCGGCGTCGCTGCCGGTCAGCGCCCGCTGCCGGTCAGCTCCCACCAAGGCACGGCATCGGCGTCCGGATCGACCAGCGGCCACCAGACCGCGCCGTCGTACCCCTCAGTCTCCAGGTCCTCCAGCCTGGCGGCGCCGGCCGGGACAGTGGCGAGCATCCTGGCGACGTGCCGGTCGCGGGCGTGGAGCTGAAGCTGGCCGACCCGGTTGAAGAACCCGGTCTCGCCGGTGCCGGTGAGGACGAACAGCAGCCTGGGAAAGCGCGTGTAGCGGCGCTCCCAGATCGGCACCCCACCCTGCTGGGCCTCCGTGGTGCCGGACCGCACCCCGGCCGGCAGCGGCGCGGTGGCCCAGTAGCGGGCGTAGGCGTTCAGCTTCGACGCCAGCCGCTCGGCGCCCATGGTGCCCCGGTCGACCTCGACGAACGCCCGCAGCCGCCCGACGCCGTCCGGCTCGTTCACGCCGTAGTAGACCAGCCCGTCCGGGCGCACCGTGCCCTCGCGGCCCTCGGCGAAGCGGTGGGTGATCTCCGGGATGAAGTCGAACGGCCCGTAGAGGTGGTCACCGCGCCTGCGGGCGTCGGCGAGGAACGCCAGGTGCGTGCGGACCACGTCCAGCTGGTGCCACAGCGTGTACTTGAACGCGGTCTCGTCACCGGGCAGCCGCGGGGCGGGGATGTCCGCCAGCTCGGGGAAGGCGCCGGCGATCCTCGCGCCGTGCTCGGTCAGGAACCAGCCCTTGGCCCGCCCGGACTGCGGCAGCACCAGCTCCGCGGCCAGCCCCTCCACGCGAAGCCGACGCAGCCGGGCCCGCATCTTCTCGATCCCGGCGTCCGGAGCGGCCAGCCGGCGCAGCTGCTCGGCGGTGGCGATGCGGAACTGGAACAGCGCGGCCATGACGACCCAGGTGATCTCCACCTCCCGCGTCTCGCCGTCCGGCTCCGCACCGGTCCGCGCCCTGGCCCTCGTCCTGGTCCTCGGCTGGGCGCTGTCGCTCGTCGTCATCGCAGGGGTTCCCTCCGGCTGGGCACGGAGCCGGTGCTCCGCGCGGTCGCCGTAGGCAACCCCGCACACCTTGACGTATCCCTTGGTGAACAGCCCCCTTGGCCGCAACGATCACGTAACGGCCGCCACCAACGTTGGTGGCGCGCCAGGCCACCAACGTTGGTTGACGTGTCTCAGTGAAGGCTGGCCGTGTCTCAGCGAAGTTGGATCGTCACTCGTCTGTCTCAGCGAAGGTTGACGGCCTGCCGCTCTGTCTCAACGAGGCTTGACCGCCCAGCTCAACCCCGATGCAAGATGCCGCTGGCGGTCCGAGCATGATTGGCGCCGTGGAGAACGCGGTCGAGAAGATCAAGGTCTGGTTCCGGTTCGTCCCCCGCGAGGGCTGGTTCCTCCAGGACACCGAGGGCCTGTGGGCGACAAAACTCAGTGCTGCCACGGCCGTGATCGAGAACGCCCCGTTCCTGCAGGACGGTGTGGCCGAGGGGGACGTCGTGCAGTTCCAGACCGACTCAGATGGGCTGCACTGGGCTGTCGGGCGGGTCAGTTCAGCCGGCAACTACACGGTTCGCGTCGTGCCCGTCCCCTCGGGGCCGCTGGGCCGCAGCCCCCAGGCGGTGCATCAACGCCTGGCTGTCTTCCACCTTGGCGGTGAGGTTATGAGCGCGGACTTCCCCATGGTGGCCTTCAACGTCCCGGCAGACGCGGACTTCGCCGGGATCAAGGCATTGCTGAGTCAAGGACAAGACGAGGGCTGGTGGCACTACGAGGTCGGCTGCGGCACTGACGAATGGTGGAACGCCTGACTCAGTGCGTCCGCTGACGCAGTTGCTCTTGCTGAGAGCGGCCCGAACCCGCCGCCCCTCCAACTGCTGGGTAGCGTCACCCTGTGAATCTCAACCTCTTCAACGATGTCCCTGACGGCCTGACTCAACGAGCCCGATCTTTCGTCCGCGCGCACGGCGTCAAGGTCGACGTCCAGTCGGTCGAGGAGCACAGACAGTGGTGGCTTGAGCGAGACATCCCTGCGGCGGTCATCGACCGGATGGCGGCATACCAAGAGCGATGGGGCGGCTTGGTCCTGCCGCCCGCACCCAAGTACGACGGCGGACCCAGGTACCTCGAAGCGGACTCGCCGGAGGGCTCGCCCTCCGAAGGGTGGTGGTTTGAAGCCGGGATGCAGCGGACCGCGGTCCCTTTCTCGTTCATGATCGGGCCGTCCGGTGAATTCGGCATTCACACAGGTCAGTGGGCGCCCCTCCATGCCACCGTCGAGGGCTGGGTGGAATCGCTCGCCCTGGCTCACCACGCGTCCATGTGGGCAAAGAAGATCGTCATGGTCAACGGCGACGATGTGGACGGCATCGTGCTGGATGGGTATGAGCCAGTGCACGAAGTGATGGGCGTGGCCGACACCTGGTGGCGAGGGGCTGACTCATTGGTAGCGATCTATTCAGGGGAGGCCGAGGCTGTCTCCTTTCCGCAGGGCCGCGCTGCGATGATCTACTCCGGCTTGGATGAGTGGGGCCTGCGGGGCGGCGTCAAGGACGGCGTCAACGAGGCGCCGCTGTAGCGGTTCCGGTTCAGGGTTTGGCGTGCCTGGCGGGACAGTGGCAGCGGTGGGAGAAGCGATCGATCGCGGAACTCTGTCCGCCAACGAAAGGCTTGATGGCAGCAGTTGGGCGAGCACCACTGGCGAGTCCTGCCGCCCATGCTGCGAGGGCGACTAGCTATCGACGTCCCGCAAACTGGACATTCCTTCGGGTCGTTGCGGCACTGATCGATGTGCGTGTTAAGACACGCTTCCGAGCACCATGGGTTGAGCCGCCGGGGCTTGTAGCGATCGCCGCAGCCTCTGCAGGTCTGTGTTCCTTCGGCGAGGGCTTCAGCGATAGCTCTTTCGCGTTCGGCCTCTTCGGCCTGGTGCCGGCACTTGTCCGAGCACAGGGTTCGAGGGCGGCCGTCCGCGAGGGCGAACGCCAGGCCGCCGCACTGGGTGCAGGAGGTCGGTGGGGGCATCGGGGTTCGGATCCAGCGGCGGGTTCTCCGGGTGCAGCGTCTTGAGCAGGCTCGCCGTTTTCTCGGCTGCGGCAGATATTCGCCGCAGCCGGGGCAGGTCTCCGCCAGTGGGTCTTCCCCGTCCGCATCGCTCTCGCTTCGACGTGGCAGCGGCTGACCGCGGCGGCGGCACTCGAACGCGAAGCGTCGACAATCGCTGGAGCACAGGTATCGTCGCTGCCCGATCCGGTAGTCCATGGGCTTGCCGCAGACGTGGCAGGGCGTCGTCCGCCGGTAATGCGAGTTGGTGAGGCGACTGCGTTGGCGGCAGTTCGTCGAGCAGGTCCGGGGTTTGACGCCGAAGCTGGACATCGGGGTCATCGGTGCCCCGCACTCGGAGCATTGCGTCGTCTCCAGGATTCGCCGGAGCTGGACCGGGTCGCGCCCGGTGACAGCGGCGAGGCGGTCCCAGGACGGCGTCCCTCTGCGTTGTGGGGGGTCTGTCAGGAATGTGCGCAGGTAGCCGGGCTTCAGGTGGTTCGCTTTGGCCAGGCGGGTGATGAACGTTCGGCCGCCCTCGCCGCTTCGCGGGCGGACTTGGAACGGCAGCTGACGGATGGGCACCTCGGAAGTCGGCCTGGTCACTGTTCTGCGTCCCGGCGCTTGCGGCGGGAGGCGATGTCCAGGTCGACGGCCAGCAGGCCCGCCTTGGTGATCTTCTCGGTGCGGGCGAGGATGGCGTCGACGGCGGCCCCGCGGATCTGGTGGGAGAGAGTGCCGATCATGCCGCCGGTGCGGGTGTGGAGGAAGCGGTCCAGACGGGTCAGGGCGCCCTTCTGATGCTCGTGCAACACGAGATTGGTCTCCATCTGCGCGACCAACGCCTTCCACTCGGCGTTGTAGGGGAAGGCGTGGGTGGCCGTGGAGGTGAAGCGGGCGGCGATCTGGTCTCCGCGGGTGCCCGACAGCAGGTCGCCGCCCTCGATGTCGATGCCCGCGTAGGCGAAGGTGGCTGGGATCCGTTCGGAGAAGTACTTCAACGTGTCCGAGACATCGGCCCCGTGGCGGGTGGTCAGGGATATGTTGTGGATCTCGTCGACCAGGATCAGGCCGGTCCGGGCCTTGGTGCAGACGCCGACGACGGCCTCGGTGAGGTCGGTGATGTTCGCGCGTCTCAGCACCGGCAGACCTAGGGCGCGTATTCGGTCGTGATCAACGGGTCCGGGTGAGGTCCTTGATCCAGATCATCGCGCCACGGAGGTGGAGGCCGGCGAGGTAGCTTTC
>NZ_JBFBIL010000087.1:0-25424 GCF_040685575.1 Kitasatospora sp. NPDC088351 | reverse complement strand
CACCAAGAAGCAGTAGCCGACCGAACCCCCGCAGCCAGCAGCCCTCTCCCCAACCTCAACTCGAAACGGACATCAACTCTCGAACCGCCCTCTGACATGTCGGCACGTACATCGCTTACCCGGCTCACCGGCAGTGGCAGCGGGGAGTGCGGGGAGAAGGACTGCCCCAACGTCTACCGGACGGAGACGGGCTCGTTCGTGGTTCAGGGCGACCTGTCCGGCGTTTTCACTCCGTCCGAGGGCGAAGGCCTGGTCGAGATCCCCGAGAGCGTACTGCGGGAGGCATTCCGTGCTCTTGGCTGGTGACGCTTGGGAACAGTGCTTCGACTCCATGCGGTTCGAGGCGTGGAGGTTGGAGACACTCCCCACCTACGCCATGCCGCAGGAAGCGGAGAAACTCGATCGCTTCCTGTCAGGAGAGAAGTCCCCCGACGGCTATCAGTCGGGGTGGATGGACGAAGTGCGGCAATGGGAGAGCGAAGGAAGGAGAGTCGGGCGCGTTCATATTGTGACGCAGCCCCTTTCCGACTATCTTCGGTTCGTGTTCGAGTATTACTATCGACATCACGTCAAGGCCGGTGAGGATATTCGCATCCTCGATGTGACCGACCGGGAAAACCCGCTGTCAAGCGCACAAGACTTCTGGATGTTCGACAAGTCCAAAGTCGTTCTCATGAGCTACAGGGCGGACGGGACGCAGATCAGTCGCGAGCTGTTCGACGGCGCACCTGATCGGTTCATCGAGTACCAGCGAATCGCCATTTCGGAGTCCGTCCCGTTTCTGGAGTATGCCGGGTCGTGACGCTCCATCCCGAGCAGCTGGGCCAAGCCAAGCAAGAACTGGCTGCGACATTGAAAGAGCTTTGCAAGCGAGCCGGCCTCTCACCATCACCGAGACGGACCGGATCTCGTTGCAGCGTACGGAACTCGTCTGGCGCGGGGCTGTCCGCAGGGAGGTGAAGGCACTGCTTCACCCGGTGGTCGCTGCGCGGATCGTGGCGCCACTCCAACTGCCCGGAACCGTGACCTACCGCGAGATGCGTATCGGCACCCGCAGTTCGCCGAACCCCGGAAAGGCGATGACACACTCATCATGACAGGTCAGAAGGTTTTTGCGTAGGGCGAATGGCACATGTCACCAGGCTTGTTCGGGCCTCTCCGAGACGCCCAGAATCTCCGTTATGAACCACTCGGGGAAAATCGATCAGGACGACATCGTGCGGGCGCAGGTCATGCTGCTAGCGTCGGGGCGCCGCACTCCACACGAGGAAGTTGATGCCTACCGGGTGCTCGCCCAGGTCAGCCCCGTTGCTTATCTGCCCCGCCTGGTCCTGGCCCTGCAACGCCTGAGCTACAACTCCGGCTCGGGCGAGCGGCATCCAGCCTGTCTCGCTCTGTGTGAGGAGGCGGTGGCTGCGGCGCGGGCCATCGATCCGGTCGAACCTGCTCGTGCGGATCTTCTGTACGGGGCACTCGACACGTGCCAGAGAGAGCTGTACACCCTGGGCCGCCGTGCCGAAGGGCTCGCCATGCGCGCCGAGATGCTCGCCATCGGCCGTGCGCAGGCCGAACTATCCCGAGACCCCGAGGTCAAGGGGCTGCGTGGCTGGGCGGCCGGTCTCTCCGAGGATGGCCGCTATGTCGAGGCTGCCGATGCCCTGACTGAGTTGGTCGAGGCGATCCTGCCTCACGGGCCCGGCGACGGGGGTCTCGCCTGGTCACTCCTGGAGTGGATAGCCGCTCTCGATGACGCCGGCCGGTCCGGCGAAGCAATCGGCGCGTTCGAGAAACTTGTTGGAATGCAAGCGGTCGAGGCCTCGAACGACCGCGGCCCGATGGCCTGCCATCTCTACTCGCTGATCGGGTATGCACAGATGCTCGACACTTGCGGCCGCGGTGAGCAGGCGGCCACCGTACGGCAAGAGGCACTCGCCTTGCTAACGGAGTTGGCCGCCACCGGTGAGCGCAAGTCCTGGAGTGGCTATCAGGCGTCCTACTGGGCGGTTCTGCTGCCCTTTTCCGGTGCCGACAGTGAGCGGTTGACGTCCGGTGGACCGTGTCCGCCTTCGGGGGCGGCGCCCATGCAGTGGTCCCCCGATGCCAAGCGGCACTACTTCGACAGCCGTATCACTCTGCGTGAAGACGTGGGCGCCCTTGTCTCACGAGCCACCCGAGATCCGGACCAATATCTGGCCGAACTGGTCCGGGTACATCGGGTCCTCACCGTCCGTTCTGCTGTCTACTGGGAGCACCGCACCCACCTGTTCGCGGAGCGAGTACGCCCCTTGTTCGATGACGGAGTGGAGCTGGCCCGCCAGCTGTGTCAGCACGATCCGGCAGACGGAACCCGAACGCTGGCCGAGATCCTGATAGACCGATCGACTTTCCACACCGCCACCGGCGAGTTCGAGGCCGCTCTCGATGACTTCCGCCAAGCCCTGAGCTACCTGGGAGAGGACAGCTGACACGAGAGCCTGAAAATCGTCGCGGTGCCGCACAACGCGGATGTGAAAGGCTTCCAGGTGTTGCCCCGCAGGTGGGTGGTCGAGCGGACATTCTCCTGGCTGGGACGGTGCAGACGGTTGGCACGGGACTACGAGCGCAAGACCGCACACGCCGGGGCGATGATCAAGGTCGCCATGATCCGACTCATGGCCGCCCGCCTCGCCGGCGAGGAGATCGAACCACGCGGCCCCATCGAGACCGAAGCAGCCCGCCGCCTCACCGACGGCCTCAAGAACGAGTGATCACCCGATTACCCAACACTTTCTCAGCCCGCGAACCGCGCTGTGCCCTTCACAAGTCTGCGGGTCAGTAGGGAGTACCGGGCGCCGCCGGTTATGGGGCGGACGCCGTGCATGAAGTCGCGGGTGGCTGGGAAGGCGACGAGTGCTCCCTTGGCGGGGCGGAGGTCAAGCGGGGGCTCCTCAAAGTAGAGGGCCCCGCCGCCGTACTCGTCGGGTCCGCTGAGAAACAGCACGGTGGTGAGGTCGCCGCCGATGACGGGCTGGCCGTTGGTGGCGGCCCGTTCGAGTTCCGTCTCGGTGACCTCGTCGTGGTGCGTGACGAAGCCGACTCCGGGCCCGTACCGGTAGATCACGGTCGGCTGGCCGGGGACGGGGTAGGTGTCGACGCCGAAGAAGGCATCGATGTGCGGCGAAACGGCGGCCATGACGAGGTTGGCGAGGCGTTCGGGGACCTCGACGTACTTGCACTTGCGGAGGGTCTCGTCGATGACGCCCTGGTAGCTGCGGGGACGCTGGGTGCTGTGCTCGAAGTGCCGGAGCAGTTCCTCGCACAGGACGGCGGGCAGGGCGTTGTCGACGATGAGCGGGCCGAGCGTGTTCCAGGATGCTGAGGTCATACGGATGTCACCTCTTGTGTGAACCACCATCGGGTTGTGTCGGGGGTGTCTTCGATGACGATCCCCCGTTGCTGCAGGGTCTTGCGGATCTCGTCGGCCTCCTCGAAGTTGCGGGCCTGACGCAGTTCGCGCCGGCGGGCGAGCAGGGCCTCGATCTCGGCGTCGGCCGTGGTGCGCTCGTCGAGGTCGAAGGCGTCGAAGAGTTCGTCGAGTTCCTGGAGCAGGGCCAGAGCGGTGGCGCCCGGAGGCTCCTCGCGCCGGTTCTGCTCGCGGATGTAGTCGAAGAGGACGGCGAGCGCACCAGGGGTGTCGATGTCGTCGTCCAGTCGCTCGAAGGCCGCGTCGCGGGCCTCTCGCGCCAGGGCGGTGCTCGCGGGGCTCTCGTTGTGCGAACGGTCGATCAGGCGGGCGAAGTTCTCCACCCGGCGGCGGGCGGCCCGGGCCTGTTCGAGCGTGGTGTCGTTCAGCTCCATCGAGGAGCGGTAGTGCTGGCTGAGAAAGGCGTACCGCAGGGTGCGGAAGTCCGCAGTCTTGAGGATGTCGCGGATGGTCAGGAAGTTGCCGGTGCTCTTGGACATCTTCGCGCCGTCGACGCGCAGCAGGCCGGTGTGCATCCAGTAGCGGGCGAGGGGGTCGAGTCCGGAGGCGGCTTCCATCTGGGCGATCTCGGCTTCATGGTGCGGGAAGATGAGGTCCACGGCGCCGCCGTGGAGGTCGTACTGGGGGCCGAAGAGGGCTTCGGTGATGGCGGTGTCCTCGATGTGCCAGCCGGGCCGGCCTTCGCCGAGGGCGGTAGACCAGTAGGGCTCGCCGGGCTTGCGGGCCTTCCAGAGGGCAAAGTCGCCGGGGTTGTGCTTCCGGTCGTTCTCATCCACGCGGGCGAGTGAGTCCTCGGCCTTGACCTCGGTTCGACCGGAGAGCTTGCCGTAGCCGGGGAAGGTGGTCAGGTCGTAGTACCAGCCGTCGTCGAGTTGGTAGGCGTGGCCGTGCTCGATGAGCTGCTGGACCTGGGCGACGATCTCGTCGATGTGGTCGTGGGCGCGGCCGAAGACGTCGACGTTGGTGTTGTGCAGGTCGGCCATGTCGTCGAGGTAGTGCTTCTCGTACTCGGCGGCGAGGTCGCGGGGGTCCATGCCCAGCTCGCCGGCCCTGCGGATGATCTTGTCGTCGACGTCGGTGAGGTTCTGGGCGTAGGTGACCTGGTAGCCGCGCTTCTTGAGGTAGCGGGCGACGAGGTCGAACTGGGTGTACGTCTTCGCGTGGCCGATGTGGCTGAGCCCGTAAACGGTCGGGCCGCAGACGAACATCTTGACCACGCCGGGCGTCATGGTGACGAATTCCTCTTTGCGCTTGGTCAGCGTGTTGTACAGCCTGATCGCCATCTCGGACCTCTCCCGGGTCGGTGCTCCGTCGTTCGTCGAAACCGGCCTAACGGCCTTTCCGATAATCAGATTTGGTTGGCCGTCGGTCCGGTCTCGGCAGGGCCTCGAAGCCTATCGCGCAGCGGCTACCAGGCCGTTCCGTCCGGGTCCGCACATCGCGATCCCCGCAGCTGCAGCCGGCGCTGGTAGTGGCTGCGGATCTGTTGGGCCTCGGGACCGTCGGTGACGAAGCCGTCGATGCTCGCGCAGAACTTCTCCAGAGCCTCGACTCGGCGCTCCAGGTCGGTCCGGCAGCTGGGGTTGCAGCGGATCGCGTCCCGTAGGATCTCCGCCTGGTCGACGGTGATGAACCCGCGGCTGACGAGCTGCGTCAGTTTCCACTTCCTGTTCGGGATGAACTGGCCGGCGGTGGCGTAGATGCAGTCGATCACCTCGTCCACCGCGAGGTTGAGCAGGTAGTGACCGGCCTCGGGGCCGAGGCGGCGGGACTGGCGCAGGGACATCTCCCGCACGTCCCAGGTGATCCGGTTGGCGAGCCGTTCGCGCTCCAGGTCGAGCTGGGTGCGGGCGGCCTGGGCTTTGTGGTGGATGAGTTCCTGGAACGAGCCGCCGCGGTCGTGGAGGACCTGGCTCTTGTGCAGATAGGTGTCGCACTTCTCGCCGGGCCAGGTGGTCCTGGGGTCGCACTCGTACTGGTAGATCAGCTGGTGGACGTTGACCTCCATGGAGCCCCAGGGGACGGGGAGGCGGAAGAGGAACCTGGGCACCCATGCGGGGATGCGGTCGGCGATCAGCTGACAGGTGTCCGCGAGGTGGGGGCGCCACTCGGCAGCCCGCAAGGGGACGTCAAGGACGACGGCGACATCGAAGTCGGACTCCTCGTCGAAGCACGTCGGGTTGTCGGGGCAGTCCGCGCTGGACGACAGGATGTACAGGGCCTGGACTTCCGGCTTGGCCGTCCATTGGGTCAGCAGCGGGGACATCGCCTCGCGGGCGAGTTCGAGGGCGGTGTTCGGTGTGCGGCGCACGTTCACGACCTCCTGTGGTCGGTGATCAAGGACCTACCAAGGGTGTGGGACAGGCCGCCGTGGGTGCGCTGGAGGTTCATCAGGCTCGGGCTGCTGTTGCCCTCGATGATGAGCGCCTCGGCGTCGTGATCCACGGCGATGTCCCAGCCGACGACGGGTGTGCGGGGGAAGTGGACTGCGGCCCGCTCGGCGGCCTCGACGACCTGGCGGATGGTGCTGATCTTCTGGCCGGCGAAGGCGAGGCCGGAGACGGGGTGGTGGGTGTAGCGGGTGAGCGAAGTGGTGTGCGCGGTGTCGTCGAGCATGCCGGTGGCGGTGTCGACCCGCACGTACAGGCCGCCGTTGCAGGCGTTGTCGACGGCGTCCGTGTCTGCGCTGCTCTTGAGCAGGCAGTACAGGACCCGTGGGCCGTCCGCCGGGTGGAGGTGGGTGATGACCCGGAAGGTGTTGAGCGAGTAGGGGTTGAACGCGGCGAGCTCGTCGTGCTGGCGGACGAACGCTTCGATCAGCCACCCTCCCCACCTTGCGCCGTATGCGGCCAGTGAGAACGGCGTGCCGTCCTGCTGGAGGAGTTCGCCGCCCTCGTTGTCGAGAACGAGGACGCCGGCGCCACCGCTGGTGTGCCTGGCCGGCTTGATCACCACCTCGGCGATGCCGCCGAGGGCAGCGTCCACCGCAGCAGGTGAGTCGGCTGGCACCGGTCGCCCAACCCGGTCGAACCAGGATCCCTGCTCGCCGGTCATCAGGAGTAGCGGCTGGGGGACGCCCGCGTCGCCGAGGATGCGTTTGCACGCGATCTTGTCATCCAGGAGCAGGGCGGATCGGTTCACGGCGGGCAGCAGGCGGCTGTAGAAGACGGTGTCGGGCACGTACGCCGCTGCCGAGGCGAGGTTTACTCCGGTCCGGTAGAGCTCGTACCGGAAGTAGTGGAACGGCAGGCAGCGCCACTGGGCGGTGAGGGCTGCCAGCTCGAAGCCGATCCGGGAGATCGGCTTGCGGTCGGCCGTCTGCCGGTACGTCGGCAAGTAGACGTTTGCGGTGTTCTCCAGTTGGTGGGCGACCCACAGCGGGGCCGTCACCTTCGGGCCGATCCGGGCCCGGAAGAACTCGTCGAGCATGTTGGCGCGCAGGTTGAACCTCATGTCGTCGTTCCTTCCGCTCGTGCGAGGTCTGGTGAGGGCTGGCCGCGCCTCAAGCGGCCGGTTCGTGGTCGGGGAGGGAGCGCGCGGGCGGCGCCGCAGCCTCGTGCCCGGTGCCGAGCTGATGCTGCGCGGCGATCCCGAGCAGCGTGAGCGCGACGATGTGTCCCAGGCCCCACAGAGAGGTGAGCGCTGTTCCTACGGGGTCGCGGTGCTCGCCACGATGGCGACCCCGGTGCTGGTTAACGGCTGCGTCCATGGCTGGTGCCCTCGGCTCCCCTCGGTGGCTTGAAGGCGGCCCCGCCCCGGCGGGGGTTTTCACGGGGCGGGACCGCCGGCTGGTGGCCGCTCCGAAGGCCCCAGGAGCCGGAGGTTCCGGCTTCATTTCCTTCGGAGCGGTGGGCATCTCGCGGATCGAGACCAGAGGAGCTGTGCAGGAACTAGGCTTCCCCCATCGCGTGCGATGCCGTAGCGATGAAACTACGGGTAGTGACGCGGAGGTTCGACGGACTGCCGGTACGAGTTACCCGGACGATCGAGGCCAGGGGGCGCAGGGAATGCCTGCTCGTACGTCATCGCGGCGTGGAGAAACACTGACTGGCAGTCGCAGTTCGCCTGAACGCGGACCGGACGGCCTGGTGGCCGGCTTCCTGTTCAAGGTCATACGTGAGCAGATCCCCCGCACCCAGGAGGAGCTGGCCACCGACCTCGGCGTCGACAAGAGCACCTTGCAGGGCTGGGAGTCGGGGCGTCGCCCGCTGTCGGCAACGAGGGCCGGCAACCTCGTTGCGATGCGGCGCAAGCTCATTCGCCTGGGGGCGCCGCCCGCGCTGGTCGATGCGCTGAGCCTCGCGATGGACGCCGACTTCATCCTCGGCGAGATTCTGGGCAGCGGCACCGGTGCCGGCTCGGTCGAAGAACACCCCCTCGCGGGCTGGGTCTTGACGCGGGACACCACGCACATGATCGGCTGGGCCGTCAGCGGCGTTCTCCCGGGAGTGGTGGCCGCCCAGCTGAACATCCCGGCGGCGCGTCGCGGCCCGGTTGCCGTTGCCCCTCTCCTCGGCGCGGCGGACCGTGTGCGGTTCTTCAACACCCTGCGCCAGAGCGCCGACTTGGCCGACCGGGATGCCGAGGATGCCGCCCTGCTGCGGCGGCAGGTGTTCTACCTGTCCTCCTACGACCGTGACTGGGACGCCACAGAGTGGTTCGACGGGATCCGGCGCCGAGGCCGGCTGACTGCCTCGGTGTCCGGCTGGTCACCCCGTTGGGCGGAGGCGCGATCGGTCGCTGCTGCTCTCGCCAGGCAGGGCGATCCGGAGCTGCTGCAGGACTTCATCGCCCGGTCCCTGACCGACAACGATGATGCCGAGGCTGCGAACCTCAACTACTGGGCCCACTGGCTGGGTCTGGACGGCCGTCCCCAAACGGACGACAACTTCATGGCAGAACGCGGCCGGCCGGCTTGGGATGCGTCTGCGCTGTTACGGCAGCTCGCCGTCCGGCTCGATCGGGCAGCCGAGTACACGGACCTGTACGTGCACTCGATCTGGTCGCTGCTGATCGCCAGGCGCGGTCTGCTTGACGTCGACCCGCATGTGACTGAGGACCTGGGCACGCGGGTTCGGCTCCTCCTGGATGGGGGCAGTCTTTCCACGCAGTCCCGCCGCGAGCTGGAGGCCGTGCACTACGGTCTGCGCATAGGCGGGTTCGGTAGTACGCAACTGATCCAACGCACCGAAGGACGGCGATGACGGACGACAAGCAGTCGCAGGGCACGGCGAGCTTCCTGATGGAGATGGGGATGCTCAAGCGGGCCAAGCGGTCCGGTTGGTGGATCGCCGGGGTCAAGGACCCGGAGACCATCGCCGAGCACAGCTTCCGTACGGCGGTCGTCGGTGCCGTGCTGGCGATGATGGAAGGTGCCGACCCGGCCAAGGTGGCGCTGCTCTGCACGTTCCACGACACCCAGGAGACGCGGATCGGGGACATCCCCCACATCGGCCGGCGCTACCTCACTGCCTCGTCCAACGAGAAGGTGACCGAGGATCAGGTCAGTGCGGCGCACCCGGCCGTCCTCGCTGGCGTCCAGGCGATCGTCGAGGAGTACGAGAACGCCGAGAGCCTCGAAGTGACCGTGGCCCACGACGCCGACAAGCTCGAATGCCTGATCCAAGCTGTCGAGTACCGCGAGCAGGGGTACCAGAACGTGCAGCCCTGGATCGACAGCAGCCTCGGCAGCCTCAAGACCGAGTCCGCCCGGACGCTGGCTGAGGCGGCACTCACCATGACCTCGTTGGAGTGGCAGAGGATCTACCTCGCCTGAGCTTGGAATTTATGCTCGTCGGGCTTGGTGTTCCTTGATCGTCTCGGCGCGTTCGACTGTCTTTCCGACATCGTGACGTGTGGCCGGCTGTTTGTTCTTCGAGCCGGAGAGCCAATACCTGGCCTGCGGGCGCGTCGACAGGGAGACTCATGGGCAGCGGCCGTTCTCTCGTGCTTCGTGACTCGACATCTCGAAGTGTGGAGAACGGCCGTCTCCGCTGTCTCAGGAAGAACCGCAGATCAGCAGGTCGGGTGACCTGCGAGGTTAAACGTCGAGCGTACGTCCAGCAGCTCGGGCATTCGAGCAGGTGAGAGGAAGGTTCGGATGTAACCGAGCGTCAAGCTCAGGGCAGCCAGCCGGTGCGAGTCCGGTCCGGGGAGACGCCAGGGTCCCCGGTAGCTGACTCCCGGCGTCGTTCGAGAGGGCGGCGTCGAAGTGGAGTGACAAGCGTCCTTCGGGGGCGTGCGACCGACCAGTCCGCAACATCAAGTGAAGCCTGCAGCGCCGTCATTTAACCCCCGCTCCGAGAGGGGTGGGCCAAGGAGGAGCCGAGCCTGTGCTTGAAGGGCGAAGGCCATGGAAGGCGTCCCCGAACCTGGAGCGGGCGTTCAAGAACCTCCCGGCGTAAGGGGCGTGGAATGGTCGGAAGGGTGTCCTGGGAACTGGAGAGGGCCTCCTCGGCCCCGGGCATGCGGCCCGGGAGTGTGGCCCGCCTATAACCGGCGGAACCGGGAAGTGGCGGGCTGTCGAGAGGCAGTCGGAGGGGGTCGTAGTAGTGCAGATCAGCGGGACAACACAACCCGCCGGGAGCGAAGGGCCCCTGCTTCATCGATGCGTGACACGAACAAGGAGGTGCCCGGGTGAGTGCCGAAACGGCTAGGTCCGCCCGCCGGGAGGACACAGGCCGCAGTGAGCGGCGTCCTCTGGACAAGGTCCGAGCCTTGCAGTGGACGCTCTACCGCTGTGCCAAGCAAGAACCCGAACGCCGGTTCCACGCCCTGTACGGCCACGTCCTCCGCATGGACGTCTTGTGGCGGGCGTGGTCCAGCGTGTGTGCGAACCGGGGCGCGCCGGGCGTGGACGGCGTGACCGTCGACCAGGTGGCGGCCTCGGGGGTGGACGAGTTCCTCCAGGACCTGTCGGATCGGCTGCGGACGCATGCGTATCGTCCGTCGGTGCTGCGGCGGGTTCAGATTCCCAAGCCGGGGCGGCCGGGGGAGTTGCGGCCGCTGTCGATCCCCACCGTGGCGGACCGGGTGGTGATGACGGCCGCGAAGCTGGTTCTCGAACCGGTCTTCGAGGCCCGGTTCACCGGCGCGAGCTACGGTTTCCGGCCCAAGAGGTCCGCGATCGACGCGTGCGAGGCTGTGCGCGTCGCGGCGAACCAGCGGCAGGAGTGGGTGTTCGAGGCTGATATCCGGGACTGCTTCGGGACGATTGATCACGAGGCACTCGTCGCTCAGGTGGCGAGGCGCGTGGCGGACCGTCAGATGCTGAAGCTGATCCGGTCGTGGCTGCGGATGGGAGTGCTGGAGGGTGGGGTGACCTCTCCGGCCGGGGCGGGGACCCCGCAGGGCTCACCGATTTCTCCGTTGCTGGCCAACGTGGCCCTGCACGTCCTCGACGAGGCGTGGCAGGACCGTGGTTGCCGGCTGGGGACGTTGGTGCGCTATTGCGACGACTGTGCGCCACGAACACTGAGGGAGGTTCCGGTGTAGAGACGGAAACTTCCGACGTGATGCTGCACTGGTGATGGAGGTAGGCCCTCCGGGACCGCCCACGCAGGGGGAGGTCTCAAACCACCGCAGGCTGCTCCGGTGAATGAGCCGGGGTGGTGAGCACTGCGGACAAGGCGCACTTGATGCGTCAGGTGTGAACCGAGAAGGCGAACGTGAGTGAACCACCGCCGAAGTGTCGAAAGCGTATGGATGGTTACCGAAACCGGGGTCCAGTTGTTGCCCCGGGATGAATCTGGCGGGTTCCTGTATTCCTGGCCAGGTGGTGCCCGGCATGAAGGTGGCGCGAGCTCGGTTCAGGCGTCGGTGCGGAACGTGGGAACCCCTCGCCGCGATGCTGCCGACGGCCGTGTTGACGGCTTGCCGGTGTCAAGGGAGAACCTCAAGCAGCTGAAACTGCAAGGGGGAGAGTACCGATGCGCGGCAGGGGGACGGACCGCCTCGTAGTAGTGCTGAAGCCCCTGTAATGGGGGTGGAGCGAAGGGGGCGGGTCGTCCTGGTCCTGTTTGGCGGTCAACCGGAGTTCCCGGGAGGAGCCAGGTGAACGGATCGAGGCCGCAGGCCGAGACCAAGGTCAAGTCGTTTGACATCCCCAAGTGGATGGTGTGGGAGGCATATCAGCGGGTCAAAGCCAACAAGGGTGCACCCGGGACGGACGGGGTGACGATCGAACGGTTCGAACAGGACCTGCAAGGCAACTTGTTCAAGCTGTGGAATCGCATGTCGTCCGGCTCGTACTTCCCTCCGGCCGTCAGAGCCGTGGAGATCCCCAAGGCGGGCGGACGAGGTGTCCGCGTGCTCGGGGTGCCCACCGTGGCCGACCGGATCGCTCAGACGGTGGCCGCAATGTATCTGGAGCGTCGGGTGGAGCCTGTGTTTCACCCAGACTCCTACGGCTATCGCCCCCGGCGGTCCGCGCTGGACGCGGTGGAGCAGTGCCGGCAGCGCTGCTGGAGAAGCGACTGGGTGGTCGATCTCGACATCCGGGCGTTCTTCGACAGCGTCGACCACGAGCTGATGCTCAAGGCGGTCGAACGGCACGTCGACGAGGACGGGAAGTGGGTTCTGCTCTACGTCCGGCGGTGGCTCATCGCGCCGCTGGCGAAGGCGGACGGGACGGTGCAGCAGCGGGATCGTGGGACTCCGCAGGGGTCGGCGATCTCGCCCGTGCTGGCGAATCTGTATCTGCACTACGCGTTCGATGTGTGGCTGACGCGGGAGTTCCCGCAGGTCACGTTCGAACGGTACTGCGATGATGCGGTGATCCACTGTCGCAGCGAGTGGCAGGCCCGCAAGGTGCGGGACGCCCTCGCGGCCAGGTTGGCGCAGGTCGGTCTGGAACTGCATCCGGACAAGACGCGCATCGTGTACTGCAAGGACGCCGACCGGCGGGGCTCGTACGAGCACACGTCGTTCACGTTCCTCGGGTACACGTTCCGGCCCAGGCTGGCCAAGAACCGGTTCGGGAAGCACTTCGTGAACTTCCTGCCCGCGGTCAGCAAGGAGGCGATCAAGGCGATGGGCAAGGAGATCCGTTCCTGGCACATCGCCCGGCGCAGCGACAAGTCACTGATGGACCTTGCGCGGATGTTCAACAGCATCGTGCAGGGCTGGATCAACTACTACGGGCGCTTCTACAAGTCCATGTTGTATCCGCTCCTGAGGCGCCTCAACGAACTGCTGGTTCGCTGGGCGTGCCGGAAGTACAAACGACTGCACCGCCGGGAGAAACGGGCCCGGGAACTGATGGCGGGCGCGGCCCGCCGCTACCCGAACCTGTTCGCCCACTGGCGGTTCGGACTCAAGCCTGACGGCTGGACGATGGGAGCCGTGTGAGCCGAGAGGCTCCCGCACGGTTCTGCGAGCGGCGGCGGGTGCAATTCCCGCCGCCGACTCACCTCGTGGTCCTGTCGCCGACCGGGCAGTGTGCCGAGCAGGCGCGTCAGCTGGCGGCCGATGTATTGGGTGGGCTCGGGATGCGGTTGCATCCGGAGAAGTCCGGCATCGTCTGCCTCACTCGGGGTGGGCAGGGCTTCGATTTCCTCGGATTCCATCACCGGAAGGTGGAGTCGTGGAAGTGGCGGGGCAGGTTCTACCTGCAACGCTGGCCCTCGGCGCGGGCGTTGGGGGTGCTGCGGGACAAGGTCCGTGCGTCGACCTCCCGCTCCCGGACCGAACGGCCGGTGGCCGCCGTGGTGGCCGACCTCAACCCCGTCCTGCGGGGTTGGGCCGCGTATTTCCGCAACGGGAACTCCGGGCGGAAGTTCAACGCGGTCGACGGCTACGTCCACGAGCGGCTGGCGATCTTCGCCAGCCGGAAACACGGACTCGCGGGCCGGAACTGGACCACCCGTTACACCTATGGGTGGATCACTCGGCTCGGGGTCCATCGCCTGACCGGGAACGTGCGCGGGGGGACGGTGCATGCCAGCCGGTGAACGATGTCGGAAAGCCGTGTGCGGGAGAACTGCATGCACGGTTTGAAGCGGCGGGGACTGGAAACGGAGCATCGCCCACCGCGCCAGTCCCCGACCCTACTCAGCCCACCGGGCCGGGGTTCGGGCCGTGGTGCGGGATCGGAGTCATGAGGTCCATCGCTTGCTCCACTGTGTCGCTTCTGCGTCACCAGCCGCCGGAGCGGCCGTGCCGGTGGCTGCCTGTCCGATCAGCAGCTCGACGCGGTCGAGTGCGGCCTGGGTGGATTCGATCAGCCCGGTGTCACCCTTGGCGATCCGCAGCCGCCACGCTTCCCGCAGGTGGGCGCGCGCAGGTACAAGGTCGCCTTGTTCCATGAGGTGTTTGCCGAAGTGCTGGAGGGCGAAGTCGACGAGTTCCGGGTGCCGGCTCCGGGCAGTGTCCAGGGCCTTGCGGTAGAGCACGTCAGCGGTCTCTGCTTCACCGGCGTAGCGGTAGGCGTCGCCGAGGTTGAGTTCGGTGGCGATGACGGCCCGGATGTTGCCACTGGCTGTGGCCAGGTCGAGCGCCTGGCACAGGAACGCGCGTGCGTCGTGGTAGTCGCCCAGGCTCACCAGACCGATGCCGACCCACCGGGCCAGGACCCGCGTCCGGGCGTCGTCCGTGCCGGGGGGCGTCCGCAGGGCCTCGCGGATTTCTCGGCCCCTGACAGGCCCGGCCGGCGAGGGCCCGGTTTCGTCTCCGAGGCGCGTGGAAACTGGGATGCCCCGGCCGTGCGCCGCTGCGAGACTGGCAGCCGTGACACGACCTGAACTCTCCGAACTCGACCACCTGCGAGAGATAGAACGGCTCGCCAGCGTGGTCGCGGGCGCCGCCTCGGTCGAGGGCTGGCTCTCGTATCAGCCCGAAGCAGAGGACGCGACGCGCTTGCAGCGGGCGGTGAACGCGCTGGCCCGGGAGCTTCGCCACTACCATTTCCCCGGGGACGGCTGCCTCGACGATGAGGCGGAACGCCCCGAGCTGAAACTCGCGGGCGTGGTGATTCTGCGGCCCGGGGCGATGCCGGATGGCATGGGGGAGACCTATGAGCAGGCGTGCGCCCGCCTCGGAGTCGAGGCCCGGCCCGAGGGGTGGGCCCTTTGGAACACGTGGGGCGACGGGAAGCTCCAGGTGACGATGGTCGTCTCCGCGGTCGACACTACCGAGGGCCTGCTCGCGAACTGGTCGCGGGGCAAGGCCATCTATCCGGTGACGCCGGTGCCTTCCCAGATCGCTCTCATCCACCACGGCTGGGCTGCCCACATGATCTTCTCCCCGTTCGGGGTGAAGAAGCTCGGGCTCGGCGGGCAGCCGTGACATCGCGTCACCTCGACCGCCGGTCCTCCGCTCCCGGCTCGGCTGGTCAGCGGCTCGGCTGGTGCTCGGCTTCGGTGGCGGCCAGGCGGTAGGACTCGATGCCGGTCTCGATCAGGGTGAACCGGAAGGCCAGCCGGTCCGCGATGGCCGCGCAGAGCCGGGGGTCGGTGAACGTGGGGCTTTACCCCTGTTTGTGGACACTTCTGAGAAGCGGATCTTCGGGTCCGTGAACAGGATGTCCTCATGGGTGCTGCGAGGTGCTCGGGGGAGTTCAAGTGGGACGCGGTCGCGCTGCGTCCCGAGACAGCACACCTTAGGTTCCAGCCCTGCCTTCCGGGCCTGGATCGGCGGGCTGCGCCGACCCGTTCTGCGGCCGCCCCTCGCTCGGGTGAGCGAGGGGCGGCTGGTGGTTGTGGGGTCAGGCGATGTGGTTGGCGTGGTGGTCGAACTCGCCGGCCTTGGCGCCTTGGAGGAACGTGGCGAACTTGGCGGGGGTGGTGCGGACGATGATGTCGCCGGTGTCGGACTCGCGGAGCTCGACCAGCCCGTCGACGGTACGCACCTCGACGCACTCGTTGTTTGAGGCGCTGAAGCTCGACTTCTGCCACTCTGAGTTAGGCATTCGCGGCTTCCACTTCTTTCATGATTGATCGGATGAACTCGCGCGAGCTTTCTTCGGAGAGCGCGGTGGAGTCCAGGCGGGCGAAGATGGCCCGATGCTTGGCCAGGTCCGCCGGTGAGTCAAAGAAGAGTGCGCCCTGGGCTACGTCCATCTCGATGGTATCCAGTTCGGGGACTGAGCCCTCGGCGAAGGTGAGGTTCTCGCCAGATCCGGGGAAGGTGTCAACAGCGAATGGCACAACTCGAACGGAGATTCCGGGCCGCTCGGAGTCATCAAGGAGAGCGCCAAGCTGATTCACGAGCACCGTGGGTCCGCCGAATTGCATCCGCAGCGCGGCCTCGTGGATGAATGTTCGTAGCGGTGTCGAACCGGAGCGGACGACCTCCTGTCGCCTGATTCGAAAGGCTGTCCTGGTGTCGATTCCTTGTGGCGACAGGGGTGGGAAGAGCCGAGCGAACACGGCAGCTGCGTAGGCGCTGGTCTGAAGCAGGCCGGGCATGTACGTGGTGGTGCAGAACGTCAGCCGGGTTGCGTGGGCTTCAAGCTCTGCCACCTCAAGAAAGTCAGTCGTCAAGATGCCGCGATACTCCTCCCACCAACCCTTTCCACGCTCTGCGGCCACGCGGGCGAGGGCATCGATGAGCGGCCCGTTGGCACAGTTGCAGGCCGAAGCGACCGTGCGTAGGCGTTCGGGGCTGACACCGATCTTCGCCGTCTCCATCTGCGTCATCTGACCGGGGCTGATGCCGAGCATGCGGGCGAGCTGGCTTCCCCCGAGGTCGGCTTGTTCCCGCATCCGTCGCAGCTCGGTGCCGAGTCGACGTTGACGGAGAGTCGGGTTGGGGCGAAGAGCCATGGCGTCCTCTCTGTCGGTGTTGGGGTCAGTGTGCCGGGCTGGCAGCACGTAGGTCCATCTGGGCTCGGTCACACGGAAGGGGGAACTTTCTGCTGCGGACCTAAAAACTCAGGCGATGGTGCATTATGGTCTATCTCACAGTCGGTCCGACGGATCGTCAGTAACGCCTGTTTCCCGGGCAGTAGGCGCCTGCTGCCCCCGCACCGCAGAGCAGCCATGCGTGGCGTCACCAGTCCCGTTCTGGCCTGGCTCACGGCGACGTTTCCGCCGGTGAACGACGAACCCCACACCCGCACCCTCACGGAGGTTCCCCTCATGTGTGCCTTCAGCCTGCCCGAAATCCCCGACTGGTCCGCCGCCCGTGCGGAGCTGAGCGACGCGATGTCCCTCGCCGGATGGCCGGACGACGCCATCCACGACGCCGAACTCGCCCTCCACGAGCTGTACTTCAACGCCTGGAAGCACGGCGGGAGCCCCGCGCCGACCGTCGTCATCCTCCTCCTCGAAGGCCGCAGCCTGCGCGTCTGCGTCAGCGACGACAACCCCGTGCTGCCCGAGCCGCGCGAGTGCGCCGACCCCTACGCGCAGTCCGGCCGGGGCCTGCACCTGGTCCGCGAGCTCACCCACCGCTTCGGCACCACGCCCCGCAAGAACGGTAAAATCGTATGGTTCGAGCTGGACGCCGCCGCGTGAGCGCCCGCCACCGGCCCCTCGCCCCGGACGACCCCCGGATGCGCGACTACACCGACGCCCAGGTCACCGCCCTCCTCGGCGAACTCCGCGAGCGAGGCCGCCCCCACGGCATCCTCTGGGGCTCCGCCACCACCCACAACGGCACCGTCGACGGCCGCGTCCTGATCGACTTCGGCAACGCGCCCGTCAGCACGCTCCTCAACCTCCTCCACCTGCTCCACGAAGCCGGGCGGGGCGGTGACCCGTGGGAGTCGTGATCCCCCTCGCCACCAGCTCCACCCAGCCGGCCCACGTCGAGCGCACCACCGTCCCCTACCTCACCGTCGAACACGTCCCCGACGCCACCGTCCAGCTCCGCCTCGCCGTCGACCTCGACGTGGCCGCCGGCCCCGGCGAACAGCTCGCCTTCCCCCTCACCCGCGACCAGGCCGAGGAACTCCTCCACGGCCTCGCCGCCCACCTCGGCACCCGCGTCCTCGGGATCCGCCGATGACACCCGGCACCGTCAACTTCCTGATCGGCGCGGCGTTCGTGGCCCTCCTCGCCCTCGCGATCGCCACCGTGATCCTCGGCGTCCTCGCGACCCTGAGGATGCCGCACCCCGGCGAACGGGCAACCACCCCGCCACCGCCCCCGATCACCCGCCACGGCCGCTGGGAACTGCGCCAACTCCCCGACGGCACCGCCGAATACGCCTGGATCGCCCGCCAGGCCGGCCACTTCGGCCCCGAAACCCACAGCCCCACCCCCCAGGGGCGTCACCGCATACCCGCCTGACGGCCGAATCCCGTGGTCCCCTCGCCGATCCGGCGAGGGGACCGGGGCGAGCCGCACTACGCTGAGCCGGTGAGCGACATTCCGACCCCCAAGGCCAAGGGCCCGTCCTGGCCCGGAGGGCGCCGCGGCTCCCGGGGGCCGACCCGTCGGGAGGGTCACTCGCCGTTCTCGCCCGCCGAGCGTCTCGTCGCGCGGTTCCGCTCGCTGCCGCCGGGGAGCGACGACAAGGTCCGGATCGTCGCCGCGCTCGAAGACGCGGTGGCCGACCCCGCCGTCGCGGCCTTCCTCGCCTCCGTCGTCGCGGACCCGGCCGAGGACGAACTCGCCCGCGTCGAGTGCGCGACCGTCCTCCGCCTCTCGCCGCCGGCCGACCCCGCCGCGAAACGGGAGGTGGCCGACGCCCTGCTCGCCGCCTTCGCCGATCGCGACGAGGACCTGGTGCGGCAGCACGTGGCCATGGCGTTCGGCCCCTACGCCGACGACCCGGCCGTCCACCGGGCGCTGGCCGCCGCCCTCGGTGAGCACGAGGGCGACCCACTCGTCCCCGACAACGCCCTGTTCGCCGTCCGGCAGGCCGGCCCGTCCGCCCAACGGGCCGACCTGGTCCGCACCTTGCTGCACCACCCCGAGCTGGGCGGCGAGGCGGGCCGCATCCTCGACGACTGGGGCGTTCCCCGCACCTGAGCACCTGAGGGCGCGACCCTGCGCGAGGTGCCCGGCGTGGCCGGCGGCCTGTGGGTCATGGGCGAGGTCAAGGGCCCCGGCCGTGAACTGCGGTTCGACACGGCGGAGTTGGGCGCGTCGGGCATCGACCTGGCCCGCTTCGCCACTACCGTCTGACGCACACCGGAAAGGCGGGACCCGTTCCCAGCGCAACTGGGAGCGGGGCCCGCCCCCGACCAGGGTGGAGCGCTCATGGATCACTGGAACAGGCCCGGCCTGCACTGGCACTGCTACGCCTGGTCGGGCAACAAGCGTCCCGACGATGTCGAGCGACGGCCTCCCGAGACGCAGAACGGCGCACGGCCCGCGTGGTCGAGCCCGGTTCCACCGCTGGAGGTCATGCACTGGCTCGCCAAGCCGGCGGTGCAGATCAAGCTCACCACGAACGACCCGGCCGGGACACTGGAGTGGCTGGGCAAGCAGCTCGTCGACTCCCCGGCGCTGGAGACCGACCTCGATCCGGCGATCCGGCTGGAGCACGCCCGGACTTTCCTCGGCACCTTCCCGCACGACGTGGTGTGGACGTACTGGACTCCCGGCCGGCAGCTCCGATCGGTCTCGGCCGTGTCGTGCCCCCGAACCTTCAACCCGACCGGCGAGACGCCCCTGCCGTGTCCGTTGCAACGCCGCTGACCGCAGACTGTCCGGCGGATCATGTGACCGCCTCGCCCCGGGATCTTCGTTCTGGTCGCGGGGCGAGGCGATCTGACGAACGACGAGTGGACGCGGCTCCTGCCACATCTTCCGAAGTCCGGTGTTCGGTACGAGTGTTGGCGCGATCACCTGGCGGTGGTCACGTCACCGCCCGTACCGGCCGTTGCTCGCCGGCAGGAACGGCCGCACACGAGGGCACTCGCCGGAAGGTGCCGGGATCGGGCGCCGGCGTCCCGCAGGGTGGCTAGATGAAGTTCTTGTCGATCAAGAGCCGCAGGACCTCGGTGTCGTAGTCGGGGAAGTCCATCGGGACGATGCCGAAGTGGATTCGCTCGGTCTTCCGCTGGTCCAGGTAGTAGCGGACCACCGGGAAGATGTTGCCCGCGTTGGTGCTGGGCCAGACGCCGTTGGCGTAGCTGGTGTGGTTCACGTACATCTCGGCGGCGTTCTGGTGGAAGTAGGCCTCGTCGAACCACTCGATGATCTTGTTCTTCTTGTATTCGATGCCCTGGCCGTTCCCGTCCCAGATGTCCTGCGTCCGGAAGAAGCTGTTCGAGCCACTGGACCACTGGAGTACGGTCCACGGGTTGTCGAAGTCGGCGACCAGCACGATCTTGCCGCGAGCCTGCCCCAGGGTGGGCCAGTAGGGGTTGGTCCAGAACCGCGGACGGAAGTTCATCGACGGGTCGTCCAGGTAGAAGTTGAACCGGCGTCGGAACTCCGCCGCGCCGAGCGCCTGGCCGCCCGAGTTCTCGTTCTTGACCCGCATGATGACGACCTCCTTCGGATTGTTCCGAAGGTGGTTGTCGCAGGCGTTGAGCACGTCCTGGTAGCGGATGTCCTGGTAGAAACTGGCGTGGTAGACACCCATTTCGTTCGCGGTGCCCTGCAGGCCGTTCAGGCGGATGTCGACAAAGCGGATGCCCTTCTCGAACTGGTCCCAGATGCTCCAGTTCTGGCATTTGGCCCACATGGTGCCGTTGTTGGCGTTGTTGGCACAGGTGTCGTGGGTGCCGGGGATCGTCATCCTGGTCAGCGGGAGGCTGTCGGGCAGGTTGCTCATCCAGTTCCGGCTGGACCAGCTTGCGGCGCCGGCCACGCTCGGAAGACCGAACGCGGCGGCGGCTGCCACGCCGCCTGCTCCGGCTCCCCACCTCAGGACGTCACGACGGGTAGGGCTCATAAGTACGCTCCAGGTTCGAAGGGGTGACGTTGGGGGAGGGAGCCCCGCGACACATCCTCTTCGCCTCCTGGGGTCCGGGATATCGTGGACAGCCACGAGTTTGACGCTGCGCCAGTCCTGATTGCCCTGGTCCGGGTGGGTGTGGCCGATGAACATCAGGTGGCGCGTGACGAGACCGACTGCACCCGGTTCGTGCCGGTACCGGAGAGGATTCGGGTTCCCCGCCGGGGACTTGGCCGGCCCCGAAAGAAGCCGGACAGCGTCACAGCCGGCAAGGCCTATGGCAACGGGCCGTGCCGCCTTCGTTGTGGCAGAACGTGCAGGCCGGTCCGCAGTCGTCAATGACCTTGATGCGGACCGTGTTGTCTCGCACGATGCGGACTCGTGGTGGTGCGGCCACGCGCGCGGGGACCTGCCCTTTCACCCGAACGTGAGCCGGGGGATCGACTCGATGTCGATGCCGTACCGGCGGTAGACCAACGTGGTGTTCTCACTGGTGAGTTCGTCCACCGGAAGCCCGAGGGCGCGCACCGCTTCGTGGACGTGGTCGCCGCTGGTTCCCTCGACTTCCAGGTACGGCGGGATGAGCGGCCACTCGTCGATCTCGACGGCGGCGCCGTTCAACGACCAGGACGAACGGCGGTTCTCCTGGTACGCCTTCGGCTGGTAACCGAGCTTGCCGAGAATGGCGTTCGTGGCGTCGAAGTCACCCACCCGGGTCTCGGTCTCCCTCACGCCGTCGATGGCGTCGGTCAGGATCTCTTTGACGCATAGCGTCGCGGCGGTTCCGTTGTCCCGCAGTCGTACCCACGTCCCGGTCCTACCGGGAATGTCGTAGACATAGCGGCGCTGGAGCCGGTCCCCGTGGTGCTCGGCACCCGCTTCCACCAGCATGGCGCGAATCTTCACGGGGTCGACGTTGAGGATCTTCGCCTCGAACTCGGTCTGAGTACTCATATGAACTGCCCTCTAAGGGACGGTAGTTGTTCAGCCAGAGTGCCATCTTCTGCGTCATCGGCACCGCCCGCGGCTGACCGGCGCCGGCCGCTGGGGCTTTTTCGGATCGGCGGGGTGGAGGGCCGATCGCCGTCGCGATCGGCCCTCCATTCGTCCGTCATGGAGGTCGGGAACTGACCTAGATCCCTTCTAGCGTTCTTCTTGACGACGAACAGGAACAACGGAAGGCAGCCATCATGACCGTCAACGAACTGGCCACTCCCGAGCAGGCCGACGCCCCGGTCGTGACCGGCGAGCGTGCCGATCTGCTGGAGGCGCTGGCCAAGCAGCGGCACTTCCTGCGCTTCACCACCCGCGACCTCACCGACGAGCAGGCCAGGCTGCGGACCACCGCCGGCGAACTGTGCCTGGGCGGCCTCATCAAGCATGTCGCCGACGTCGAGCGGAACTGGGCGGGCTTTATTCTGGAGGGCCCCTCGGCGATGCCGGACTTCACCGCCATGACCGAGGCCGACTGGGCCCGGCGGGCGGACGAGTTCCGGCTTCTTCCCGAGGAGACGCTGGCCGGTGTGCTGGCCGACTACGCCGAGGTGGCCCGCCGTACCGACGAACTGGTCGCCGCGCTGCCCGACCTGGACGCCGGCCACCCGCTGCCCAAGGCCCCGTGGTTCGAGCCCGGCGCGCGGTGGTCGGCCCGCAGGGTGCTGCTGCACGTCATCGCCGAGACCGCCCAGCACTCCGGCCACGCCGACATCGTCCGGGAGTCCCTGGACGGGGCCAAGAGCATGGGCTGACCGGCGCCGCCGTCCGGGTCCTGCCGCCGCACCGGAGGCAGGACCCGGACAGCGACCGAACGGCGAACGGGACGCTACCGGCCGGGATCCGGTCGGGTCGAGGGAACTGCGCAGACCCGGGCGCGGACGGTGGCTACTCGCCCTTGCCCTCACCCGGGCCCTGGCCCTGGCCCTGGTCGTGCCGGTGGACCCGGTGCTCCAGGCCGCTGCGGATCGTCCTGCTCAGAGTCCCCGCGGCGGCCGCGAGGAAGACGAAGTTGTACGCGATCTGCAGGACCACCACCAGCCGGGGCGACTGCCCGACCGCGGTGATGTCGCCGTACCCGACCGTGGCCATGGTGACCACCGTGAAGTACAGCGCGTCCAGCCGGGTGTACAGGCCCGCGAACTCGCCAGGGTGGCCGGCCAGCACGTAGTACGCACCGGCGAAGCAGGTGAGCGACAGGCAGATCAGGAAGACCAGCCACACCCCGGGCCGCTTGCCGGTGCCGCGCAGGACGTCCGTGATCCGGGCCAGCAGCAGCCCGCTCAGGCCGGTGAGGATGACCGCGAAGGCCAGCCAGCTGACCACCGGCCGGTGGTCTCCGAAGAAGCGCAGCGGAAGATTGAAGTACGCGACCATCTGCACCGCGAACGATCCGAACAGCCAGAACCAGGCCCGCACGTCGATGCGGTCGCGCGGCTCTGGTGACGGGTTCTCGGACATCCTGCTCAGCCTGCGCCGCGCAGCTGTCGGCCCGCCCGCCGGACTGCTCCGTCCGGGCGTGCCGTAACGTCCAGCGGCACAGCGCAGAAGGCGGGAAACGGGAGCAGGGGAGACGATGCCGGACCAGCGGCCGGAGATGGTGCACCTGCCCGGCGGGGCCTTCACCATGGGCTCGGACCACCACTACCCCGACGAGGCGCCCGCCCACCGGGCGGTGGTCCGCGGCTTCCGGATCGACCGGTACGCCGTCACCAACGACGACTTCGCCGCCTTCGTCGCCGCCACCGGCCATGTCACGGCCGCCGAGATCGCGCCGACCGCCGCGGAGTACCCGGACGCGCTGCCCGACCTCCTGGTGGCCGGCTCCTCGGTGTTCCGCAGCCCGGACCGCCCGGTGGACCTGGGCAACGCGTACAACTGGTGGTTCTTCGTCCCCGGTGCGGACTGGCGCCACCCGTACGGGCCGGACAGCTCGATCGACGGGCTCGGCGACCACCCGGCCGTCCACATCGGCCTCGCCGACGCACGGGCGTACGCGGCCTGGGCGGGCAAGGAGCTGCCGACCGAGGCCGAGTGGGAGTACGCGGCGCGCGGCGGCTCGGAGGGTACCGAGTTCGCCTGGGGCCGGGAGCGGGGCGACGAACTCGTCCCGGGCGGGCGGCTGATGGCCAACACCTGGCACGGCGACTTCCCGCTCACCAACCGCTCACCGGACGGCTACCGGGCCACCGCACCCGTCGGCAGCTACCCGGCCAACGGCTTCGGGCTGTACGACATGATCGGCAACGTCTGGGAGTGGACCGCCGACCACTACACCGGGCGCCACCGCGGCACCACACCGAGCTGCTGCGGCGGAAACGGCCGCGCGGGGGACGCCCGCGCCGCGAGCATCGACCCCGCCGCGGCCGCGCCCGGCATCCCGCGCCGGGTGATCAAGGGCGGCTCGTTCCTCTGCGCGCCCACCTACTGCCGCCGCTACCGCCCGCCGGCCCGGATGCCGCAGTCCGAGGACACCACCACCTGCCACCTGGGCTTCCGCTGCGTCATCAGGGACTGAGGGCGCCCCGCGCGCCTCACCCCGTACCGGTCCCCACGCCGGCACCGCTCATGGCTGATCGTCCCTCAGGAAGAGACCCCGCCTCCTCCTTCAGGCCGGTCGGGGTACGTGCTCGCCGCCGCCCCCGTCCGGCTCGTCCAGGAATTCCAGCACCGCCAGCGCCGCCAGCAGCACCAGCGCCAGGCAGAGCGTCACCAGTACGGTCGGATAGCTCCAGAGCAGGAATGCCAGCCCCGCGCCCGCGGCGGCCACCCAGCCGAGCCACCCCTTCCAGCGGTGCACGAACCGGCCGACCGGCCCGAGCCGCACCCCGCCCCGCTCGGCGGTGTGCCGCACCCCGCCGATCCCGGACCGCCACAGGCCCCGGACCGTTCCGGCGTGCGCGCCGGCGCCGCTGATCCAGGCGCCGAGGGCGATCAGCAGACCCAGCGTGATCACCACCCGGACGGCCGAGCGCAGATAGCGAATCAGGGTGTCGTACACCGCCTGGGCCGCCGCCTGGTCCACCCCGGCCGGGAGCCGGTCCAGATAGAGGACCCGGAAGACGCTCAGCCCGAGGCCCAGCAGCAGCGCCCCGCCGGCCATGCCCAGGGCGACGGTGACGACCGCCCGCCGCCGCCGTTCGGCGAGCAGCACCCCGCCGACCGCACAGGCCACGGTCAGCACGGGCAGCCAGAAGCCGGCCAGGTCCAGCAGCCGGAAGCCGGTGCGCACCCTGGGGATGGCGTCGGACTGGAAGAGCGTGAACTGGGTGTGGATCTCGGGGATCTTCGAGGCGATCGACAGCCCGTTGTCCACCAGCCGGGTCTTGACCTGGGCGATCAGCGGGGCGAGGTCGAGCACCACGGTGTCGTTCTTGATCTGGACGGCGCCGCCGCCCTCCCCGGTCAGCATCTTGTCGACGGCGGCGTGCGCGGTCCGGTTGACCTCCGTCCAGATCCCGGCGAAGGCGTCGCTGTCCACCACCCGCTCGACCTGGGTGTGGACGAAGCCGGTGAGCCCGCTGGTGAGCGCCTGGCCGATGGTGCCGAGCAGGGCGCCCAGCTGGGGCCGGTCGGCGGGGGCGACGCTGTCCAGCAGCGAGTCGACCGGGATGTACTTCACGATCTCGTCGGTCACCCGGTTGGTGACGGCGGCCCGGACGGCCGGGTCCCGGGCGAGCGGAGCCATCGTGGCCACGTACCGGTCGGTGTCGGTGACCTGGGACTTCGTCCAGACCGCGACCTCGCTGACCGGGGTCAGCACGCAGGCCAGCAGGACCAGCAGGACGGCGAAGAAGGACCGGGTCCGGTGCCGGGGAGGCTGCCGGGCGTGCGCCTCGACGGCGCTGAGGCGGGCGCGCAGCTCGGCCAGTTCGTCGGCGGAGGCGGCAGAGCCGGTGGCGCCGGTGGGCCGGGCGGGTTCGCCGGGCTCGGTGGGCTCGCTGGCTGACATGCCTCAACTCCGTTCCTCCGGTCGGTGCATACCAGGAGATAACGGATCAAAGAGGACGGCCAGTCGGGAAGCGCCCGGGAGCGGCGGCCGCGCAGGCACGACGAAGGCCCCCGGTTCCGTCGAGGACGGCTTGGGTTCAAGGGGTCGTCGCAACACCACTTGGTTTTAGGTGGTGAGTAGATCACGTAGACGCTCGGCTGGGGTATTCCAGCCGAGCGTCTT
>NZ_JBFBIL010000086.1:0-28725 GCF_040685575.1 Kitasatospora sp. NPDC088351 | reverse complement strand
TCAGTTGCGCTCGCGTCACACACCACGGTCTACCGGATCAGGACCCGCCGCGAAGGTGAATCACACAGATTGATCACGACCGAATACGCGCCCTAATGGGTCCGACCGGGGTTGACGGCCAAATTGGTCTATGCCACTTTCTGATCGCGCGGCCCGCCGCCTCACCCCCACTGCTCCGCCTGAGGTCGACCGGGCTCCCCTCCGTCGGTGCCGCGCACCGTCCCCCACCACAGGAGAGGAACCCCCATGAGCATCAGAACGACCGTCCGGCGCCCCCGGATCCGGGCGGCGCTCGCCGCCGCCGTCACGACCGGGCTCGGCATCGGCGCGCTGACCGCCCTGCCGGCCGCCGCGGCGGGCGAAGCGGTCTCGGTGCAGTACCGCAACGGCGGCAGCGGCAGCTCACAGGCCTCGCCCTGGCTGAAGGTCGTCAACACCGGTGCCACGAACGTGGCGTTGAGCCAGGTGAAGGTGCGCTACTACTTCAAGGCCGACAGCGCCTCGGCCACCTACAGCTACTCCTGCGACTGGGCCGTGAAGGGCTGTGCCAACGTCACCGGTACGTTCGGCAGCATCGTCGAACCGGGCGCGGCCGCCGACCGCTACCTGGAGATCGGCTTCACCGCGGCCGCCGGCTCGCTGGCCCCCGGCACCGACACGGGAGACCTCCAGCTGCGCTTCAACCGCACCGGCTGGCTCCCCCTCGACCAGGGCGACGACTACTCCTTCGGGCCGGCCCAGAACACGTACACGGCCTGGTCCAAGGTCACGGCGAGTGTCGGCGGGGTCCCGGTCTGGGGCACGGCACCCAGCGGCAACACCCCGAACCCGACTCCCACGCCCTCCGGCCCGACCACGCCGCCTCCGGGCGCCGTACTGTTCGACGACTTCGACTACACCGACCACACCGACCCGGCAATCGGCGCGCACGGCTGGAACGTTCGCTCCGGCGGCGGCGGCCCGGGCGTGTCCGGTGCCACCTGGGCGCCCGAGAACGTCTCCTTCACCAAGGAGGGCGCGAACTCGGTGATGACCCTGCGGAGCACCACCGCCGGAACGGGCGACTCCACTCGGCAGGCCGAACTCAACACCCGGGCCATGAAGTTCAAGAACGGGACCTACGCCGCCCGGGTCCGGTTCTCCGACGCCCCGGTGAGCGGCCCGGACGGCGACCACCTCGTGCAGAGCTTCTTCGCGATCAACGATCTCAAGGCCCCGATGGCCGACGACTACTCCGAGTACGACTTCGAGTACCTTCCCAACGGAGGCTGGGGCGAGCCCGCCAACATCCTCTACAGCACCTCCTGGGAGACCTACGGCCCCGACGGCTCCGTCAACCAGCACACCGAGGCCCGGGCCGGGTACGAGGGCTGGCACGACCTCGTCATGACCATTGACGACACCGCCATCGTCTACTACGTCGACGGGGTCGAGTTCGCCCGCCACGACGCGCGCTTCCTGCCGGAGCGGCCCATGGAGATCCACTTCAACCAGTGGCTGATCGACTTCACCGGCCAGGCCTCCACGGCGCCGCGTACGTACGAGGAGAAGGTCGACTACGTCCTCCACGTCAAGGACCAGGTCCTGACCCCCGCCCAGGTCAACAGCGCCGTGGCTGCCTACCGCTCGGCGGGGACCACCTTCACCGACTCGGTCCCCGCCACCCCGTGACCGCGGCTCACTGCTGATCCGGCCGCCGACTGGAGGCGGGGCACCGCCGGGTGCCCCGCCCTCCGCCCCGGCCGCCGGTGCCCTCGGTGAGGTCGCCGGCCCGACTCCCAAGTGGAGCTCCGACGTCGCCGAGGGCCAGGTCATCGGATATGCGTTCTATGCTGCTGCCCAACCTGGAGCCCGAGGAGTCACGATGACGGGCAAGTACTTCTTGCTGATCTGCGGCGACGTGCCCAATGCAGTGGTTCTGACCGACCCCGGACCCCATCCCGTCGAGGTCGTGAAGCTGCTTCGCCGGAGGACCGGGCTGAGCCTGTGGCACAGCAAGTCCCTCATCAGCCGCCTGCCGGCCACCGGCCTCGAAGACGTACCGCAAGAGGTGGCTGAAGCCACGGTGCGCGAACTCCTCCTTCAGGGCGTCCTGCTGGTCGTTGAGGAGCCAGGTGGCGTCGGCGACCCCGACGCGTGCGACGAACTTGCCGTACGGCGCGAAACCGTCGTGGTAGCCCGGGACGAACATCTCGTTCGACAGCCACTCTTCTTCTTCACACCGGCTGCCCGGCCGGCGGCCCCGTCGGGACGTGACCGAACGTCGAAGCCGGCAGCCGAAGCGACAAGGGAGCGGAGCGTTGTCAGACCGTTGCGCGATGCTGGGCGTGCAGGTGGTTCGAGGGGTCGCCCGCACCGGCGCTGAAGGGGGCATGGTGGCAGATCAGGATGACGGCTGGGCGGGCGTGGGCTGGGAGGGCTGGCAGGACTACGAGGGCATCCGGCGGCGTCTCGATCGGGGTGCCGATCCGGAGGTGTGGGGCGGGGGACGGCCTCTGCACCGGGCCTCGGTGTTCGGCTCGCCGGAGGTCGTCGCGGAACTGGCTCGGCGCGTGACGGATGTGGACGCGTTGGCGGGCGGGACGACCGCGTTGTGGGAGGCCGTCCTGTGCCGCAGGCCGGACAATGCGCGAGCCCTCGCCGCTGCGGGGGCCGATCCCTGGCGGCCCTTGGTCGGTGGCTGGTCGCCGGGGCGGCTCAGCCTGGCCGGACCGACGCCGGACCTGTTCGTCATGCCTGAGGAAGAACGCGGGCTGACCGAGGCGGAACGCACGGCGGCGCGGGAGGGCAGGCGGCTCGTCTCGGCGCTGGGAAAGCTGTACTACGACGGCACGGGACTGGCGTGCGTAGCCGGGATCGACGCGGGGGACGCGATACGTCGCTTGGAGGCGACGCCGGCCGAAGGCGACGGCCTGGACGAACTACTGGACGATCCCTACGCGTACGACATGGACGACAGCTTGAGAATTATCGGCGTGACGACTGTCCCGGGCGGCTGCGTCGTCACCCAGCCGTGGGGGTACGCACCGAAGGTGCCAGGCGTGCTGGCCCGGCTGTCCGTCGACACCGTCTGCTACGGCATGTACGCCAACCCCAAGAGCGGCAATCAGGGCAGCATCGCCCGCAACGGGACCATCGAAGCCTGGGACCTCCACCCGGGCGGCCCACCGCGCCCACAGGCCGGGTCCCAGGAAGTTCTGGCCTCCTACCTCTACCAATCCAGCGCGGTGGCCTACTCGTGCGCCTTCGCAGGACTGCGCCTGGCCGACGCGCGCGCCATCGTCGGGCCACCCGACATGTGGGTCGAACTGCCGCAGCGCGACTATTGGGAGCGCTGACACGAGGAGGCTGCCACGACCAGTGGAGTGGCCTCGCCGTGCGAACCGATCAACTCGCCATTGCCTACCAGTCCGCACTCCACCTCGCGGCCATCCTCGGCCGGGCCCGCAGTTGGTCGAAGAGACGGAACCCAGTGCGGCGTGCAGGTGGGAACGAGGGCGTCCGGACGCGGGATCGGCGTGCCGGTCCTGACGGGTCGCAGGTCATGATCTGACCGGCCTCGTTTCGCGCACAGGTGCCGTCCGGGCCGGGATGGGGCTTGCTCTGGCAGTCGGTACAGGGCTGCGGCGGGATCTCCCAGGGCTTCGGCGTCGTGGGCGGGGCCGGCTCCACGGAGGGCGCCGGGCTCGCCGGAACCTCGTGAAGCCGTACGAGCGCCGGCCTCTCGCGCGGCTGCCGCTACGGGAGGACCGCATCCACAAGCGTCCGGAGCCCGAGCACCGCCAGGGCCGCCCCTGCGGCCGCTCCCGCGATCTGCACAATCACCGAGCGTCCTCGCCGACTGCCGCCCTCACCCTTGCCCCGAAACCTACGGCAAGCCGAACCCCGGCCTCCTACGGCGGACCTGGCAGGCCCCCGACTGGAACGACCACGCCTCGGTGCTGCGCCGCGTCCTCCCCCAGCTCGCGGCCGCCGTAGCCGACAGCTCATCGGAGTCCTTCCGCTACCAGGACGAGATCGGTCTCTCGCTCGCCCGCGGCCGCTGGCAGGAATGGCCCCGGGAACAGGCCGCAGCGGTGCGGGAGTTCCTGCGCGCCTTCTGGGCACGCAGCCTCGTCGCTGCCGGGGTCCTCCGGCTCGCGCCGCGGTGAGCACGTGGTGTGTGCCGGAGGGGGGAAAGTACTGGGCGCCGGTGAGATCGGCTTCCGCGTGGAGTCCGGGCGGTGGGCGGTCGATGAGGTCAGCAACCAGTCGACCGGCTACTGCCCGGGCGTCAGCTCGTGGCCGGCTGTCGCGGCGGCCCCGGCGACCGCAGAGAGCGCCGGAGCCGCCGCGTTCAGCCGGCTGCGGCCAGGTGGCGGACGAGGTGGGCCGATACCTGCGGGATCTCGCCGTACTCGTGGTCGCCGTCGTCGGCCGGGAGCTGGTGGATCACGGCGGCCAGGCGCGGGGGAAGCCGTACGTCGAGGCCGAACCGGCAGCGGCTGATGATCTCGTCGCGCACCTGGGCGGGCAGCAGTTCGTACGGTGAGTCCAGGATCCGCTGGGAAGGGCGGGGCGCGGCGCCCAGCGATTCGGCCTCGCGGCGCCAGACCTCCGCGTCCAGGACCTCCCCGAGGCTGCGGTGCAGCATGCTGAGGCAGGAGGCGGAGGTGTAGTTGCCGCCGCCGGCCGCGAACTTCCACCAGAACTCGGCGCCGTCGCGGTGTCCGACGGTGTAGAGGAGCGCGCCGAGGACCAGCGCGCCTTCGGGGTGGATACGCCGGTCGTTGATGAGCAGGTCCAGCGAGGGCGCCGCCGTCGGCACGGCGAGGATCATGGCGGTGACCAGGTCGAGTTCGTGGCCGGCCTGCTCGTGGTCGGCGGACATCGGCGCGGGGGCGGCCGCCAGCCGCTCCCAGGCCGAGCCCGCATTCGCCGCGTACTCGCCGTACGGCGGGCCGGCCGCCGCGGGCTGCGCGGGGTCGCCCCGCAGCAGGCGGTCCTGTCCGGTGGTCACCGCTGCCCTCCCCGCCGGCCACCGAGTGCGACGGCGAGCCGGTCCAGGGCCTGTGTGGCGGTGGAGCGGACGTTCGCCTCCGTCATCCCGAGGTAGTCCGCGATCACGCTGTCCGGCAGGTCGACCAGGTACCGCAGCACCACCACGTCGTGCCGGCGCTCGGACAGTCGCCGGATCGCCGCGTACAGCTCCTCGTGACTCCCCTGGGCCTCCACGAGGTCCAGGGTGCGCGCCGCCGAGCGCCGCACCGCCACCACCCACCCTGGGACGGTGGCGGGTCGGGGCCGGTACTCGGCTCTGATCATCGCCTCCGCCAGGGCCGCGCCGATCTCCTCCTTCAGCAGCGTCCAGGCGTGGAAAGCCGGTACCTGCTGGCGCAGGATCCAGGCCCACCGCTGCCACATCCGGTCCTTGGCGCGCTCGACAACGCGCCGGGCCTCGTCTTCGTCACCCAGGCGGGCCCGGGCGATCCCGCTCCAGGCCCGCTCGTGCGTGTCGCAGAACGCGTCGAACGTCAGGAGGCGGCTGCTCCGCCGCACCGCCCAGTCGCTCTCGTTCACGTTCCATTCCTCCCTGACGGCCACCCCGTTGGGTACCCGACCGACTGTAGGCCACCCTCGACCGACCGGCCGGCCCGGGCGTCTGGCGCGCCTGCTCACGTCGAGAACTTCCGCCCCCGACAGGAACATTGGAGCGCACGGCGCGCCCCCATGTTCAGCGGGGCGAGAGAATTCACTATCAGACATAAGAAGTGATGAACAATCAAATGACCTGTCCCATAGAGAAACACGGCCAGTCGGAATATGATCCTTTGCGGTCACTCCCCGATGCGCTCGATTCACCCACCGTTCCGACCCGCGATTGCCGGGACGCGGGCCCGGGCATAGTGGGAGGGGCCGCGCCAGGGCCCCGCGCCGTGGGTGGTGCGGGTCGTCGCTCCGCCCTGTCGTAGGAGCTGGACGCCTATGAACCAGGGGGAACAGATGGCCGACGAAAGCACAGACGCCCGATCCGGCACCGAACCCGACGTGGCGGTCGAACTCGACATCCACGTGGCGCACTCCGCCCGGATGTACGACTACTACCTGGGCGGCACCACCAACTTCCCCGCCGACCGGGAGGCCGCGGGCCGGGCCCTGGCCGTCTTCCCACAGGCACCGGCCGCCGCACGCGCCAACCGCGGCTTCATGCACCGCACCACCCGCCACCTCGCCCGGGCCGGCATCCGCCAGTTCCTCGACATCGGCACCGGCATCCCCACCTCGCCGAACCTGCACGAGGTCGCCCAGCAGATCACCCCCGAGGCACGGGTCGTCTTCGCCGACAACGATCCCATCGTCCTCATCCACGCCGTCGCACTGCTGCGCGGCACCTCCCAGGGACTGACGACCTACGTCCAGGCCGACGTGCACGAGCCCGACACCGTGATCAGCGCCGCCCGGAAGGTCCTCGACTTCACCCAGCCGATCGCGCTGAGCATGAACGCCCTGCTGCACTTCGTCCCGGACGAAGCACACCGGATCACCGAACAGCTCAAATCCCAACTTCCCTCCGGCAGCGCCCTGGTGATCAGCCACCTCACGGCCGACTTCGCGCCGCAGGAGACCGCGCGCCTCATTCAGGTCTACCGAACCGCCGGCACCCCGGTAGCGGCGCTGCGCCGCGAGGAGTTCGGGGAGTTGTTCACCGGCTGGACCGTGCTCGACCCCGGCATCGTCTCCACACCCCGCTGGCGCCCCGACCACACCCACGACTCCGCCACCGCCCACAACTCCGCCCCCGTCACCGACGCCGAGGCGTCCTGCTACGGTGCCGTCGCCATCCGGCCGTGAACCGGACCCTCACCGCCGCTCTGACAGCCCGACGCCCCCTGCGTTGAAGGCGCGTCCGACGACGCCGATGCCGATCGAGGCTTCAGACCAGAGCCCTGAAGCCTCGACCAGCGGCACCCGCCCCCTCCGGTCAGCGGGGGTCCAGGCCCTCCAGCATCTCCGGCAGCTCCCGGCTGTGGATGACCCCGAGGCTCTTCGTCGCGCGCGTGAGTGCGACATAGAGGTCGTTCACGCCGCGGGCGTGCGCCGCGAGTATCTCCGCGGGCTCCACCACGAGGACCGCGTCGAACTCGAGCCCCTTGGCCTGGGCCGCCGTCATCAGCACGACGGGCGAGTCCAGCGCCGAAGGACCGTCGATGACGGTGACGCCGTCCAACCCGGCCAGCCCGTTGCTCAGTTCGGCCGGCCATGCCGGGGCGTGGATGATCGCCATCCGGCCGCCGTCCAGCGCCGCGATCTCCTTCTCGACGGCGGTGCGCAGCGCCCGTCCCCGGTCGGCTTCGGGGATCCGGAGGCTCCACGGACGGGTCCCGCCGCTGCGCACCGCGCTGGGGGCGGTGCGTGCCGGGTCGGCCGCCCGCAGGACGCCCTCGGTGACCCGCATGATCTCGGCCGGGGTCCGGTAGTTGATGGTGAGCTCCACCGTGCGCCAGCGTCCCGCCGTGTACTCGTCGAGCGCCTCACTCCAGGAGCTCAGCCCGGCCGGCGCGCCGGTCTGCGCCAGGTCGCCCACAATCGTCATGGAGCGGCCGGGGCAGCGGCGGGTCAGCAGCCGCCAGGCCATCGGGGAGAGTTCCTGCGCCTCGTCCACGATCACGTGCCCGAAGCCCCAGGTCCGGTCCTCGGCCGCGCGCTCGGCCAGGGGACGGAACTCCCCCTCGCCGCGGTACTGGCGCGTCAGCATCTCCGCGTCGATCTCGGCCAGCCCGGCGCCGAAGTCCTCGAGGACGACCTTGGCGAATTCCAGCTCCTCGGCCCCGGCGGCGGCATCGGCCCGGCGGGAGACGGCGCTGCCGGGCAGCGGGCCGAGCAGTTCGGCGGCCTCGTCGAGCAGCGGCACGTCGTCGGTGGTCCAGGGGGCGGCCTCCTGGTCCGGGCCCGGGTGTTCACGCAGCAGTGCGGCGCGTTCGGCCTCGGAGAAGTCCGGCATGGCCCTCGCCAGCAGCTCCGGGGAGCCGAACAGCGCGGTGAGCAACCGCTCCGGGGAGAGCAGCGGCCACAGCTTCTCGGCCAGGTCCTGGAAGTCACGCTCGACGACGAGCGCGTCGGCGAGGTCCACCACGTCGTCCAGGTCCATGGACCCGCCCCGGTCCCTGGCGATCCGCAGGGCCAGCTCCGAGGAGAGCCGCTCGACCAGGGCCGCTCGGGCCGCGTTGTGGGGTTCGCCGGTCCTGTGCGCGGCGGCGTGGGCCCGCTCGCAGAGGGCCCGACCGATCACGAGCTCCTCCTGGTGGGGCGAGCTTCGGCCCACGGTGATGGTCCATGACTCCTCCGGCAGCTGCCGGAGGCCGTCCAGCGCGGCGGCGAGTACCCCGGCCATCCGTGCGTCGCCCTTGACGGCGGCCGCCTCGGGCGTCTCCGTGTCGGTCCCGGTCACGCCCGGGTAGAGCGCGCCGATGCTGCTCAGTACGACCTCGCTCTCGCCGAGCGCGGGGAGTACCTGGTCGATGTAGCGCAGGAACGTCGTGTTCGGCCCGATGACCAGCACACCGCGCCTGGCCAGCCGGTCGCGGTGGGTGTAGAGCAGGTACGCGGCGCGGTGCAGGGCGACCACGGTCTTGCCGGTCCCCGGACCGCCCTGCACCACCAGGACGCCGCCGAGCTCGGAGCGGATGACCCGGTCCTGTTCGGCCTGGATGGTGGAGACGATGTCGCCCATCCGCCCGGTCCTGGCCGCCGTCAGTGAGGCGAGCAGGGCGGTCTCCCCACTGAGCTCGGCGCTGTCCCGGTCCTCCAGGGCACTCACGCCGAAGGCGTCGTCGTCGAAGCCGACGACCGTCCGGCCCTTGCTCCGCAGGTGCCGTCGCCCCACCACACCGCCGGGCACGGCTGGCGTCGCCCGGTAGAACGGCTCCGCGGCCGACGCCCGCCAGTCGGTCAGGAGCGGCTCGTGGTCGTCGTCCGCCAGGGCGATCCGGCCGATGTACCGCCGCTCGCCGTCGGCGCTTTCGATCCGGCCGAAGCAGAGCCCGTACTCGGCGGCGTACAGTTCCGACAGCCGGCGGGTGTGGTGGATCTCCAGCGTGTCCCGCTCCATCCGGGACTGGAAGGTTCCGCCCTTGTCCTGGAGATGGATCTCGCGCAGCCGAGCCGTCGCGAGTTCGCGCTGGGCTTCGAGGCGGTCGTACAGCTCACCGACGTATTCGTTCTCCGCTCGCAGCTCTCCGGTCCGCCGGTCGTCGGAGGGCTGAGCGCCGTCACCGCCCGGATTCGTCCCGTTTCCGGCTCCGGCGCTGACCACTGAATTGAGTTCGGACGAGGACGAGGACGATGCCGATGACGCGGGGACCAAGGCTTGCTCCATTGACTCAGGACCCTCAATTGATCGAGCAATTGAGAGTGGCGGCGGAATCTCCGCTATTCACAGCACAAAAAACTGGGTCCAGGACCTGCGCGCACGCGACAGACCGGACCGGGCCCGCTCAGAACTCCTCACAGAATGGCCCTGGAAGCCAGGGCCGTTGCTCGCCGGTGAGTACGGCGCCGGAAACCTTCCGTAGCTCGACGATTCTGCAGCACGACCCGGGCCTTGCCGCAAGCCCCCCGGTGCGCTATAAGTTGGGAGTGGAAAGGAGTGGGCACTCCCCTTTCCCATTCATCGTCCGATATGAACGGACAAGCCCTCCGCCGACCAGATCCTTCCATGCCGGGGCCTCCGCTGCGAGCCCGTTCGACGGCCGCCGATTCGGCGGCCCCGACGGCCTGTCCCACTTCCCGGCCGTCCGGGCGGGGGGGCGGGGCGCGGGCCGGGGTAAGGCCCGCCTAGGCTGTGTCCCGAAGCAAAACGGGCGAACCGGACCCCTCCGGGGGACCGCGAGGACGGAAAGCAGGACCCGCCGATGGGCGACGGAATGTCAGGCATGCACCACCACGGCGGGATGACACAGCTGGGCCCGTTCTCCCTCTCCAACGTCTGGACCTGGTCCCCCGACTGGGTGTTCCTGATCGGCAGCCTGGTCGCGCTGGCGCTGTACGCGACCGGCGTGGTGCGGCTGTACCGGCGCGGCGACCGCTGGCCGATCGGCCGGAGCATCGGCTGGGCGGCGGGCGTCGGCACGGTGATCCTGGTCACCTGTACCGGGCTGAACGACTACGGCATGGCGCTGTTCAGCGCGCACATGATGCAGCACATGGTGCTCTCCATGCTGTCGCCGATCCTGTTGCTGCTCGGCGCGCCGATCACACTGGCGCTGCGCGCGCTGCGCCCCGCCGGCAAGGGCCGGCCACGCGGGCCGCGCGAGCTGCTGGTGGCGCTGCTGCACAGCACCTACGTCCGGGTGATCTCGCACCCGGCGTTCACCATCCCGCTGTTCATCGCGAGCCTGTACGGGGTCTACTTCACCCCGTTGTTCGACTTCCTGATGCAGTACCGGCTCGGGCACATCTTCATGATGGTGCACTTCCTGGCCACCGGACTGGCGTTCTTCTGGCCGATCATGGGCGTGGACCCGGGCCCGCACCGGCCCGGCCATGTGATGCGGATCATCGAACTGTTCATGGGCATGCCGTTCCACGCCTTCTTCGGCGTGGCGGTGATGATGGCCAGCCACCCGCTGGTGACCACCTTCACCGAGGCGGGCGCACCACCCGGCACCGACCTGCTGGAGGACCAGAAGCTGGCCGGCGGTATCACCTGGGCGTTCGGCGAGATCCCGACCGCGATCGTGCTGATCGCGCTGGTCTACCAGTGGATGGGCTCCGAGCAGCGCCAGGCCCGGCGCCGGGACCGTGCCGAGGACCGCAACGGCGACGCCGAGCTGACGGCGTACAACGCCTACCTGGCCTCGCTGGACAAGCGGAGCCAGCGCCCGGCCCCGGCGGCCGACGCCGGCTGACCGGCCCTCCCCACCGCAGGCACCGCGGAACCCCCGCCCGATCCGGGCGGGGGTTCCGTCGTTTCCGGGGCCCGGCCCCTCCCGCGGCTGCCTGCGGGCTCAGACCGGGCCGCCTCCGGCGGCTTCCTGCTCCCCCGCCGGACCCGCCGGACCCGTCGGACCCGTCGGACCCGTCGGACCCGTCCTAGGATCCGGAACATGCAAGCGCTTCTCATGGCCGCCCTGCTCGCCGTGGTCCTGCTGTCCCGGATCCACGAGCCGAGACGGTTCGGCAACGGGGTGCTGATCGGGCTGATCGGGGTGTGCGTCGCGCTGGGGACGGTGAGCCTGGTCGGGCACGTCTCCGCCCCGGCGGGGCGCGCCGTCACGGCCGGGGCGGCCTCCGCGGTCTGGCTGAGCGGGCTGGTGACGGCCGGGCTGCTGGTGGCCAACGGGGTCACCATGGTCCGCCGCGAGGGCACCCGTCCGGCGAGCCTGCTGGCGCTGCTCACCGGCGCGGCCGTGCTCGCGCTGCTGGGGCTGCTGCTCTCCGCCACCTACCTCGACGTCCGCGCGCTGCGGGCGGCGGCCGGGGCCGCCCTGCTGATCGGCGGGTACGCGGCGTTCCTGCTGCTCTGCTTCCTCGGCTACACGCTGCTGTACCGGCGGGTGGTGGTCCGCCCCGGCTACGACTACCTGGTCGTCCTGGGCGCCGGGCTGGACGGCTGCGAGGTGCCGCCGCTGCTGGCGGCCCGCCTGGACCGCGCTCTGGAGCTCTACCGCGCCGCGGAGGCGGCCGGGCGGCCGCCCCTGGTGCTCGTCACCGGCGGCAAGGGCCCGGACGAGGGCTGCACCGAGGCCTCGGCGATGGCCGACTACCTGGTGGCCCGCGGCTGCCCGGCCGAACGGATCCGGCGGGAGGACCGGGCGACCAGCACCACCGAGAACTTCGCGTTCGGCCGGGAGCTCATGGAGCGCGAGCACCCCGGCTACCGCTGCACCGTCGTCACCAGCAGCTTCCATGTGCTGCGCTCGGCCGTCACGGCCCACCGGGCCGCCGTCCCGGGCCATGTCGTCGGCGCGCCGACCGCCGGGTACTACTGGCCCAGTGCCGCGCTGCGCGAGGCGGTCGCGACGGCCGCGCTGTATCCACGGGTCAACGCCGCGGTCTGCCTGGTGCTCGCCGCGGCCGGAGCGGTGACCGGCTGGCGGTGGTGACCGGCCCGCCGCTGACGCGGAGAGGTCCCCGGGTCGTGGACCCGGGGACCTCCCTGTTCAGCTCGTCGACGGTCAGCCGAGGTTGGCCAGCGCCTCGTTGAAGGTCTTCGACGGACGCATCACGGCCGCGGCCTTGGCGGCGTCGGGCTGGTAGTAACCGCCGATGTCGACCGGCGAACCCTGGACGGCGATCAGCTCCTCGACGATGACCGCCTCCTGGTCGGCCAGCGTCTTGGCGAGACCGGCGAACGCCTCGGCCAGCGCGGCGTCGGCGGTCTGCTGCGCCAGCTCCTGGGCCCAGTACAGGGCCAGGTAGAAGTGGCTGCCGCGGTTGTCGATGCCACCGAGGCGGCGGCTCGGCGACTTGTCCTCGTTGAGGAAGGTGCCGGTGGCGCGGTCCAGGGTGTCGGCCAGCACCTTGGCGCGGGGGTTGTCGGTGGTCTGGGCCAGGTGCTCGAAGCTGACCGCGAGGGCGAGGAACTCGCCCAGGCTGTCCCAGCGCAGGTAGTTCTCCTTGACCAGCTGCTGGACGTGCTTCGGGGCGGAGCCGCCGGCACCGGTCTCGAACAGGCCGCCGCCGTTCATCAGCGGGACGACCGACAGCATCTTGGCGCTGGTGCCCAGCTCCAGGATCGGGAACAGGTCGGTCAGGTAGTCACGCAGCACGTTGCCGGTGACCGAGATGGTGTCCTCACCGCGGCGGATGCGCTCCAGCGAGAACTTGGTGGCCTCGACCGGGGACTTGATCTCGATCTGCAGGCCGGCGGTGTCGTGCTCCGGCAGGTAGGTCTTGACCTTCTCGATCAGGACGGCGTCGTGCGCGCGGGTCTCGTCCAGCCAGAAGACGGCCGGGTTGCCGGTGGCGCGGGCGCGGGAGACCGCCAGCTTGACCCAGTCCTGGATCGGCAGGTCCTTGGTCTGGCAGGCACGGAAGATGTCGCCGGGCCGGACGGCCTGCTCCAGCACCACGTTGCCCTCGGTGTCGACCAGCCGGACGGTGCCGGCGGTGGCGATCTCGAAGGTCTTGTCGTGGCTGCCGTACTCCTCGGCCTTCTGCGCCATCAGGCCGACGTTCGGCACCGAGCCGATGGTCGCCGGGTCCAGGGCGCCGTGGGCGCGGCAGTCGTCGATGACGGCCTGGTACACGCCGGAGTAGCTGCTGTCCGGCAGGACGGCCAGGGTGTCGGCCTCCTTGCCGTCCGGGCCCCACATGTGGCCGGAGGTGCGGATCATGGCCGGCATCGAGGCGTCGACGATGACGTCGGACGGCACGTGCAGGTTGGTGATGCCACGGTCCGAGTCGACCATGGCCAGGGCCGGGCCCTCGGCCAGCTCGGCGTCGAACGAGGCCTTGATCTCGGCGCCGTTCGGGAGCGCGTCCAGGCCCTTGAGGATGGCGCCGAGGCCGTCGTTCGGGCTCAGGCCGGCGGCGGCGAGCGCCTCGCCGTACTGGGCGAAGGTCTTCGGGAAGAAGACGCGGACCACGTGGCCGAAGACGATCGGGTCGGAGACCTTCATCATGGTGGCCTTGAGGTGCACCGAGAACAGCACGCCCTCGGCCTTGGCCCGGGCGATCTGGGCGGCCAGGAACTCGTTCAGGGCGGCGGCGCGCAGCACCGAGGCGTCCACGACCTCGCCCGCGAGCACCGGCACCGACGGGCGCAGCACGGTGGTGGCGCCGTCCTCGGCCACCAGCTCGATGCGCAGCGAGCCGTCCGCGGCGATCACGGCGGACTTCTCGGTGGAGCGGAAGTCGTCGGCGCCCATGGTGGCGACGTTGGTCTTGGAGTCGGCCGTCCAGGCGCCCATGCGGTGCGGGTGCGCCTTGGCGTAGTTCTTGACCGAGGCGGGGGCGCGGCGGTCGGAGTTGCCCTCACGCAGGACGGGGTTGACGGCGCTGCCCTTGACCTTGTCGTAACGGGCGCGGACGTCCTTGTCCTCGTCGGTCTGCGGGTCGTCCGGGTAGTCCGGCAGCGCGTAGCCCTGCTGCTGCAGCTCGGCGACGGCCGCCTTCAGCTGCGGGATGGAAGCCGAGATGTTCGGCAGCTTGATGATGTTGGCGCCCGGGGTCTTGGCGAGTTCGCCCAGCTCGGCGAGGGCGTCCTCGATCCGCTGGCCCTCCTCGAGACGCTCCGGGAAGCTCGCGATGATCCGCCCGGCCAGGGAGATGTCGCGAGTCTCCACCTGTACGCCGGCCGTCGAGGCGTAGGCCTGGACCACGGGCAGGAACGAATACGTTGCCAGGGCAGGCGCCTCGTCGGTGTGCGTATAGATGATGGTCGAGTCAGTCATCGGTACTCCGCTTCACGTCTCCAACGTCTTGATGTCAAGATATCTCGTGATTGCCCCTTCGCTCCACCTCCCCCCGCTCCGGAGCGCACGCCGGGCGCCCGGCGGGCTCGTCGGGAGTCAGCTCCACCGTCGTCCCCGGGCGGGCCCGGGGCAAACGGAGCACCGCCGGAACCGGCCCAAGACCTAGGACTGTCCGGCCAGGCGCCGGTCGAACTCGGCGGTGTCGGGCACGAACCAGAGCTGGCGGCCGCCGTTGCTCTCGCGGACGAAGTCCCGCAGGGCGCCACTGGCGGCGGTGTGCCGGGAGATGTCGCCGACGACGGCCAGGCCCAGGCGGTAGTTGGCGAACTTCTGGACGATCCCGCCGGCGATCCGGGTGCTCAGCCGGAAGAAGTCGTCCTCGAGGCGGGCCACCGGGACGACGACCCAGGTGGCGCCCTGCCCGAAGGCGTCGCCGATCACGTCGGTCGCGTCGCGCTCGTCGCGCAGCGGCGGGCCGTCGGCGGGCAGCCACAGGACGGTGGCGGTGGGCTCAGACATGGCGGTTCTCCCCGATCAGCGCGTTGACGATGGCGAGCAGCTCCGCGGTGTCGGCGAGCCCGCCCAGAATGATCACCTTGAGCGCCGACCGCTCCTCGTGGTGGACGGTCTCGACGAACAGCCGGCCGCCGGCCGCCCGGGGGCCGGCGATCGCGGCCATGACCGTGTTGCTCAGGCGCGCGGCCTCCTCGACGCCGACGCCGTCGATCCGGACGACCGTGGACGCCTCGGCGTGCCGCCGCTCCGGCTCGGGGGCCGGGGCCGGGGTGCCGGTGAACGCCTCCAGGTCGGAGCGGGTGATCCGGTACTGCTTGCCGATCCGCGTCGCCTTCAGCCGACCGTCCCGGACGTAGCCGCGGACGGTGCGGACGTGCAGGCCCAGCAGTTCGGCCACCTGTTCCACCGAGTAGTACTGCGACACCGACCGCCACTCCCTTCCCATTTCCCTATACTTACGCAAACTACCATTCGGATGGTCCTTATAGGTAACGATAGTGACGGTTCACGGGCAGGCCGCCGGGCCGAACGTCAAGAGTCCGTCAACGCACCGCTTCATTCGGTCAACGCCGCGTCAGGACGGGCGCCGCCGGGCGGAACGCGGCCTAGCGTCGAGGAAGCAGTTCCGGCAGGCCCCTCCACCACTCGGGAGCACCCGCATGGCCCGCGTCGTCTGGCACGTCCCGGTCACCGTCACCGGACGCACCACCGTCCTCCGCCTCTTCCGCCTGCGCGACGGCCGCCGCCGCGCGGTCGGCTTCAGCTCCGCCGAGGCGCCGGCCGCCCTCCTCGGGCCGGCCCGGTCCGCCACCGAACCCGGTGAACCGGCCCTGCGCGGGCTGACCACCCCGCTCGGCGTCGACACCCTGGTGCTCGACCCCCGACTGGTGGCGCCGCCGGTCGCCGGCACCGCCGCCCGTCCGACACCCGCCGCGGCCGCACAGCTCCAGCACCGGTGACGGCTCTCCAGCTGCTCCCCGGAGACCGGCAGCCCGAACGGGCCAGGACACTGCATGCCCTGGCCCGGATCCGCTTCGGCCCGGTGCCGCTCGACTTCGACCGGCTCGCCGCCGAGTTCCCCGCCGTCCAGAGCGGTCTCGCCCTCGCCGGCGAGGCCGACCTGGAGCTCCGTCTCGCCTGCACCGGCCCCGAGGAGTTACGCGCCATCTCCACCGCGCTGCTCCGCGCGGGCGCCGCACGCGTCAGGATCGACCTCGTCCTGCGCGCGCTGGCGCCCGCCGCGCCCGCGCTGCGGTCACTGCCCGCGCCCGCCCGGAGCCGCTGACCGGGGAACCCGGTCCGCCCGCCGCCCCCGAGGGTGCGACGGGCGGACCGGCCCGGGGCCGCTCAGCCGGACTCGCGGGCGAGGGCGGCGACGGCGGTGAGCAGCAGGGCGGAGCCGGCCAGGAGCGCGGGGGTCACCTCCTCGTCGAAGAGGGCGGTCGCGATCAGCGCCGCCGTGGCGGGTTCGAGCAGGACGAGGACCGAGGCGGTGGCGCCGGGGACGACGGTGAGACCGGCGAAGTACCAGCGGTAGGCGAGCAGGGTCGGCACCGTGCCGAGGAAGAGCAGGGCACCGGTCGTCAGGGCGAGGTCGCCCGCGGTGGGCAGGACACCGGCGGCCGCGGCCGCCGGCAGCAGGCAGAGCGTGCCGGTCGCGAACGCGCCCGCCGTGGCCCCCGTCGCGCCGCCGCGCGCCCAGAGGGTCAGTCCGCTCTGCACCGCACCCGCCAGCACGGCGAGCGCGACACCGAGCGCCGGGCGCGGGCCGGCCGCCGGGGCGGCGACCAGCAGCGCCAGCCCGGCCAGTGCCAGGGCGATCGCGGACACCGCCCGCACGGTGAGGCGCTCGCCGAGCAGCAGATGGGCGCCCAGGCTGGTCAGGACGGGCCCCGCGCCGATGGTGATCAGGGTGCCCAGCCCGAGGCCCGCGTACTGCACCGAGCCGAAGTAGGCGGCCTGGCTGACGGCCAGCCCGAGCCCGGTGAGGACGGCGGCCCCGCGCCGGCCGGGCGTGGCGCGGCGCCGGCCGGACGGCAGGAGGGTCAGACAGGCGGCGGCAACGGCCAGGCGCCAGAAGCAGACGGACACCGGGCCCAGTCCGCTGGTGCGCAGCAGCAGCGCCGCCGCCGCTCCGCCCACGCCCCAGGCGACCGCGGCGGCCGAGATGGACAACAGGCCGCGCCGGAACGGCACGGCGGTGTGCGAGGTCATGCGTCGGTTCTCCACGATGAGATGCCGGATGAGGTCCGCGGGTGGTGCGGGCGGCAGCTATCGACCCGGTGGCGGCAGGGCCGCCGGGCAGGGAGTCGTGGAGTGTGCCGCCCGCTATCGGACGGGCGGCGGCAGGATCACAGGACGCATACGGGTCAGGGTACGCGGCCGGGCCGTCGACGACGGCCCGGGCCCGGGCCGCCCGCGGCCTTCTCATCGTTCGCTTGCGCAACGTACGGTCGGGCCGGGACATGGTGGAGGTCGGCCTCCGCCCCCGGGCGGAGGAGAGCAGCGGCGTGGACCACCTGACATACGACGAGGTCAAGGCGGCCGGGGAGCGGATCGCGGGCCGGGTACGGCCGGTGGCGGTGGCGCCGGGGGACGACGGCGGACGGGTCTGGCTGGCGCTGGAGTTCCTGCAGCACACCGGGAGCTTCAAGGCGCGCGGGGCGCAGAACTTCCTGCTGGCGCACGCCGAGGCGGGCGGCCTGCCGGCGGCCGGGGTGACCATCGCGTCGGGCGGGAACGCGGGGCTGGCCTGCGCCTGGGCGGCGCGTGAACTCGGCGTGCGGGCCACGGTGTTCCTGCCGGAGACGGCACCGGCGGTGAAGCTGGCCCGGCTGCGCTCGTACGGTGCCGAGGTGCGGCTCGCGGGCTCCGAGTACGCGGAGGCGCTGGCCGCCTGCGCGGAGTTCGCGGCGGAGAGCGGCGCGCTGACCTCGCACGCGTACGACCACCCGCTGATCGCGGCCGGGGCGGGCACCGTCCTGGAGGAGATCCGGGCCCAACTGCCGGGCCTGGACACGGTGGTGGTGTCGGTGGGTGGCGGCGGGCTGTTCGCGGGCGTGGCGGCCGCCGCCCGGGAGCACGGCGTCCGGGTGGTGGCGGTGGAGCCGGAGCGCAGCCGGGCGCTGAACGCGGCGCTGGCGGCGGGTCACCCGGTGGACGTCACGGTGGATTCGGTCGCCGCCGACGCGCTGGGGGCCCGCCGGGCCACCGCGCTCGCCGTGCACGCCGCCCAGCACGACGGTGTGCGTTCGGTGCTGGTCCCGGACACCGCCATCGTCCGGGCCCGGCAGGGGCTGTGGGACGAGCGCCGGATCGCGGTGGAGTACGCGGCCGCCACCGCCCTCGCCGCCGTGGAGGCGGGGGAGGCCGCGGAGGGCGAGCGGGTCGCCGTGCTGCTCTGCGGCGCCAACACCGACCCGTCGGACCTGGCGGCAACCCGCTAGCGGGCGGAGGAAGTTCGTACCCGCCCGCCCCTGGAAGGCGCCGCATCACCATGCGGCGCCTTCCATTTCCATAAGCGCGTCGGCCGTTCACAATGCCACCCTCGGGGGCATTCTCAATTCCCGCTCAAATCCCCGGACCTACTGATCGGTCACGTAACGAGTCCGCGACCGCACCACCCCCTACCAGCGCGTATATCCAGAAAAGTACGTAAACATTCAGTAACGGAATCTGTGCAGGCGCCTCTGCATGCGCCTACTGTGTGGCAACTCTCCTTGCTCCGACCACCGGGGCCCCCACACACAGAGAGACGACGAATGGTTTCCCTCAACCAGCTGTCCTCACCGGGCACGGGCACCGGCTCCGATTCCCCCACCGGAGCCCCCAGTCCCTCCCACCGCTCGTTGCGCCGCGAGGTCGGCCTGATCGGCCTGCTATGGGCTTCGGTCGGCTCCATCATCGGCTCCGGCTGGCTGTTCGGCGCCAAGAACGCCGTCGTGGTGGCGGGCCCGGCGGCTGTCGTCTCCTGGGGCATCGGCGCGGTCGCGATCGTCCTGCTCGCGCTGGTGCACGCCGAGCTCGGCGGGCTCTTCCCGGTCTCCGGCGGCACCGCGCGCTACCCGCACTACGCCTTCGGCGGCCTGGCCGGCATGTCGTTCGGCTGGTTCACCTGGCTGCAGGCCGCGACGGTGGCGCCGATCGAGGTCGAGGCGATGATCGGCTACGCCGGGCACTGGGAGATCGCGCGGAGCCTGCTCAACGACAACGGCACGCTCACCGCGAGCGGTTTCGTGGTGGCGACCTTCCTGATGGCGATCTTCGTCGCCGTCAACTTCCTCGGTGTGCGGGTGCTGGCCCACACCAACAGCGTCGCGACCTGGCTGAAGATCTTCGTCCCGCTGTTCGCCATCTTCGTGCTCGCCGTGACCAACTTCCACGGCTCCAACTTCACCTCGCACGGCTTCGCGCCGTTCGGCGTCAAGGGCGTGCTGGCCGCGATCAGCTCCAGCGGTGTGATCTTCGCCCTGCTCGGCTTCGAGCAGGCGATCCAGATCTCCGGTGAGAGCCGCAACCCCAAGCGCGACATCCCCCGCGCGGTGCTCGGCTCGGTGGCCGTCGGCACCCTGATCTACACCCTGCTCCAGGTCGTCTTCATCGGCGCGCTGCCCGCCGCCTCCTTCGCGGGCGGCTGGGGCAACCTCGACTTCCCCGGCATCGAGGGCCCGTTCGCCGGCCTCGCCACCCTGATCGGCCTCGGCTGGCTCGCCTGGGTGCTCTACTTCGACGCCATCGTCTCCCCCGGCGGCACCGGCCTGATCTACACCACCTCGACCTCCCGGATCTCGCTCGGCCTGAGCAAGAACGGCTACGCGCCGCAGCTCTTCGAGCGGCTGGACAAGCGCGGGGTGCCGTGGTTCGGGCTGATCACCTCCTTCGTCACCGGGGTGATCTGCTTCCTGCCCTTCCCCAGCTGGCAGGAGCTGGTCGGCTTCATCACCTCCGCCAGCGTGCTGATGTACGCCGGTGCCCCGCTGGCCTTCGGCGCGCTGCGGCGCCGGATGCCCGAGCGTGAGCGCTCCTACCGGCTGCCGCTGGGCGGGCTGATCTCCCCGGCCGCGTTCGTGGTCTCCAGCCTGATCATCTACTGGTCCGGCTGGCACACCCTGTCCCGCCTGGGCGTCGCGATCCTGATCGGCTACGCCCTGCTCGGCGGCTACGCCGCGTACGCGATCCGCAAGGGCCTGCCGAACGCGCCCAGGCTGGAGTGGCGCGCCGCCCAGTGGCTGCCGGTCTACCTGGTCGGCCTCGGGATCATCTCCTGGCAGGGCGGCTTCGGCGACGGCCTGGGCAACCTGCCGATGTGGTGGGACATCGCCGTGGTCGCCGTCTTCTCGCTCGTGGTCTACTTCTGGGCGATCCGGGTCGCCCTGCCCACCGACGCGATCGAGCGCAACATCGAGGACGTCGAGGTGGTCGACGAGGGCGGCCACTGACCCCCCGCGCCACCCGCGTGTGGGCCCGCCGATCCGGCGGGCCCACACGTCGTCCGGGGCACGTCCGACGGCTCCCGCCCTACAGCTTCAGCACCGCCCGCAGCGCCGCCGCCACGGCCGCCTCCGGATCGTCCACGGCCCCCTCCGAGCGCCAGGCGACGAAGCCGTCCGGGCGGACCAGCACCGCGCCGTCCCGCCGGACACCGTGCAGCTCGGCGAAGTCCGCGCCCGGCTCGGGCGCCAGGTCGTCCTCCGCGCCGGTGCCGATCCGGTAGCCGTCCAGCGGCACGGCCAGCCGGTCGGCGGCCCGCCGGGCGCCCTCCTGCCAGGCCGTCCCCTCGGGGCCGGTGAGCAGCACCATCGTCTGCTCGTACAGGTCCAGGGTGGAGAGCCGGACCCCGGCCCGCAGCAGCCACTGGTGCGGCGCCCGGCTGCCGGGCTCGCCCGCCGACTCGAACCGCTCCGGCACCACCGCACCGGCCGGGTCCGCCCCCGCCACCGCGCCCACCGGGTAGCGGTAGCCGAGCGCCACCGCCAGCACCCCGGCCTGCCGGCCGGCCCCCGGGACCACCGAGTACCCGGGGTGGCTGTGCTCGGCGGACCGGGCCGAGGCCCGCGCGCTGGTGACCTCGGCGACCGGGCGGCGCTCCTGACCGTACGTCTCCAGCAGCTCCGGGCCGGCCCAGCCGCAGAGCACCGCGGCCAGCTTCCAGGCCAGGTTGTGCGCGTCCTGGATGCCGGTGTTGGAGCCGAACGCGCCGGTCGGCGACATCTCGTGCGCCGAGTCCCCGGCCAGGAAGACCCGCCCGCCGGAGTAGCGCTCCGCCACCCGCTCCGCCGCGTGCCAGGGCGCCCGGCCGGTCACCTCCACGTCCAGGTCCGGCATACCGATGGCGGCCCGGATGTGCCGCACGCACCGCTCGTCGGTGAACGCCTCCAGCGGCTCGCCGTCCTCGGGGTGCCAGGGCGCGTGGAAGACCCACTCCTCCTGGTTGTCCACCGGCAGCAGCGCGCCGTCGGCCGTCGGGTTGGTCAGGTAGCAGGCGATGAAGTGGCGGTCGCCCACCACCTCGGCCAGCCGCTTGGCCCGGAAGGTGATGCTGACGTTGTGGAACAGCTCGCCCTTGCCAGTCTGGCCGATGCCCAGCCGCTCCCGGACCGGGCTGCGCGGACCGTCCGCCGCCAGCAGGTACCGCGCCAGCACCCGCCGCTCCTCACCGGTCTCCCGGCTGCGCAGCAGCGCCGTCACCCCGTCGGCGTCCTGTTCGAAGGAGACCAGCTCGGTGCTGAAGCGGACGTCCCCGCCCAGCTCGCGGGCCGACCGCAGCAGCACCGGCTCCAGGTCGTTCTGGCTGCACAGGCACCACGAGCTGGGGCTGAACCGGGCCAGCCGGCCGCCGGGGTCGATCTCCCGGAACAGCCACTCCTGCTCCTCACCGGTCAGCGAGGGGGCCTGCAGGATGCCGTGGTTCGCGGCGAGCACCGAGGCCGCCTCACGGATCGCCGGCTCGATGCCGGCCACCCGGTAGAGCTCCATCGTGCGGACGTTGTTGCCTCGGCCACGCGGGTGATGCGAGGTGTCCGCGTGCTTCTCGACCAACAGGTGTCTGACACCCAGTCGGCCCAGGAAGAGGGAGGCCGACAGCCCGACCAGCGAGCCGCCGACGATCAGGACCGGCACCCGGTCGTCAACTTTCGGATTCATCAGTTGCTCCAGCCTGTAAGGGGATCCGCGGCACCGCCGCGGTGGCCCATGCCGCCCTCCGCGGGGCCGGCGTGGACGGCCCCCGTCCTTCCATCCCCCGCGCCGACGGCCTTCTGCCGCCCCTTCGCCCGGATGGCCCGCATATCTCGCGCCGTCCGTGGGCTCCGCGCACGATCGACCTCAGGCCTGGCGCCGACCGCCCGGGCCGAACGCCTCCGCCCGCCGCACCGCCCGCCGTCCCACCCGAGATCCCCGCCGGACGCCGCCCACCGCGGCCCGCGGCGAGCGGCCCAGAGCAGAAAGTGGATCATGACGACTCTGTCAGAACCTCAGGCGCGGCAGCACGCCGACTCCGACACCCGGCTCCGGGTGGTGCTGATGCTGGAGATCCAGGACGGCGCCCAGCAACGCTTCCTCGACGTCTACGAGAACCTCCGCCACCAGGTGGCCTCGGTTCCCGGCCACGTCAGCGACCAGCTCTGCCAGTCGATCAACGACCCGCGGCAGTGGCTCATCACCAGCGAGTGGCGGGACCAGGAGACCTTCCTGAAGTGGGTGGAAAGCCCGGCGCACCGCGAGATGGTCAAGCCGATGCACGGCTGCGTCAGCGACACCTTCCGCTCGATGCGCTACACCATCCTCCGGGAGACCTCCGTGGCCGGGGCCACCGGCACCGCCCGCCCCGTCGAGGTGCCGCCCGGCCTGCCGCGCACCACGCCCGCCGGACACGTCGGCCCGCCGAAGGCCGACCCCGGCCCGGACGGCGTCGTCCGGCACGCCCTCACCTTCACCGTCAAGCCCGGCAGCGAACACGAGGTGGCCCGGATCCTGTCCGGCTACACCTCGCCCAAGGCCGAGGTGGACGAGACCACCCGGCTGCGCCGCACCTCGCTGTTCATGCACGGCAACCGGGTGGTCCGGGCCGTCGAGGTGATCGGCAACCTCGGCGACGCGCTGCGCCATGTCGCGATGCAGCCCGAGGTGCGGAGCGTCGAGGCGGAGCTCAACCCCCATCTGGAGGAGGCCCGCCAGCTCGGTGACCCGCAGTCCGCGCGCGCCTTCTTCGCCCGCGCCGCGCTGCCCGCCGGACACCAGGCGGTCGCCGGCTCCCCCACCGCCGGCCGGCTGCACCGGCACGCCGTGCTCTACCCGGTGAAGCCCGGCAGCGGGCAGGAGGTCGCCGACCTGCTCGCGGCGTACGACGACGAGGCCACCGCCGACCCGACCGGGCCGGTCGTGACCGGCACCGTCTTCCACCGGGACGACACCGTGGTCCGCCTGGTGGACCTCCGGGTGCCCGCCGAGGCCGACCCGGCGGCGGCGCTCGGCGTGGCGGGCGAGCGCGAGGCCGCCGCCCTCGGCCGGCTGCTCGACCTCGGCCCCGGGGGCGACCTGCGCACCGTCGCCGGGCTCAGCCGCTTCCTCGCCGCCCGGGCCATGAGCCCGGTCACCGACCGCAGCTCGCAGGACAGCTGACCAACCACCCGATCCCAGCCCAGCCCCGGAGGAAGAAACCATGTCCACGCAGTACCCACGGATCGTGCACGTCGACGAGGCGCCGGAGAACCGTCGGCGCGGAGGCGATCTGCGCGCCATGCTCACCCCGACCACCTGCGGCGCCACCAGCGGGTTCATGGGCCTGGCCATCGTGCAGCCCGGCGAGCGGATCGGCGAGCACTACCACCCGTACTCCGAGGAGTTCGTGTTCGTGGTCTCCGGCGACCTGGAGGTGGACCTGGACGGCGTCACCCGCACGCTCAAGCCCGACCACGGCCTGATGATCCCGCTCAACATGCGCCACCGCTTCCGCAACGTCGGCGACACCGAGGCCCGGATGGTCTTCCACCTCGGCCCGCTGGCACCGCGCCCGGAACTCGGCCACGTCGACACCGAGGAGACCGCGACGTCCGGCCCGCCGGAACACGCCAAGGCGGCTTCGTGACCAGGCGTGTCGCCGTCACCGGAATCGGCGTGGTCGCACCCGGAGGCGTGGGCGTGCCGGCCTTCTGGCGGCTGCTCACCTCCGGCCGGACGGCGACCCGGGGCATCACGCTCTTCGACCCCGCCGGATTCCGTTCCCGGATCGCCGCCGAGTGCGACTTCGACCCGGCGGCCCACGGGCTGAGCCAACATGACGTCCAACGAGCCGACCGCTACGTGCAGTTCGCGATGGTGGCGGCGGACGAGGCGATCGCCGACGCGGGCCTGGACCTGGCCGCCGAGGACCCGTGGCGGATCGGCGTCTCGCTCGGCACCGCCGTCGGCGGCACCACCCGGCTGGAGCACGACTACGCCCTGGTCAGCGCCGGCGGCGCGCGCTGGGACGTCGACCACCTGCGGGCCGAGCCCCAGCTGCACCGGGCCTTCGCGCCCAGCACCCTCGCCTCGACCGTCGCCGAACGGGTCGGCGCCCACGGCCCGGTGCAGACGGTCTCCACCGGCTGCACCTCGGGGCTGGACGCGATCGGCTACGCCTTCCAGGCGGTCGAGGAGGGGCGCACCGACATCTGCGTCGCCGGCGCCTCCGACTCACCGATCTCCCCGATCACCGTCGCCTGTTTCGACGCCATCAAGGCCACCAGCGAGCGCAACGACGACCCGGAGCACGCCTCCCGCCCCTTCGACGCCCACCGGGACGGCTTCGTGCTCGGCGAGGGCGGCGCCGTCCTGGTGCTGGAGGAGCTGGAGCACGCCCGCCGTCGCGGCGCCCGGATCTACGGCGAGATCGGCGGCTTCGCCACCTTCGGCAACGCCTACCACATGACCGGCCTCACCCAGGAGGGGCTGGAGATGTCCCGGGCGATCGACGACGCCCTCGACCACGCCCGGGTGGACCGCACCGGCGTCGACTACGTCAACGCGCACGGCTCGGGCACCAAGCAGAACGACCGGCACGAGACGGCGGCCGTCAAACGTTCCCTCGGCGGGCACGCGTACAAGACGCCGATGAGCTCGATCAAGTCGATGGTCGGGCACTCGCTCGGCGCGATCGGCGCGATCGAGCTGGTCGCCTGCACCCTCGCGCTGGCCCACGGCGTGGTACCGCCGACCGCCAACTACGAGACTCCGGACCCGGAGTGCGACCTCGACTACGTACCGCGCACGGCGCGGGAGCTGCCACTCCGTCACATCCTGTCGGTCGGCAGCGGATTCGGCGGATTCCAGTCCGCCGTTGTGCTCAACAGAACGGGGTGAGATCCATGACGTCACGTCAACAGGGCCGCCGGTCAGCGGTCACCGGCCTGGGCGTGGTGGCGCCGAACGGCGTGGGGGCCGACGCCTTCTGGAAGGCCACCAGGCAGGGCGTGAGCGTCCTCGACCGGATTTCCCGCGAGGGCTGCGCGGATCTTCCGCTGCGCGTCGCGGGCCAGGTGCGGGACTTCGACCCGCAGGCCGTGATCGACGGCCGCTACCTCGTACAGACCGACCGCTTCACGCACTACGCGATGGCGGCCGCCGACCTCGCTGTGGCGGACGCCGGGTTCAGCCCCGACCCCAAGGATCCGTTCACGGTCGGCGTGGTGACCGCGGCCGGCTCGGGCGGCGGCGAGTTCGGCCAGCGCGAACTCCAGCAACTCTGGGGTCAGGGGCCGAAGTTCGTCGGCCCCTACCAGTCCATCGCCTGGTTCTACGCGGCCAGCACCGGCCAGATCTCGATCCGCGGCGGCTACAAGGGCCCCTGCGGGGTGGTCGCCAGCGACGAGGCCGGCGGCCTGGACGCGCTCGCGCACGCCGCCCGCGCGATCGAGCGCGGCACCGACGCGGTGGTGGTCGGCGCCGCCGAGGCCCCGCTGGCGCCGTACTCGATGGTCTGCCAGCTCGGCTACCCCGAACTCAGCCTCGCCGAGCACCCGGACCGGGCCTATCTGCCGTTCTCCCCCGCCGCCAACGGCTTCGCCCCCGCCGAGGGCGGCGCGATGCTGCTGCTGGAGGACGAGGAGGCCGCCCGCCGGCGCGGCGCCACCGTCCGTGCCCTGCTGGTGGGACACGGCGCCACGTTCACCGGCGCCTCCCGCTGGGAGGATTCCCGCGAGGGTCTGGCCAACGCCATCCGGATAGCGATGAACGACGCGCGGATCGCCGCGGAGGAGATCGACGTGGTCTTCGCCGACGCCCTCGGTGTCCCGGCCGCCGACCGAGCCGAGGCCCTCGCCCTGGCCGACGCCCTCGGCCCGTACGCCGAACGCGTCCCGGTGACAGCACCCAAGACCGGCACCGGACGCGCCTACTGCGGCGCGCCGATGCTGGACACGGCCGCCGCCGTCCTCGCGATGGAGGACGGCGTCCTGCCGCCCACCCCCAACGTCACCGAGGTCTGCCATGAGCTCGCCCTGGTGACCGGCCATGCCCGACCGGCCGAACTGCGCACCGCGCTGGTGCTCAGCCGCGGGCTGATGGGCTCCAACGCCGCGCTGGTGCTCCGGCGCGGCCGGCTGGACTGACCGGGCCCGACCGTTCCCCCGGTCCGGCTCGGCTCGGCTCCCGATCGCCTGTCGGCCCGCCTGTTGATCCGTCTGTTGATCCGCTCTTGTTTTGAAGGGACATCCCGTGAACAACACCCTCAGCTATCCCGAACTGGCCGCCCTGATCCAGGCCCGGGCCGGCGTCGTGGTCAACCCGCTCGACCTGGAGCGCCCGGGCGCGAGCTTCGACCAGTTCGGCGTGGACTCCCTCGGTCTGCTCGGCGTGGTCGGCGAGCTGGAGAACCGGCACGGACTCAAGGTCGCGTCCGGCGCGGAGTCGTCCAAGACCCCGGCCGAGTTCGTGGAACTGGTCAACGCCTCGCTCTCCACCACGGCAGGTGCCTGAGATGCCCGGACACACGGACAACGAGATCGTCATCGCCGCGCCGCTCGACCTGGTCTGGGAGATCACCAACGACCTGGAGAACTGGCCGCAGCTGTTCAGCGAGTACGCCTCGGTCGAGGTGCTGGAGCGGGAGGGCGACAGCGTGCGCTTCCGGCTCACCATGCACCCCGACGAGAACGGCCAGGTCTGGAGCTGGGTCTCCGAGCGCACCACCGACCGGGCCTCGCTCGCGGTGCGCGCCCGCCGGGTCGAGCCCGGGCCGTTCGAGTTCATGGACATCCGCTGGGAGTACGCGGAGGTCCCGGCCGGCACCCGGATGCGCTGGATCCAGGACTTCGCGATGAAGCCCACCGCACCGGTCGACGACAAGGGCATGGTCAACCACATCAACCGCAACTCGCGGGTCCAGATGCAGCTGATCCGCGAGAAGGTCGAGAAGCAGGCCGGGGAGGTGTGAACGGGATGCACCGCGCACTGATCGTCGCCCGGATGAAGCCGGACGCGGCCCAGGGCATCGCCGACGTGTTCGCCGAGTCGGACCGGGGCGAACTGCCGCACCTGATCGGCGTCACCGGCCGCAGCCTGTTCCAGTTCGGCGACGTCTACCTGCACCTGATCGAGGCCGACCGCCCGCCCGGCCCGGCCGTCGCCAAGGTGATCGGCCACCCGGAGTTCCGGCAGGTCAGCGACCGCCTCACGGCCTACGTGCAGGCGTACGACCCGGCCACCTGGCGGGAGCCCAAGGACGCCATGGCGCGTGAGTTCTACCGCTGGGAGCGCGGCGGGCCCAACTGACCTGCCCCGCCCTCCGTGGAACCGCCCCCGGCCCGCGCCGGGGGCGGTCCACAAGACCGAGGAGAAGACGCCGCACAGCGGCGCGCGCACCGGCGGTGGCGGCCTGGCGCTGCCCGGCGGCGGGCTCGCCTCCCCGCCACGGCCACCGCCTCCCGCACCGGCCCCGGCGACGGCACCCGGAGCGGCGCACCCGACATTGATGCCGAAGGAGTGGAGTGATGGCCGGTCCCGTCCCTGGTACGTCCCGGCTGCTGCGCACGGGTATGGGCGCGATGGCGGCCGGTCTGCTGCTGATCTACAACTCGGTCGGCGCGAAGCCCTCGTCCGGGCCGGTGCTGGGCCTGGCCGCTCCCCCGGCCGCCATCGGGGCGGCCGGGGCCGGTCCGGGTTCGGTCGCCGCACCGGGGGCGCCGGCGCTGAAGCCGGCCATTCCGACCCGGCTGCGGATCCCGCAGATCGCCGTGGACGCGCCGTTCACCGAGCTCACCCTGGACGCGGCCGGCCAGCTCAACGCGCCGCCCCTGGACGACAAGAACCTGGTCGGCTGGTACCGGGACGGCGCCACCCCCGGCGAGCGCGGCAGCGCGGTGGTGGCCGGGCACGTGGACACCGCCAAGGGTCCGTCGGTGTTCCTGCTGCTCAGCCTGCTGCTGCCGGGCAACAGGGTCGAGGTGACGCGCGCGGACGGCACGGTCGCCGTCTTCTCGGTGGACTCCGTGGAGACCTTCGCCAAGAACGCCTTCCCCGACCAGAAGGTGTACGGGAACACGCCGGACGCGCAGCTGCGGCTGATCACCTGCGGCGGTACGTACGACCGCACGCGCCACGACTACCTGGACAACGTGGTGGTCTTCGCGCACCTGGAGTCCTCGCACAAGGCCTGACGGGCGCGCTGACACGGGGCTCGGCTCCTGGTCCGGTGTACGGCTGGACGCGCGGCCCGGGCTGCGGGACCCGGCCATGGCGGCGGGCCTGGAGTTCGTCGGCCGCAGCGACAACCAGGTGAAAATCCGCGGCTTCCGGGTCGAACCGGGCGAGGCCGAGGCGGTGCTGCGCCGCCACCCTG
>NZ_JBFBIL010000085.1:0-28990 GCF_040685575.1 Kitasatospora sp. NPDC088351 | reverse complement strand
TTGACCGGTGCCTACCTGATCAACCTCGGCTCGGCCCGTACCTCCCAGGTCCTGCGGATCACCGAACTCCTGCGAAAGGGCCTGCTCCATGAGCGGCAAGCCGACCAGGACTGAGCTCCTCGCCGCCGCCCTCGTGCTCCTCGCCTCCTTCGGCATCGCCCACGGTGCTTCCGCCCTGGTCGACCCCGGGCAGCCGGCCGTTGCCCGCCTGGTCTGGTGGCTGTTCTTCGCCACCGCCCTCATGACCGGAATGAACGTGACCGAGGCCTGGGCCCGCCGACGGAGCCGCCGGAGTCGAACCCGCCGTCCCCACCCGAGAGCCAGCACCAGCACCAGAAGGTGACCCCCACCGTGCGCGACCCCCGACTCCTTGCCAAGCCGCCCGTCTGCCGGCTCGGCTGCCTCGTCCTCCTCCGCGACCCGCGCGGCCGCGTCCTCCTCATCGACCCGGACTTCATGGACGGCCTGATCCTCCCCGGCGGCAGCGCCCGCGCCAATGAATCCCCGCACGAAGCCGCCGCCCGCCACCTCCATGCCGAGACCGGCCTGAACCGCCGCCCCACCCACCTCCTCGCCGTCGACTTCACCCCCGCCGACCGCTACCTCGAACGCCTCAACCTCGTCTTCGACGGCGGCACCCTCAGCGACCACGAAGCCGCCCGCATCACCGTCCCGCCCCAGCACCGCAGCGGCCTGCTCGGCCACCGCTTCGTCGACCCCCGCCGCCTCCCCGCCGTGATGAGCCCCGCCCAGGCCGCCCGCGTCCGGGAGGCCCTCACCACCGCACCGCGCCGCTTCCCCCTCCTCCTCCGCGGCCAGCGAGCCGCCTGAAAGTGCCCCGGAAACGCCCCGGAAACGACACAACGCCGCCGCACCCGACCGGTTCGACTGAACGGTCGGGTGCGGCGGCGTCGTCGTGGCGCGGTGCGCCGAGGGCCTTACTTGCTCATACCGGCCTTGACGGAGCAGATCGGCCAGGCGCCCGGGCCCTGGGCGGCGAGGACCTTCTCCGCGATCGCGATCTGCTGGGCCTTGGTGGCCTGGTGGGCCTGCGAGGCGTACGCGGTACCGCCGAAGGCGGCCCAGGTACTGGAGGTGAACTGCAGGCCGCCGTAGAAGCCGTTGCCCGAGTTGATGGCCCAGTTACCCGTCGCCTCGCACTGCGCGACCTTGTCCCAGACGGACGCCGGCGCGGCGGAGGCGCTGTTGGCCGTGACGAGGCCGGCCACCGGCAGGGCGGTCAGCGCCCCGGCCATCAGAGCCATCCGGACGCGGTTGCGACGCTTGGTGGCGGTGGTGGTGGCGGCAGTCTCGTTACGGAAGGTCATGGGGTTCCTTTCGGAGGGGGTCTGCGAGCGCGCGGAACCAGGCCCTCGGAAGGCCGTCGGTTTCGGGGATCACGTCACTCGCGTGGTTCGGCACCGTTCCGAACTCCGGGGCTGTGAGGCCCTCGGGAGCGTTTCGCTCGGTGCAACGAGTTCGAAGTTACGGGGGCCCCGGTGGAGGTTTCAAGGATTTACAGGTTTAGCCACGTCAGAGGGGTGTTACCGGGGGTATGGATCAAGGAAATGTACTGATTTGGACCGAAATGTCCCTATTTCGAAGATCAAACCTCCCCTGGAAGTGGCCTGCGTCACGTGCGAGTCGCTGTGAGGCCGCCCACATTGTCGACGCCGCGTGACGGGCTTCCGGCCGTCCGTGTGCGAATCGGCCCTCCCGGCCAAGATCGACGGCCGCCAGGGGTGGCCCGCACCACAGCCCTCACCCGTCGTGCCCCGTCCCCTCACGTGCCGTGTCCGGAATAGCCTCGGGCCATGAGCAACGAGAGTGATGCAGGGGCCGTCGGCGGGGTCGAGGAGCCGGAGCAGGCGGTCGCGCCGGCCGGCTTCGAGCTGGGGACGGACGGGCCCAAGGTGATCATGGCCGGGCTGGACGGCTCGGACTCCTCCTGGCGTGCGACCGCCTATGCGGCCGGCCTCGCCCGGCGGCAGAACGCGATCCTCGCGGTGGCGTACGTCCAGCCCGTGCTCGGGGCGGCGACCGCCCTCGCGGGCGCGGTGGTGGAGGAGACCACCCAGGAGATCGCCGACGAACTGCTGGCCGCCCTGCGCGAGGCCGAGCACCGGCTGAGCCACGTCTGGCAGCTGGAGTGGCGCTTCCTGACCGTCCGCGGTGACCCGTACACCGGCCTCGCGCGGATGGCGGACGAGCTGCGGGCGGACGCCGTCGTCGTCGGCGCCTCCGAGCAGGCCGGGCACCGGGTGATCGGTTCGGTCGCCGTCCGCCTGGTGAAGGCGGGCCGCTGGCCGGTGACCGTGGTGCCGTAGCCCGCCCGCGACCGGACAGGACGGAAGGGCTGCGACCCCGGCGTCGATGCCGGGGTCGCAGCCCTTCGGGTTGCTGGGGGTTCTGGTCGATGGAACGGGGTGCCTACCCGGCGGGTGGGCCGGGGGTGGGCCCTGGGCTTGGATCAGCTGTTGCCGCCGCTGCTCCCGCCGCCGTTGTTGCCCCCGCCGTTGTTCCCGCCGCCGTCGTTTCCGCCGCCGTTGTTGCCCCCGCCGTTGTTGCCCCCGCCGTTGTTCCCGCCGCCGCCGTTGCCGCCTCCGCCGGCCGGGTTGAACAGGCCGATGATGTCGATGCTGTTGCCGCAGATGTTGATCGGGATGCTGATCGGGATCTGGATCTGGTTGCCGGACAGCACGCCCGGCGAACCCGCCGCGACACCGTTGGCGTGGGCGCCCTCCCCGATGTTGGCGCAGGTGGTGCCGGACGGGGCGAACCCCGAGTGGCCGTGGTCGTGGCCGTGGTGGCCGCCGCGCACGATGCCGTCGCCGGCGTAGGAGGGGCCGGCGCAGGTGATGGCCAGCGCGGCGCCGAGGCCGACGGCGGCGAGGTACTTCCTGGTGTTGGTCATGTCCGGAGACATAACAGGCAGCCCCTGAATCCAGTCATGAGCCTATTTAGCGACCACCTGATTGGCGTCCTAATCCGACCCCAATGCAGGAGCCGGACCGCTCGGGCCGTCATGCGGCTCCAGCTCCGAAGAGCCGCTACGTCGAACGCCTGATCAGTTTCGTTCGGGTCTCCAGGGCCAGCCGCTGTTGCCGCTCGACCAGCGTGGGTTCCGTGGCACCCAAACCGCGGAATACGGCCAGCGCCTCGTCCACGGCCGCCAGCGCTTCGGCCGACCGTGCTCCGGGGAGAAGCCGGGCCCTGGCGTACGCGAGCAGGGCGGCGCCGAAGTCGAGTTCGTGGGCGGCGGGGGCGGCGTCCCGGAGGCGGCGCCAGACCTCGACCGCCCGTTCGGTGGTCCCGGCGGCCTCGCCGTGCCGTCCGGCCCGGGCCAGGCAGAGGCCCAGGACCGGCAGTGCCCGCGCCAGGTCGGCCTCAAGGACGAGGGGGTCGGCCTCGGCCGGCGGGGTGAGCAGGGCGACGGCCTCCTGGGCGTACGTCAAGGCCTCCTCGGGCCACTCCGGTTCCTCCGCCAGGCACTGGGCGAGCCCGCTCAATGCCGAGGCCAGAATGGTCCGGTAGGGGGCGGGACCGGTCTCGGCGAGCGGTCGGGCGGCCCGCACCGCGCGTTCGAGGAGAGGCAGCGCGGCCGCCCGCTGTTCCAGCTCGGTCAGGATCACGCCGTGCACGCAGAGCGCGACGGACAGGAACGGGCCGTGTGCGGGATCGAGCCCGGCGAGAGCGTCACAGGCGTCCACCGACTCCTGGGCGGTCCTCACCGCCTCGTCCACCCGGCCCGCGCCGAAGAAGAGGAAGCCGAGCAGGACGAGCGCCAGGGCCGGGACGGGCTGGTGCGCCGTGCGGTCGGCTTCGGACAGTTCGCGCCAGAGACGGACGGCCTGCTTCATCGGGGGCAGCGCCTTGCCGCGCTGCCCGGCCTGCATCAGGTACTCGCCGAGGTTCCCCAACGACGCCGCGAGAGCGGCCCGGTGGGCCGGAGTGTCGGCGCGGGCCCGGATCCGGCGCCGGACGGTCACCGCCTTCCGGGCGGCGGCCAGCGCCTCGGCGTGCCGCTGGACCGATGCGAGCTGGCGTCCGAGCAGGTCGAGCGTCGCGGCCTGTTCCGGTTCGTGCGTCTGCGGATCGTCCTTCGCCAGCCGGTGGCGGAGCTTCGCGACCTCCTTGGTCACACCGGGCGCGTCGTGCCGTTGTCCCGCCAGGGTCAGCGCGCCGGAGAGCGAGCTGAGCCGGGAGGCCGACTCGGGCAGCCGGGCGAGGGGCGCGGGCGCGGCCACCTGCAACTCGACCGCCACCGCCTCCCGCACGATCGGCACGGCCTCCGGCAGCCGGCCCAAGTCCCGCAGGCACAGGACACGGTGGATCAGATACCGGGAGAGTGCGGGCCGGAACGCCCGGGGATTGGTACGGGCGAGACCGCGTGAGATCTCGACGGCCTCGGTGATCCCCGCCAGCGCCTCCTCGGCCCGGCCCAGTGCGCGAAGATGAACGCCGAGGTTGTTCAGGCACGCCGCGAGGTCGGGGCGGACGGCCTCGGAGTGCTTCGCCGGCCGCGACCGGTAGATCGTGACGGCCTCCTCGATCCTCTCCACGGCCTCCTGGTGTCGCCCGACGTCGTCCAACCGGCTTGCGAGTGTGGTCAGACCCATGGCCAGATCCATGGCGAAGACGCCGGGGGAGGCCTCGTCCAGTTCGCGGTAGATACCGGCCGCTTCCTCGGCCAGGGTGAGGGCGCCGTGCGGATCTCCGGTGTCCGCGAGCTGGTTGGCCTGCGTGTTCAGGCTCATGGCCAGCTCACCGCGGAACGCGTCGGGCTGGGCCTCGGCCAGGATCCGGTAGCGTGCGACGGATTCGCGGCCCGCTTCGACGGCCTCGTCGTGGTGCCCGAGGGCCGCCAGGTCGATGGCGAGTGTGTTGAGGGTCATGGCCAGCCCGGGGCCGAACGCGTTGGGGCGCCCTTCGGCGAGCCGGCGGCGGATGGCGGTGCTCTGCCGGACCGCCTCCAGGGCCTCCTCCCATCTCCCCATCTCGGACAGGCAGTTGGATCTCGTGTTCAGGCCGACGGCCAGGGCGGGGCGGAAGGTGTCGGGGTGTTCCTCGGCCAGCGGCCGCAGGATCTCCAGCGCCCGGTCGATCGTCTCCAGCGCCTCTTCCCGCTGCCCGGTGTCCAGGCAGTGGATGGCGAGGTTGTTCAGATCCAGCGCGAGGTTGGCCCGGGCCCCTTCCGCTCCGGACCAGTCCCTCCCGGATCCCGACGGCTTCCCTGCCGGTTTCCAGGGCGCCCGGTGCGTCGCCCAGTTGCCGCTGGGTGTCGGACAGGCTGTTGAGGCTCTGTACGTGGTTCGACAGGATGGCGTCGGACGAGATCCCGGTCGCGGCCAGCCGCCGGTGGATGCCGACGGCCTCGGTCGCCGCGGCGAGGGCTTCCCGCCGCCGCCCCAGCGCGCGAAGGCAGACGCCGGCGTTGTTCCAGGCGGCGGCCAGTTCGGTGCGGGCGGCAGCGGTCCGGGGCGACGCCGCCCGGCTGAGCAGACCGACGGCCTCCTCGGCCGCCGCCAGCGCCCGGTCCGGCTCTCCGACGTCCATCAGGCGCTTGGAGAGCTCACGCAGTCTGGTGGCGAACGCGACCGTACGGTCGGAACCGTCCACGCCGGAGGCGCGCTGTGCGGCGACGATCCGTTCCAGGAGACGCACGGCCAGGGGAGCGAGGTGGTAGGAGGACAGCGGAACGCGGTCGGCCAGCGACTCGAGGTCCGACAACGGGGTATCGGGGTCGTCGGACAGCCGGTGCAGTGCGGTGAGCAGCGGTTCGGGTGCCTCGACCTGCGTGGCGACGTCGACGGCGGGCGGGCCCAGCAGGGCCGGACTGCCGGTGCACAGGTCGGTGATCAGACCGTCCAGCCGACCGCGGAGCGGCGGGTGTGCGCCGGCCCTGGTGAGCAGCGTCAGGAACCGGGCCGCCCGGGCCCGGTCCAGAGCGGGCACCAGACGGTGGGCGAGGGAGTGATCGGCCTGTACGCGCCGGCCCACGAGGTGCTCGGCGAGCCGGTCGGGCTGCAGGGCGCCCCAGGGGCCGGGGCCGGTCGGCGGGTAGGTCGCGGTGATCCACGACCGGACGGCCTCGCGGCGCTCCCCCTGGTCCGCGAGGCTCGGCACCCTCCGCAGGACCTCGGCCGCCTGCTCACGGTCGTCCGCTCCGACCAGCAGGGCCGCGGCCAGGGCGTCCTCGAGTGCCCCGTCCGTCAGCGGTGGCCGCAGCCGATGGGCGGTGGCGTTCCTCAGCCAGTACCGGCGCTCGTGCACGAGCATGCGCTCTTCGACGTCGGCCGCCTCCCCGGTCGTCGTCGGCGGCGCGGCATCAGGAGGGTCGTCGGCGGAGTCCCGGACGGTGTCCAGCAGGTCGGCCAGCGCGGTCATCTGCAGCGTCAGGGCGTTGTCGAACCCCGCGCGGTCGAGGACTGGGACGGGCAGGGCGCGGGCCAGGGCCGGCCAGTCGGGCCGTTGATGTCCGCTGACACCGGGCAGCGCCGCCGCGAACGCCTCGGCCGCCCGCCGGTACGTCCGCGGGCGGTCGGCCGGCGCGGCTTCCAGCGGGGGGAGCCCGACCACCGGAGCGCCGTCGAGCAGTTCCTCGGCGATGCGATGGGCGGCCTTCGTGTTGTTCCACCAGTCCCCGGCGGTGCGGGAGAGCAGGAGCAGCCTGAACGGCGCGGCGTGCTCCTCGGCGGCCGCCAGCAGGGCGGACAGCTCGTCGAGGCGGGTCTCCGCGTAGTCCAGCACCACCAGCAGGGGGCCGGTGACCTCCCACAGCGCGGCCAGGTCCGTCGGTGCCGCGTTCGCCCGCGGCCACAGCACCGTCCAGCCTTCCGGGAGCGGCCGCCGGGCCAGCCGGCGGGCGAGTTCGTGCGCCACGCGGGTCTTGCCCTGCCCGCCGGGGCCGTGGAGCAGCCAGGCGCCGAAACCCGCCTGCTCGCACCAGGCGGTCAACCGGTGCAGGAGCTCCTCACGGCCGTGGAAGTCCACGACCTGCCGTTCGGCCGTCAGCAGGGCCGCGGGAGAGGCCAGTCCGCCGGCTGGCCTCGGCGGCTCCTTCTCGACCAGGTCCTGGAACTCCACCAGCCCCAGCGCCGTCGAGCCGGCGCCGTGCTCGTCCAACGCGGCGCGGAAGGTCGCGTCGTGGTGCAGCACATAGGCCGGCACCGCCCTCAGCGCCGAGTGCCCGTAGTACGCCATGTCACTGGCGACGACCCCGATCAGCATCCCGCCGCAGAACAGCGCCGCTCCCGACAGCCCGGCCCAGGGTGAGAGCCCCTCGCCGGTCGGCTCGGGCGGGTGGTCGTCCAGCCTGACGACGTAGTGGTTGCCGACGAAGCCGCTGCCCGGGTTGATCCTTCCGGTCTGCTGCCCGGCCTCCGTCGCCCTGCCGGGGCGCTGGGCCACGGCAGGGGTGCCCCAGGTCTCGCACTTCTGCCGTGGGCGCGAGGTGGCCAGGCGCCCCCAGCGGACCTTCGCGCCGCCGGGCGGGTACCACCGCCCGTCGTCCACGAGCACCAGCGCGGCGTCGTCGCGCCCCCCGGGCGTACCGCACCACACCACCACGCCGTCGTACAGCGGTTCTTCGCCCGGGCGGTACAGCCGCACCGTCGTGGCCCGGCCGACGACGTGTGCGGAGGTGAGCACCAGCCGCGGGCCGATGACATAGCCCGATCCGGGCCCGTCCGGGCCCTCCACCGTCACCACACGCTCGCGTTCCACCCCGACCCCTCCACCTGCTCGTCGCGTCCGTGTCCGCCGGTGCGGGGTCAGCCAGGAATGCGCCCGCCCACCGGGCCGGGACCCTTGGGGCGCTGGGCGGACCCGCGGATGATCACGTCCTGGTCGTCGGCGGTGCGCGGCGTCAGCGTGAAGGACACCCGGTGGGTGCGGCCGCGGGAGACCCCGGCCTCCGCCTCCGCCGTCACCGCCCACACCCGGAAGTCTCCCCTGGCCTTCGCGTCCGCGCGCAGCTCGACCTCGAACTCCATCTCCACCGGCCCCACCGCGAACGCGATGTCCTGGCCGATCCCGCGCGCCGCGGCCTCCAGCAGCTCATCGCGCACGGCCGCCACCGCGTCTGCCAACCCGATCTCCACGAGCCCCACCCCTTCGGCGATCACGACATCCCGGCGGAGGGCTTGCGCGCAGGTCCCGCCTCGAGCCCAACTCTCCCGGGCGGGCGAGATGCTACCGGCGCGGACCGGCCCGGGGGGAGGAATAGCGCAGGATCGGAACACGGTCTCTGCCCGGCCGAGCTGGTCCGCGCCCCGCGGCCCGTATCGGCCGGCGGCCGGTCACGACCCGCCCGGTAGGGTACGTGATCATGACGGACACCCCGGTCGGGCACCCCCGGACACACACCCGCCCGACCGGCGGCACTCCCCGGACCGGCACCGCGCCCAGGGCCGCCACCGCGCGCAAGACCGGCAGCGACCTGCACCTCGAACTCGCCGCCGGGGGCCGCCGCGCCGCGCTGATGGCCGCCCTGCGCGAGGCGATCCGCAGCGGCCGGCTCACCCCCGGCACCCGGCTGCCGCCCTACCGCTCGCTCGCCGCCGACCTCGGCATCGCCCGCAACACCGCCGCCGACGCGTACGCCGAACTGGTCGCCGAGGGCTGGCTCACCGCCCGCCAGGGCTCCGGCACCACCGTCGCCGAGCGCGCCGAGCCCGTCACCCCGGCCCGGACCCGCCGGCCGTCGCCGCCGCCCCGGCCCGCCCACGACCTGCGCCAGGGCCAGCCCGACGCGGCCTCCTTCCCCCGGGCCGACTGGCTCGCCGCCGGGCGCCGGGCCCTCACCGCCGCGCCCAACGAGGCCTTCGGGCCCGGCGACCCACAGGGCCGCCGCGAGCTGCGCGCCGTCCTCGCCGACTACCTGGCCCGCGCCCGGGGCGTGCGCACCGACCCGGACCGCATCGTCGTCTGCTCGGGCTTCGCCCACGCGCTGCGACTGCTCTTCGACGGCGCGGGGGCCGTGCTGCCGGGGCGGGTCGACGGGCCGCTGGCCGTCGAGGCGTACGGGCTCTCCTTCCACCGGGCGCTGCTGACCGCCGCCGGGGTGGCCACCGTGCCGCTGTCGCTGGACGAGAACGGCGCACGGGTCGGTGAACTGACGAACCGTCAGGATGTCAGGACGGCGCTGCTCACCCCCGCCCACCAGTTCCCGACCGGCGGGCCGCTGCACGCGGCCCGGCGCGCGGCGGTGGTGGACTGGGCACGCGGGCGCGGCGGTCTCGTCCTGGAGGACGACTACGACGGCGAGTTCCGCTACGACCGCCAGCCCGTCGGCGCCGTCCAGGGGCTGGACCCGGAGCGGGTCGTCTACCTCGGCACCGTCAGCAAGAGCCTCACCCCCGCCCTGCGCCTCGGCTGGATGGTGCTGCCCGAGCACCTGGTGGACCGGGTGCTCGCCGCCAAGGGGGAACGGGAGGCCTGGGCCAGCGCGCTGGACCAGCTCACGCTCGCCGAGTTCATCGACTCGGGCGGGTACGACCGGCACGTCCGGCGGATGCGCCGGCGCTACCGGGACCGCCGCGACCAACTGGTCGTGGCCCTCGCCGCCCGGGCCCCGCACATCGAGGTCTCCGGGATCGCGGCCGGTCTGCACGCGGTGCTCCGGCTCGCGCCCGGCACCGAGCGGTCGGTGCTCAAGGCCGCCGCCTACCGGGGGCTGGCCGTGGACGGCCTCGCGGACTACCGCCACCCGCTGGCCGACCCGGACACCACGCCCGCCGCGGACGGCCTGGTCGTGGGCTACGCCACCCCGCCCGACCACGCCTACCCGGCCGCCCTCGCCGCGCTGTGCGACATCCTGCCGCCGCCCGTCTGAGCCGGGGCCGGGCGCCCGCCGGCCCGGGTGGCGGCAGCCGTCCGGGTAGAGGCGGAGGGTAGGCGTCCGGACGGCGCGGCGGGAGGGCGGAGCGTACGCAATGGCCCGCCGCGTCCGCTCCGCTGTCATATGCCAGTACGGGCCGGGGCGGAGGCGGGCGCCGCAGGCGGCACCGCGCCCTACGCTCCATGGTCATGCGCAGAACACATGTGAGCCGCTTCGGACTTGCCGCGATCCTGGCCCTCGTGGTCGGTCTGCTCTTCTCGGCCGCCCCGGCCCAGGCCGACACCCCGCTGCTCGCCGTCAGCGCCGACAGGGCGACGGCGACCCCGGGCTCCTCGGTCACCCTGACCCTGACCCTCACCAACCCCCACAACACCCCGGTGCAGTTCGTCTACCAGTCCATCCAGCCGACGTACGCGACCACCCAGCTCACCGGTCTCAAGTACGCGTTCTCGGCCTGCGGCGGCAACGTCAGCGCCTGCGACACCGGTGCCACCACCGGCATCGTCCACCACACCGTGCCCGTCGCGGCCGGCGGCAGCACCACCGTCACGCTGACCTACGCCATCGCCTCCGACTCGGCCTGCGGCTCCGGCGCACGGATCGACTTCTACACGTACATCTACTACGAGTACCAGTCCGGCGGTGCCAGCGACTCCGGCATCCTCAACGTCCCCGGCAACGAGGTCACCTGCTCCTGAGCCCCGCCCCCCTCGAACCCCCGTCAGGTGCCGGCCGCCCCCGTACCGGCACCTGACGGGCTGTCCGGGTGGATTGTCGGACCCGGATGGCAGGCTTGCGCCCATGGCCGAACCGCTGCTCACCGACCCCGCCGGGGCCCTGACGACCCCGATGCCGTACGCCGTGCACGCGGCGATCCGCGAGCGGGCCGACGAGCGGACCGCCCCGCTGGTGGACGGGCTGCTGCGACCCTCGCTCGCCCTGCACGCCGGTCCGCAGGGCCCCGAAGGCCCGCGGGCCGGGCACCTCGGCGGACGGCCCGTGCTGCCGGCGGGCACCGACTGGCCGGAGTCCGCCGGGCGGCCGATGCAACTGCTCGCCCGGCTCGACTGCGCCGCACTGGCCGAGGCCTTCCGCACCACCGGGCACGGCGGCCGGTGGCCGCTCCCCGCCGACGGGCTGCTGCTGTTCTTCCACGACGACCGCTTCGCCGACTTCAGCGGCCACGGCTGCCGCGTCCTGCGGGTGCCCGCCGACGCCCCGCCCGGGCCCGCCCCCGCGAGCGGGGCCGGCGCGTCCGTGCTGCCGGCCGTCGAGGTCCGGGCCCACTGGGCGCTCTCCGCGCCGTCCTACCAGGACCGCGAGCTGGAGAACCTCTTCCCGGACGACTTCATGATCGCCCTCGACCTCGCCGCCGACTTCCGCGACCACCTGCCCCGGCCCGACGTCCGGGTCCTCGGCTGGTGCGACACCGACACCGGCCGCCCCACCGGCCACCGCCCGCTGCTCCAGGTCGAGGGCTCGGCGGCGGGCGCGGACTGGGGCGAGACCGTCAACGTGTCGTTCTGGATCACCGACGAGGACCTGGCGGCGGGCCGCTTCGACCGCGTCCGGCAGGGCTTCGAGGTGGCCTGAGCGGCGACCGTCCGCGTCGCTGATCCGGCTGCGGTACGGGCGGCGTCCTACCCCCGGGCGAGCCCGCGGTACCGCTCACCAGGCCCGACCCATGTGCTCCTCAGCTGTACTCCTCAGCGTCTCTGGCCGGAACGGTCCAAGGACGCTTCCGTCCTCCCTGGGAGCCTTCCGCCTGCCCTGAGCGGCGACGAAGCTGGTAACAGCCGCCGGGGAGCAACACCCCGACGGCCCGCCGGACGAAGCGTCACCGCGGGACGCGAAGCCGGATCCGACTGCCCGTCGTGCCAGGGAAGGCCGTTCCATGCCTCGTACCGTCACCACCATGACCGCCGCGGTCGTCACCCCACTCCCCTCCGACGACATGATCTGGGGCTGACCACCCGCCCCCACCGTCACCGGCACACCGCCCGATCGGCTGCTCCTGCAGGGCAGCCGCCCAGCGCACCGGGACGACGCTCCGGAAGCCGCGTATCCGCAGACCGGGGACGGTCGGGCAGGCGTGCGGCGATCCCTGTCCGTCCCGTTTCGCGAGGGCTCTGACCCAGGTGGCGGCCACGACCGCGCCGCCGGCCCGACGGCACCCCCGAGCGTGTGCCCTGCACCACTTCAGTGCATGCACCCCTTTCAACCGCGTCCAGTCATGGAGACAACTGTGTCCGTTTCGCGTTCCACAGTCCGCGCCGCTTCCGTCCTGCTCGCCGCCGGCCTGTCCGTCCTCGCCCTCGGTGCCTCCCCGGTGAACGCCCAGCCGGGCCCGACGGCGGACACCACGCCCCCCGTCGTGGTCGACCACTACGACAAGGGCGGTGCCGGCCAGGGGCCGAGCACCCCGATCGAGGCTCAGAACTCGCTCATGGCCGCCGCTCCGGTTCTCACCCGCTCCCAGGTCCTCGCCCGCGCCGACACATGGGTCGGCAAGAACCTCGTCTACAACGGGAGCGGCGCTTTCCAGGGCTACCGAACGGACTGCTCCGGTTACGCCTCGATGGCCTGGAAGCTGGGCACTCCCGGCCTGGACACCACCAGCTTCGTCCCCGGTGGTGTCGCGTCCTGGCTCGGCAGCAAGAACGACCTCAAGCCGGGCGACGCCCTGCTGAACAACGCCGCGGGGCTTGCCGGACACATCGTCATCTTCGACCAGTGGGCCGACAGCGACCACAACTCCTACATCGGATACGAGTTCACCGGATCCGGCGTCCATCACCGGACCATCCCCTACCCCTACTTCTCCGGTCACGGCACGTTCGGCCCGGTCCGCAACAACAGTGTGATCGACGACCCGGTCGCCCCCACGACGCCGGTGTACAGCGGTGATGTGCCGGTGGCGGGGCGTTGGCCGGGGTCGTCGTCGACGACGGTGGGGGTGTTCCGGGACGGGGTGTGGGGGTTGCGGATCTCGAATTCGGCGGGGCCTGCGGATGGGACGGTGAGTTTCGGTCAGGCGGGGGATGTGCCGATCGTGGGTGACTGGGACGGTGTGGGTCATTCGCAGTTGGGTGTGTACCGTCCGTCGACGAACACGTTCGCGGTGCGTCATGACGACGGTGGTTCGACGTCGTTGGTGTTCGGTCAGGCGGGGGATGTGCCGGTGGTGGGGAACTGGGATGCGAACGGGCATGCGCAGATGGCGGTGTACCGTTCGTCGACGAACACGTTCACGGTTCGGCATGATGACGGTTCGGTGTCGTCGGCGGTGCTCGGTCAGGCGGGGGATGTGCCGGTGGTGGGTGACTGGGACGGTGTGGGTCACGCGCAGATGGGTGTGTACCGTCCGTCGACGAACACGTTCGCGTTGCGGCATGACGACGGTTCGGTGTCGTCGGCGGTGTTCGGTCAGGCGGGTGATCTGCCGATCGTGGGTGACTGGAGTGCCAAGGGGCGTAGTACGTACGGCATTTACCGTCCGTCGAGTGTGACGTTCGCGCTGAGTGGTGCGTATGCGGGGCAGGCGGACACGGTGTTCCCCTTCGGTAACGGCGGCACCTGGAGCTGACCGGAGGCAGGACCGGAGGAACCGACGGGCCGGGGCGTGTGCGAGTCGGCCGACAAGCGGCACCCGCACGCCCCGCTCCGTTCCCTGGCTGCCCCGACCCGTTGCTCCGTCGCGCGGTACGACGAACAGGCCACCCGGGACGGCCGGTTGCGGCCGCCCCATTCGAACAGCCGTCCTGGTCCGCCGGAGAGTCGGCGTTGGTCCGGGCGCCGTTCCGAGCGTCGGCCTGCGAGATGTGTGCATCTGTTCGAGAGTCGAACGAACGTTCCCTGGGTCCGTGGCCCCCCGGTGGGCCGCGGGCCTCGCCGTTTCGTCGTTCGAGCGGAAGGGGGCGTTCCGGCGCGCGGGCGATTCGCATGCACGGGGATTCGAAGATCTGTCTAGAGGAGGCCGAGGGATTCCAACCTCTTCATGGCCGATATTCACCCTATCGGGCGGCACCTTCTGCATGGACCGGTCCGGCGGGGCGTCTTTGATCTAGGGTTCCGGATGGGCCTTCGGAAACGGCGGCCACCCTGCGAATCTTCGCCAACTTCCCATTATCCACGCATATGTGACGACACGTCGCGGCTCGCGCCGGGGCGGGTCCGGCGCGACCTGACCAGATGAAGGAGAACCCTGCCGATGCCGGTGGACACCAGCTCGGAGTCACAGCAGGTGCCGCAGCAGTCGAGCCTCGCCACGGCCGCTGCCCGCAACCTCGCCACCACCACCAAGTCCGCACCCCAGATGCAGGAGATCACCTCCCGCTGGCTGCTCAAGGTGCTGCCCTGGGTGCAGGCCGCGGGTGGTGCCTACCGGGTGAACCGGCGGCTCACCTACACCGTCGGTGACGGCCGGATCGAGTTCATCAAGACCGGTTCCGAGGTCCGGGTCATCCCGCGCGAGCTGGGTGAACTCGCCCTGCTGCGCGGCTTCGAGGACGACGAGGTGCTGACCGCCCTCGCCGACCGCTGCGAGCAGCGGGACTTCGGGCCGGGCGAGGTGCTCGCCGAGGCGGGCGCGCCGGCCGACCGGATCTACCTCATCGCCCACGGCAAGATCAACAAGATCGGCACCGGCAAGTACGGCGACGACACCGTGGTCGGCGTCCTCGGTGACGGCGACCGCTTCGGCGAGACCGCGGTGCTCGACCCGGACGCCGTCTGGGAGTTCACCGCCAAGACCGTCACCGCCGGTACCGTCCTCTCGCTGCCCCGGCGGCAGTTCCAGACCGTTCGGGACGGCTCCACGGCGCTCCAGGAGCACCTGCGTGAGTTCCTGACCCTGCCGCAGCAGGCCCAGAACGAGCGCGGCGAGGCCGAGATCGCGCTGTCGGCGGGCCACCACGGCGAGTACGAGCTGCCAGGCGCCTTCGTGGACTACGAGCTGAAGCCGCGCGAGTACGAGCTGAGCGTCGCGCAGACCGTGCTCAAGGTGCACACCAGGGTCGCCGACCTCTACAACCAGCCGATGAACCAGATCGAGCACCAGCTCCGGCTGACCATCGAGGCGCTGCGCGAGCGCCAGGAGCACGAGATCGTCAACAACCCGGAGTTCGGCCTGCTCAACAACGCCGACTTCGACCAGCGGATCCAGACCCACTCCGGTCCGCCCACCCCGGACGACCTCGACGAGCTGCTCAACCGCCGCCGTGACCCTGACTACCTGCTCGCCCACCCGCGCACCATCGCCGCCATCGGCCGTGAGCTGAACTCGCGCGGGCTCTACCCCCACCATGTCGACCTCGGCGGGCAGCAGGTGCCGGCGTGGCGCGGGGTGCCGATCCTGCCGTGCAACAAGATCCCGATCACCAAGGAGAACACCAGCTCGATCCTGGTGATCCGGACGGGCGAGGACAACCAGGGCGTCATCGGCCTGCACCAGACCGGGATCCCGGACGAGTACCAGCCGAGCCTCTCGGTCCGCTTCATGGGGATCAGCGAGAAGGCGATCATCTCCTACCTGGTCAGCGCCTACTACTCGGCCGCGATCCTGGTGCCCGACGCCGTCGGCGTGCTGGAGAACGTCGAGATCGCGCACGGCCGCGCCTGAGCGAGGCCGCGCCCGGACGGCCCGCCCCCGGAGGCGGGCCGTCCGGCGTCGGCTCTCCCCGTACCGGCCGACCCTCCTGAGAACGCGAGAGGTGTAGGGAGCCCATGCCGCAGCCCCAGCAGCCGACGGATACCGATGGACGGTCAGCCGTGACCCGAGAGCTGACCTTCGCGAGGAGCGGCGGCGCTGCCGTCGGCGCTCCCGGGCGCGGAGTCCGGGTGGCCGGGGCGGCGGCCGGGGTGGCCGCGCTCTGCGCGCTGCTGAGCGGCGCGGCCGCCGCCCGGCCCGCCGGGCACCACGGCGGGGGGCGCCCGCACGGTCCGGTCGTCGTCGAGACCTGTGTCTCCGCCGGGACGGACGTCTCGGTTTCGGTCGGCAAGGGCGGCGTGGGTGTCGAGGTGGACGTCGACGTGGAGGTGGGCGTCTCCGTCGACCTCTCCGGGGTCCTGCACCATCCGCAGCCGCACCACCCCAAGCCCGACCACTCCGGCGGACACCACCACCACCCGTGTCCGAGCCCGACGCCGACTGTGACGCCCAGCCCCACGCCCACGCCCACGCCGACGCCGAAGCCGACTGTGACGCCGACGCCGACACCCAGCTTCACGCCGACCCCGACTCCGACGCCGCCCCCCGTGCCGGTGCCGCCGCCCGCGCCCACACCCACGTCCGCACCCACCCCGCCGCCCGCGTCGCCCCGGCCGGAGCCCAAACCCGCGCCGACGCCGGACGTACGGCCGGCCGTACCGCCCCCGGCTCCCGCGCCCAAACCGCCCGCGCCGCCCGAACCGCCGGCGCCGACCGTCGCGCCGAGCCCGGCGGCCCCCAGCCCGGTGCGGGCGACACCCGCCGCGAAGCCGCTCCGGCTGCCGCCGGCCCCGCCCCCGCCCCCGCCCGCCCCGGAGCGTCGGCACGGCACGTCGCCCACCCGGACGATGCTGCTGGTCACCGTGCCGGCCGTGCTCGCGGCAGCGGTCCTGCGCCCGCGCGGCGGGTCCGGACGCGGCGGCTCCGGCCGGTCCTGAGGCGGGCTTCCCCTGAGGTCGGCAGCTCCTGAAGTCGGCCACTGCCGAGGCCGGTTGCCGCTGGGGCGGCCGGTCCCGAAGCCGGGTCCGCCCGCCCGTGGGCGGGCCCCCGGCCACGACGAGAGATCCACCCCCAAGAAGCAGGAAGGGAGTTCCCATGTCCGAGTGGTTGGCGCTGGCCATCGCCATGTCGGCGGCCTGCGCCGTCGTGGTGGCGGTGGTGCTGCTGAGGCACCGCAGGGTGCGCGAGGGCGACAGCTCCGACGAGACGCCGGACGTCATCGAGTACATGACGATGATGATCGGCGTGGTCTACGCGATCGTGCTCGGCCTCGCCATCGCGGGCGTCTGGGAGGCGCGCGGCGCCGCCCAGGACGACGCGCTGCGCGAGGCGCAGTCGCTGCACGAGGTGAGCGAGCGGGCGCAGGTCTACCCGGTCGAGTTCCGCGACAAGGTCCGGGCCGACGTGGACGCCTATGTCTCGTACGTGGTGGACGTCGAGTGGACGTACATGCGCGAGCACGGCGAGATCTCCGACCGGGGCACCGAACTGCTGGACATGCTGCGGGCGGACGTCGCCACCCACGCCCCCGAGAGCGACCTGGAGTCCCAGGCCTACCAGCCGATCATGGACCGGATCAGCGCCGTCGACGAGGCCCGCAACGCCCGTGGCCAGAACGCCGGTCCGACCATGCCGGGCGTGGTCTGGTTCGGCCTGATCGTCGGGGCGCTGGTCACCGTCGGCATGGTGTTCGCGCTCCAGATCCGGCGTTCGGCCAGGGAGTTGGTCCTGGCGGGTGCGTTCAGCGCGTTGATCGCCTTTCTGCTCTTCCTGATCTGGGACTTCGACGACCCGTTCGGCCGCAGCGTCTCGGTGACCACCCAGCCGTTCACCGACCTCTTCCCGACCCTGGGCGGCGGCGGCTGACCGCTGTTCGGGCGGCTGCGTAGCCGCCCGCGCCCTCGGATAATCTGACCGGGTCGTTGGGGGTCGGCCCCGGCGGAAGCACCGAAGGGATCATCCGTCGTGTCCTACCAGCAGCCCGGCCCCGGCGTCTCGTTCCCGCCGCAGCGCCCCCAGCGGGCCTGGTGGTGGCTGCCCGAGTCGGAGCGCCTCCGACGGCGGGAGCAGCGGCGGGCCTGGGAGGAGTACCGGCGCCGCAACGGCAAGCCGAAGAAGCGCGACAACGACTGCCTGGACGCCTGCGACTGCTGCGACCTCGCCGACCCCTGTCTGATCGCCCTCGTCCCGGTGATGATGGCCGCGGGCGTCCGGTTCGCCCTCGCCGGCGTTCGCGCCGGACGGCGGCCGGGCGCGGCGGGCGGTGCGGGCCCGGAGACCGGTGCGGACCGGGCGGCGCCCGTTCCCGAGGGCTTCGCGGCGGGCGCGCTGTACGGGGCGGTGCGGTACTACCGGACCGAGATCAGCCCGAAGCGCCCGGCCTGCTGCCCCTACACGCCGTCCTGCTCGACCTACGCCGTCCAGGCGCTGCACCGGCACGGTGCGCTGCGCGGCGCCCGGCTGACCGTCGGCCGGCTGCTGCGCTGCCGTCCGGGCGCGACCCCGCGCGGTGGAGCGGACCCGGTGCCGCGGAAGCGGTAGCGGCGGGCGGACACCCACGCCCGGACACCCCCGCCGGGCACACACGCCGGACACCACGCCGGACACACGCGGGGGCCGCGCGGATCACCTCGATCCGCGCGGCCCCTGGCCGTTCACTGACGGTGCGTCAGTGCAGGCTGCTGTTCATCGCGTTGAGCAGGGTGCCGGAGGCGTCGTCGTTCTCCAGGGAGAAGGCGAACATGCCGGCCAGGCCCTTGCTCTTGGCGTACGCCCCGCGCGCCTGGATGGCCTGCGGGGTGTCACCCGTCCAGAAGTTGGTGCCGTCGTAGACCCACGAGGTCTCGGTCACCGGGTCCCAGTGGGTGTTGGCCGCGGTGGGGGTCAGCTCCTTCCAGGCGGCCAGACCGGCCTCCTGGCTCAGCGGCTTGGCCGCGGTCGGGCCGGTCGCGCTCTGGTAGAGGCCGTAGTTGGAGCCGGCCGGGACGCCCGTCCAGCCGCGCCAGTAGAACGGGATGCCCAGCACCAGCTTGTTCGCCGGGAACCCGCCGGTGATGCCGTACTCCGGCAGGCCGGTGGTGTACGCGGCGAGCGTGGTGTCCACGTTGTACTTGCGGGTGCCCGGGGTGATCGGCGTGGTCGGGTCGGCCGGGCTGTCGTGCAGCGGGTCCTGGTGGTTGGTCGGGCCCTTGGCGTCCCAGGCGCCGTGCATGTCGTAGGTCATGATGTCGGCGTAGTCCAGGTACGCGCCGATCTTGTCGGTCTCCAGCAGCGCGATCTTGTCCTGGCCGCTCGGCAGCGCCGCCGTCAGCAGGAAGTGCTTGCCCTGCGCGGAGCCGAGGGCGTCCAGCTGGGTGCGGAACTCCTTCAGCAGCAGGGTGAAGTTCTGCTTGTCGGCGGGGGAGTAGTGGTTGCCGGTGTGACCGCCGGCCGAGCCCGGGTACTCCCAGTCGAGGTCCACGCCGTCGAAGAGGCCGGCCGCCGAGGCCTGCCCGCCCGAGGCGTCACCGGCGATGTTGGTCGGCAGGTTCCCCTTGAGGAACATGTCGACGCAGGAGGAGACGAAGGCCTTGCGGGAGGCGTCGGTCGCGGCCGCGTCCGAGAAGTACTTGGAGTACGTCCAGCCGCCGATCGAGATGGTGAACCGCAGGTTCGGGTACTTGGCCTTCAGCTGGCGCAGCTGGTTGAAGTTGCCCTTGAGCGGCTGCTCCCAGGTGTCGGTGGTGCCGTCCACGCTGTTGGCGCCGGTGTAGCTGTCCTGGTAGTCCGCGTAGGCGTCGCCCGCGCCGTCACCGGCGTTGGGGTTGTTCTCGTTGCCCGAGTCGGAGGCCTTCACCGCCTGGAAGCAGGTGTGCGAGGTGGGGTGGATGTTGGCGAAGGCGTAGTTGATGACGTCGAGCTTGCTCGCGGCGCCGCTGGTGTCGACGTTCTTCGGGTAGTACGCGTTCTCGTAGATGCCCCACTGGTCGAAGTAGGCCGACCGGAACGGGCTCGCCGCGGGCGCGGCGGAGGTGGTGGTGCTCACCGGCGAGGACTGGGCGGAGCCGTGGGTGCCGGAGTAGCCCTGGACGCTGAAGGTGTAGGCGGTGCCGGGCAGCAGCGAGCTGACGGCCACCGAGGTGCCCATCGAGGTCGCCACCAACTGGCCGCCGGAGTACACCTTGTAGGAGACCGGGCCGTCGCCGCTGGTCAGGGTGGACGGCTGCCAGCTGAGCACCACGGCGTTGCTGGTGACCTTGCTGACGGTCACCCCGGTGGGCGTGGTCACCTTGCCGTCGCCGGCCGGGCCGGTGGCCGTGGCGGTCGCGGTGGGGCTGGCGCTGCCGGTCGGGCTGTTGGAGGCCGTCGGGCTGTTCGACGCGGTCGGGCTGCTGGACGAGGTCGGACTGCTCGACGCCGTCGGGCTGCTGGACGCGGTGGGGCTGGTGCTGCTGGTCGGCCCGCCCGGGCCGGTCAGGCTGAGGTCGTCCGCGCGGTAGGTGCCGGTGCCGTACCAGCCGTGGGTGAAGACCGTCACCGAGGTGGTGCTCGCACCGGTGGTGAAGGTGGTGCTCAGCTGCGTCCAGCCGGTCGCGTTGGGCGCCCAGGTGGAGGCGTTGACGCCGGTGCCGGTCGCGCCGAGGTAGACGTAGCTGCCCTGGACCCAGCCGGCCAGGGTGTACGTGGTGTTGGGCTGGACGGTGACCGTCTGCTGGCACTGCGCGGTGTCGGAGGCGGAGGCGGCGGCGCTGAGCGCGTAACTCCCGCCGTGCACCGGGGTGGTGACGGCCGACCCGTTGGCGCAGGTCCAGCCGGCCAGGGTGCCGGTCTCGAAGTCGGCGTTGGTCAGCAGGTTGACCGCGGCGGCCGAGGCCGTGTTGAGCGACAGGGCGAGGGCGGTGCTGCCGGTGGTGAGGGTGGCCGCGAGGGCCAGCGCGGTGGCGCGCCGGCGGGGCGCGGTGGACCGGCGGGTGGCAGGGCGTGCGGGCAGGACTCTGTCGTGCATGCGATGTCCTCCGGATGAGTGGGGTTTCCGGCGGTGCGACGGCCCGGGGCGGGCCGCAGGGGAGCCGAACCGAGCGCTGTGGGGGCGCGCGGGGACGGGTGACACGAACTGGGCGTACGGTGCCGCGGCACGGCCGGCCCGGAGGCCACCGTGTCACGACATCACAGATTGGACTGGACCAATATTCGCCGTCAAGGGTGCCCGCCCGATGGATGGTTGGCGGACTCCAGGACGGACCTCCGGAGCTGTCCCCGGGACGGACCTCCGGATCGGGCCGACCGCCCCGGCGCCGCGACGGAGCGTCGGCGGTCCCGGCGGCGTGCGGGGGTTCCCCGGCCCGCCGCCAGTACCGTGACCGTACGAAGCGGACCCGCCGAACGAAGGACGAGCCATGGACAGCCAGGACTGGGACGACCGGTACGCCGCGAGCGAGCTGGTCTGGGGCGCCGAACCCAACCGCTGGGTGGTCCGCGAACTGACCGGGCACACCCCCGGCCGCGCCCTGGACGTCGCCGCCGGGGAGGGCCGCAACAGCATCTGGCTGGCCCGCCAGGGCTGGCAGGTCACCGGCCTCGACTACTCCGCGGTCGCCGTCGAACGGGCCGAACGGCTCACCGCCGCCCTGCCCGACGAGGTCGCCGACCGGCTCACCTGGCGGCACGGCGACGCCCGCACCTTCGAACTCCCGGCCGACGGCTACGACCTGGTCCTGGTCGCCTACCTCCACCTGCCGGCCGCCGAACGCCGGGCGGCGCTGCGCCGCGCCGCCGCCGCGCTCGCCCCCGGCGGCACCCTGCTGGTGGTCGGCCACGACACCACCAACCTCACCGAGGGCATCGGCGGCCCGCAGGACCCGCGCGTCCTGTTCACCCCGGACGACGTGCTCGCCGACCTCGCGTCCACCGGCCTGCGCACCGTCCGGGCGGAACGCGTCCGCCGCCCGGTGACCGCCGAAGCCGGTCACCGGCGGACACCCGACGCAGACCCGGTCCACCCGGTGGCCGCCGAGGCCGTCGACGCCCTGGTCCGGCTGGAGCGCGGGTAGCGGGCGCATCCTGGCCGACCGGCGACAGCGCCCCGGGCCCGGCCCGGTGGGCGCGCCCACCGTCGGCGCAACGGGGGCCCTGCGGCGGGGCCGGACGACGCTGGGCCGGGTGAGCAACGGGAGATCCGACGAGAAGAGCCCGCACCGGCTGATCGCCCTGACACCGCTGGTGCTCGGCATCAAGGTCCCCACCGGACTGGACGCGGCCGGGTTCCGCAACGCCGTGCACGACGCACTGCCGCAGCTCGGAGCCTGCGCGCCGAGCTTCGCCATCCTCGCCGGCCACTGGCGTGACCACCGCCGGATCCTGCGACTGCCGCCACGCAATTCCTGCCTGCCGGGAGCTCTTCAGCCCTGTCCGTGGATCACCTGAAGCTGCTCTGCGGGCCCTCCGTTCTCACGCGCCGGAGTTCCAGCGGCGGTCTCCGCCGGAGGTCGCCGACCGGCGCCCTGTGTGCAGGACTTCGTCGCTCTCGGGGTCCGCCACCTCCCAGCCGAGCAGAGCGGCCATCCTCGCCGCCAGTGCCTGTGCGGCTTCGTAGGCCGGGGGGCCGCCGCCCGAGGAGCAGATCAGCTCCACCACGTTGACCCGCTGGGGCACCGTGCCCTCGTGGACGGCGTAGCTACCGGTGCTGTCGCACGCGGCGAGGGTCACATGGAGCCAGTCAGGGCCACCCTCGGCCTCGTAGAAGGCGAGGTCGGTCCTCCGAAGGCCGGGCACCGAGTCCAGGCACTCCACCAGCACAGACGCCGGGGTGCTCTCGCTGTAGCGACAGTCCGAGCGAACGGTCAGATACCTGTACATTCCCGCATCCTCGCATCCGCCCGAAGGGGCAAGCGAGGGCGGAACGAGAGAGCTCCGGGCGTAGTCCCTGGCGCGCCCGCCGGGAACCGGCCGCCGGCCAACGGCGGGGGAGCAGGGTTCGGTGCCTGGCGGCAGGCCGGGGGCTGAACCGGGAACCGGGAACCAGGAACCGGGGCCCGCCCCCGGTTCCCGGTCCAGCCCCGCCGGGTCAGTCCCCGGCGGGCTCCAGCGCACCCGTGAGGTGGTCCCAGGCGACGTTGACGTGCAGCCGGACACCGGTGACCAGAGTGTCGTCGTCGGCGTAGAAGTGCGGGTTGTGGTTGACCGCCACCCCGCGCCCGCCCGGCACCGGGACGACCGTGCCCTCGGCGGTGCGCTCGGTGTCCTGCACGCCGAGCATCACGTACAGCCCGCCGAACGCGTTGACGAACTCCGAGACGTCGTCGTACCCGAGCGAGGGCTGCACCTCGGCGACCCGGTCCGCGCCCACCACCCGACGGAAGGTCGGCAGCGCCGCCGCCACCCACTCCGGCCGGTTGTGCAGGGCGGGTACCGGCTGGAGATAGTCCACCCGCGCCGTGCAGTTGTACGCCAGGGCGGTGTGCTCGGCCAGCGTCGCCAGGCGCTTCTCCACCTCGGCCATCTCCGACTCGACGGCGCACCGGATGGTGCCCCAGAGGGTGACCTGCTCGCCGATGATGTTGAACCGGCCGACGTCCTCCAGGTGCCCGATGGTGACCGCGACCGGGTCGTAGGCCGAGCGCTGCCGGTAGAGCTGGCCGATCCCGGTGAGCACGGCCCCGGCGGCGGGCATCGGGTCCTCGCCCCGCCAGGGCGAGGACCCGTGCGTCTGCCGGCCGGTGATCACGATCCGGACCAGCCGGGAGGCGCTCAGCTGGTAGCCCGCGTGGTAGCCGACGTGCCCCTTCGGGTCCGATGTGACGTGCAGGCCGAACACCATGGACGGCGCGGGGTCGGCGAGCGCACCCTCGGCGAGCATCACGCGCGCCCCGCCCGGCTCGTCCACCGGCGGGCCCTCCTCGGCGGGCTGGAAGACGAACAGCACCGTGCCCGGAAGCTCCCCCCGGACGCCGGCCAGGACGGTGGCCGCGCCCAGCAGGATCGCGACGTGGCAGTCGTGGCCGCAGGCGTGCGAGACGGGGAACGGGCCGCCAGGGTAGTCGGCGTCCACGACCGTGGAGGCGAAGTCGGTGCCGCAGCGGTCCGGCACCGGCAGCGCGTCGGTGTCGGCGCGCAGCGCGATCACCCTCGTACCCGGGCGGCCGCCGCGCAGCACGCCGACCACGCCGTGGCCGGCGATGCCGGTGCGCACCTCGTCCAGGCCGAGCGCGCGCAGGTGGTCGGCGATCAGCGCGGCGGTGCCGGCCTCGCGGTTGGGGAGCTCGGGGTGGGCGTGCAGATGGCGGCGCCAGCGGATCACCTGGTCGGCGATCTCGGCCGCGCGGCGGTCCAGTTCGGCGTGGAGCGGGTCGACGGGTGCGGCGGCGGGTGGGCCGTCGGCCGTGCTGCCGGTGCTGCCGGTGGTGCCGGTGGTGCTGTCGGACGTGGCGCGGTCCGTGTCGTGGTGCGTGTCGGTCATCGCGTACCCCTCCCGGTGCCAGGATCGTGTGGTGATGATCGTAGAAGCGGGGTACGGGGTTTCCCAGAGGCGACTCGTGCGGACCCGGCCGCTCTACAGTGCTGTAGATTCAGGGTGCGCAGGCGGAGGAACGAGGAGGGCGCGATGAGCGTTTCGCTGGCCAAGGGGCAGAAGCTGAGCCTGGAGAAGCCGGGCGGTGGTCGGTTGGGCGTGGTGCGGATGGGTCTCGGCTGGCGGGCCGTCCAGCGCAAGGGGTTCTTCGCCAAGCTGCTGGCCTCGCAGGAGATCGACCTGGACGCCTCGGCCGTGCTGTTCTCCGAGGGCAAGCCGGTGGACGTGGTGTTCTTCCAGCACCTCACCAGCAACGACGGTTCGGTGCGGCACAGCGGCGACAACCTGACCGGCGGCGCGGGCGACGCCACCGACGACGAGTCGATCACGGTGGACCTGACCCAGGTCCCGGCCGTGGTCGACCAGATCCTCTTCACCGTCAACTCCTTCACCGGGCAGACCTTCCAGGAGGTCGAGAACGCCTTCTGCCGCCTGGTGGACGAGCAGACCGGCGCCGAGCTGGCCCGCTACACGCTGACCGGCGGCGGTCCGTACACCGCCCAGATCATGGCCAAGGTGCAGCGCACGCCCGCCGGTTGGCAGATGGCCGCGATCGGCCAGCCGGCCAGCGGCCGTACCTTCCAGGACCTGATGCCGGAGCTGGTCAAGTACCTGTGACGGCGACGCCGCGGGGCCCGTCCGGGACGAACCGGACGGGCCCCGCGGGCTGTTCACCGGCCCCGGGCGCCGTGGGCCGGGTGAGCCGGGTGGGTCAGGTGAGTTCCAGGTCGCGCCGCTTGAACCCGGCCAGGCCGAGGGCGAGCAGGGCGGCCGCGACCAGGGTGAGTGCGGCGAGCGGCGTCCAGTCCATCCCGGCCGCCGGGAGCCGGGGCACCTGGCCGAACGGCGAGAGCCGGTTCAGCGCGTCCGGCAGCTTCAGCAGCGGGCCGAGGTAGCCGATCACGAAGGCGTACGCCGGGACGAGCCAGGCCAGCGGCGCGGCCCTGGGCAGCCAGCCGTACACGGCCGCGGCGAAACCCACCGTCACCCACTGGGCGGGCGCGAACGCCAGGGCCGCGCCGGTCAGCCGTAGGAACGCGCCCCCGTCGCCGGTGGAGACCGCGCCCGCGAGGCCGAAGCCGAGACCGGTCGCCAGCATCAGCGCGGTGGATCCGAGCAGCGCGACCGTCAGATGGCCGCCCAGCCAGCGGGTGCGGGAGAGGCCGGTGGCGAGCACCGGTTCGGCCCGCCCGGCGGCCTCCTCCGCGCGCGGGCGCAGCGTGGCCAGCACCGCGTAGACGGCGCCCACCACGGCGACGACCAGCATGGTCATGGCGGCGAAGGAGTCGGCGAGGGAATGGCCGCCGAGCCGCGCCAGGGCGTCCCTGAGCTGTTCGACGTCCTTCAGCATCGAGTCGGCGCCGCCGAGCAGTGAGCCGTACATCGCGCCGAGCAGCACCAGCGCCACCGCGAAGCCGCCCAGCAGGCCGCGGTGGAGCCGCAGCGGGAAGCCGAGCGCGGTGCCGAGCGCGGGGCTGCCGACGGGCGGGCCGGGGCGGGTGGCGCGCAGCCCGGCGCCGACATCGCGCCGGGTGCTGAGCGCGAACGCCGCCGCGCCGGTGGTGGCGGCGAGGGCGAGCACCGGCGGCAGCGGCCACCAGCGGTCGTCGACGAAGACGTAGGTGCGCTGGAGCCAGCCGACCGGGGAGGCCCAGGACAGTCCGTTGCCACCGGCGTCCCCGGCCGCGCGCAGGGCGTAGGCGGCGCCCAGTACGGCGAGGGCCAGGCCGGAGGCGGTCCGGGTGTGCGCGGTGAACTGGACGGCGACGGCGGCCACGGCGGCGAACAGCAGTCCGGCGGCGGCGTGTGCCGCTCCGTACAGCAGGGCGCCGCCGGCGGTGATGCCGGGGACGCCGAGGGCGGGCAGCCCGGCGGCGAGCAGCAGGGCGAGCGCGAGGTTGGCGACGGCGGCGGTGGCGAGCGCGGCTGTGAGCTGGGCGTGGCGGCCGACCGCGGTGGAGCGGACGAGTTCGGCGCGGCCGCTCTCCTCCTCGGCCCGGGTGTGCCGGGTGATGATCAGGATGCTCATCAGACCGGCCAGGACGGTCATCAGACCCAGCATCCGGTGCCCGAGCATGGCGCCGTAGGTGTAGTCGCCCAGGTAGTGGGCGGGCCCGGTCAGGGCGAGCACCGCCGGGCTGTCGGAGGCCCGGGCGATCGAGGCGCGGTCGGCGGCGGTCGGGTAGACGGTGTGGAGGCTGTTCGCGGTGGAGAGCGTCAGCAGGCCCAGGCCGAGCACCCAGGCCGGGAGGCGGAGGCGGTCCCGCCGCAGGTCGAAACGGAGCAGCGCGCCGGTGCCGGCCAGCACGCCACCGGGAGGCCGGGGGCGGCCGGCCGCCGTGCCGGCGGAGGCGGCGGTGGTGGCGGTCATCGCGGGGCCCCGCCGTCGCGCTCGTCGCCGGTGCCGCGGTGGCCGTTCGCGGCCAGCTCGTCGCCGTAGTGGCGCAGCATCAGCTCCTCCAGCGTGGGCGGGTGGCTGACCAGGCTGCGCAGTCCGGCCGCGCCGAGCCGCTGGACGGCGGCGTCCAACCGGGCGCCGTCCACGGCGAAGTGGACCCGGTTGCCGTCGGTGCGGACGCCGTGGACGCCGGGCAGGTCCGCCAGGTCGGTGACCGGCCGCTGGGTCTCGGCCTCGATGGTGGTCCGGGTGAGGTGGCGCAGTTCGCCGAGGGTGCCGCTCTGCACCACCCGGCCCCGGCGGATGATGCTGACCCGGTCGCCGAGCTTCTCCACCTGGGCCAGGATGTGGCTGGAGAGCAGGATGGTCCGCCCCTGCCGTTTGGCCTGGAGGACGACGTCCTGGAAGACGACCTCCATCAGCGGGTCGAGGCCCGCGGTCGGCTCGTCGAGCAGCAGCAGCTCGGCGTCGGAGGCCAGCGCGGCGACGATGGCGACCTTCTGCCGGTTGCCCTTGGAGTAGGCGCGGCCCTTCTTGGCCGGGTCGAGGTCGAAGCGTTCGACCAGTTCGTCGCGGCGGCGGCGGTCGTGGTTGCCGTGCAGCCGGGCGAGCAGGTCGATGGCCTCGCCGCCGGTGAGGTTCGGCCAGAGTTCGACGTCGCCGGGGACGTAGGCGAGGCGGCGGTGCAGCTCGACGGCGTCGTTCCACGGGTCCTTGCCGAGCAGCCTGGCGGTGCCGCCGTCGGCCCGCAGCAGGCCCAGCAGCACCCGGATGGTGGTGGACTTCCCGGCGCCGTTGGGCCCGAGGAAGCCGTGCACCTCGCCGGTCTCGACCGTGAGGTCGAGGCCGTCCAGCGCGGTGGTCCGGCCGAAGGACTTGCGGAGGCCGGACAGGGCGATTGCCTTCGTCATGCTCCTGAAGATACCGTAGTTTCAGAAAAACGTGAATATTGGGAAGGCGCTAAAGTCGGGGCGGACGCGGATGTGGCGCTTGGAGGAAGGTGTGCGGGTGAAGCGGGAAGAGCGGGACGCCGGGGCGGTCTCGGAGTTCGTCGAGCGGTTCGCGGCCGAGCTGACGGTGGCCGGGTTTCCCCGGATGCCGGCCCGGGTCTTCTCCTGCCTGATGGCCGAGGACAGCGGCGTGCTCACCTCCGCCGAGCTCTCCGAGCGGCTGCGGATCAGCCCGGCGGCCGTCTCCGGGGCGATGCGCTATCTCAGCCAGACGGGCCTGGTCTCCAAGGAGCGCGAGCCCGGTTCGCGCCGCGACCGCTACCGGGTGTTCGACGACGTCTGGTTCGCCTCCCTGGCCCGGCGTGACGAACTGCTGGTGCGCTGGGTGCGGGTGCTGAGGGACGGTGAGTCCACGCTCGGTCCGGACAGTGTCGCCGGTGAACGGCTGGCCGAGAGCGCCGAGTTCTTCGAGTTCATGATCGGCGAGCTGGACGGTCTGCTGGACCGCTGGCGCGCCCACCGCGCCGCCCTGGCGGGCTGAGGCCCGCGGCGGAAGGCCGCGGTCGGGGTCGCCGCCGCGTTCTTCCGTCTTCGGCGCCGGATTGGCTGGACGCTATATGTAGATCAACGATATATATGACTGCGTGACAGGACGCTTCATGCGAGAGCCGACCCCGCTTCGGGGCACCGCCCTCGCCGGTGCCCCGGGCACGGCTGCGTGCCCGGGCGGTCAGGTGGCGGACGCCGCCCGCCCACCGGCGTGGCAGGGAGCGAGCGAACACAGCGTGCGAGTCGTCGGCGCCGACCGCGCCCGGCCCGACCGAGCCGAGCCCTCCGGGCTGCCGGGCGGGCCGCGGACAGGCCGGCCGGCCTGCCGCATCCATCTCAGAGCCGGGCTATCAGGGGAAGAGTCGGAGATCAGTGCAGCAGACTTCAACAGAGACCGTCGAAGAACGCCGGGACGGCGTCCGGGAGAACAGTGATCCGGTCGGCGCGACGCGACCGGTGGGCCTCGTGGCCCGGGGGGTGCGGCGGTTCGACCAGGCCCGGGGCCGCCGCTGGTTCTGGCCGGCGGCGCTGCTCGTCGGCTACGCCGTGGAGGTGCTCTTCCGGCTGGTGCTCGTCCGGCACCTGAACTACCCGTCCGTACACCCCGACGAGGACTCCTATCTCGTCCTGGCCCGGGTGCTGGCCGGCCGGCCGACCACCGAGATGCCGGTCGGCGTGGTGATCCCCGGCGGCTACCCGCTGCTGATCTCCCCGGCGCTGCGGATAGCCGACGACCCCGTCACGGCCTACCACCTGGTGATGGGGATCAACGCGCTGCTGAACGCGCTGGTCTTCCCGCTGGCCTTCCTGGCGCTGCGCCGCCTCGGCCTCCGCCGGCTGCTGGCGTACGTCTTCGCCGGCGTCACCGCGCTGCTGCCGCCGGTGATCTTCTACTCCGAGTTCGCCATGTCGGACACCGTCCTGCCGGTGCTGATCCTGGCCTGGCTGCTCTGCATGCACGGCTGGCTCAGCGACGGCCCGGTGAAGCGCCGTGCCTGGT
>NZ_JBFBIL010000084.1:0-29044 GCF_040685575.1 Kitasatospora sp. NPDC088351 | reverse complement strand
TCGCTGAGATCAGCGAACGCCTCCTACCCGAACGGCGTCAACGATCCTGCCCCCGCGTCATCAAACGCAAAATGTCCAACTGGCCCCTCAAACGCACCCAACACCGCAACTGGCCACCACCCCAACCAGCCACCGTCACGATCACCAAGCGAGACACGAATTAAGTCACCGGCATTGAGCCTAGCCCCACACCGTCGAAGGCGGAGGGGGCCGCACGCGGAGCAAGTTGTGCGGTAAGCGCTGCTTACCGCGAGCCCCGGCCAGCCGGAGCAAGTTGTGGGGTAAGGAGTCCTTACCCCAGCCCCGCCCCTGAGGGCGGAGCAAGTTGTCGCGCATGACGGTCCTACGGCCTCGCGCTATCTGCCCTGGTTGGTGGCTGCGCGAGGGCGCACAGCCACTAACCAGGTTCTTTCGCCAGGAGCCCCATGGGTTGGCTCGGCGATTGGGTGGCGCACGGTCGGCTCTTTGCGCGGCCGGGCTACGGGCGAATGACGATCGTGCTGATGGTGCCGTTGCCCCAGACGGTGGTGTTCATCATCATTCGTCCGTCCAGGGAAGCCGCAGTGAACTCCGGGACGAAGCGAGCGGTGAAGAGCGTTGCGAACCCGCTCCTCAGGAGATCCGCCTCGCTCCCTACCAAGTCCCACTGGTCGAGTAGCCGCACTCGAAGCCACACCGTGTACGGCTCTTCGTCCGGATCCTTCCCAAGGCGCGCGCGGCCGACTGCGAGCAGGAACTCGCGGTTCCCGTCGAACAGCCCGTACTGCGTCGCCATCCGGTGCCAGCTCGCGTTGACCTTCTCGGCCATGTCCGAAGCGTCCAGATCGGCAACCTCGTGCTCGTGTGAGTCGAACCGCCCGTGCTCGGGTCCGGCGCTTGCAGGCGAGTGGCCCGGCGGGAGAGGCGGCAGTTGGACCTCTCCTTGGACCCGTTCGAGGAAGCGGAGCCCAGCGGGTGCGAGCAGGTTGTCTATCTCGGCATCGGTGAGAGTCACAGCGGCACGGTAGCCGCAGAGCGCGGCCTCCTGGTCAGAATTTTCAGGAGGCCCGGAGTTGTAGTCAGTTGTCGAACCAGACGACGAGCCGCACATTCTCTCCGCCATGCACATCGGCGAGGGCGCTCATGGCCTTCCATACCGGTGCCCACTCGCCGTCCTCCGGCACGGCGTCCCGGCGCACCATTCGCACGACGCGGAACAGCCTCCCGCCCTCGGTCCATTCCGCGCCTTCCGGCCTTTGGCGGCCGCGGAATGACTTGCCCGTCCGTACCCAACCCCGGTCCGGCGTGCGGGTGTACTCGTGAACGCGCTCGTCCACGGCGTCGGCGGGTTCGTCCCAGTCGACCGTGGCCAGTTCGGCCCAGCTGATCCAGGACGGGCTGTGCCCATCGGGGGCCCATTCCTCGTACGCCTGTCGGGTCTGGGGCGACACGTCGGCGGGTATGCCTCGATCTCCGGCCAGTGGGCGGAAGCCGGCATGGTTCCGCACGCCGAACAGGCAGCCGAAGGCGTCGTAGCTCCGCCCGCCGTACAGCAGGTCCAGGTCTATCGCCGCGTGCCAGCGCGCCTTGTCCTCGTCGAGCGTGCCGTAAGTGGCCCGGCACTCGACGAACCCGTGTATGTCGGCTCCCATGCGATCGGATTCTCCGGGCCGGACGGACAGACCGCCAGGAGTTTTCAGGCTGTCCGTCCTGGTCGGACGCGTCGAAGCGGACGGTTGGCTGAGTGGGGGCGACACGGCAGTTGCTGTGCCCCAGGAGGAGCAAGTTGTCGCGTTGGATATCCCAAGGGCTATTCGGCGCCAGCCCCTCGAACGGCGGGCTGGGCGCTGGTGATCTCGGAGAGCCGCCTCCGCAGGGGCTTCTCCAGGTCGAGGTTGTCGCCTCGGGTGGTGGTCTGCAGCAGTTCGGTGATGACCACGAGTTCGGCGAACCTCCCTGCGGCCGTGTCGAGGATGTGTCCGAGCCGCCGCCGGGCTTCGGCGGCGGTAGTAGGCACCAGGAGGCTGTAGGAGTACAGCAGTGCGGCGTCGTATCCGGCAGGCGCGATACCCCAGCCTTCCCAGTCGAGGATGGTGAGGGTCGGGCCGGTGAGGTTGGCCCAGTGCAGGTCGCCGTGGGCGGTGGTCCAGGCGGGTGCCTTGGTGTCGATCTCCATGCCGAGGTACTGCGGCATGGCGCGGTCGAGGTATTCCTGGCGGACTGCCACTCGTTCGCTGGGGACGGTGACGATGGCGTCGAGTGCGGTGCTGAGTGCGTCCCACCAGGTGTCGTCCAGGTCGGGAGCCTTCCGGAGGGTCGGCTCGTGGGCGGTGATGGTGGGGACGGTGACCCTGTCGTACAGCTCGGCCAGGTAGCCGTGCTCGCCGTTGGTCCAGGTGTGTCGGCCCCTCAGATGCGGCCTGGGGACCGCAGGGGGCATGAGCCGTTCTGCCTCCTGGGGCCCCTCCCAGAGCTTGCCGCCTGCCTTGTCGGCCGGGGCGGACACCAGGCGAAGCCATCCCTCACCGGACGCCGTGGCAACCGGGCGGCTGAGGGTACGTCCACGCCAGCCCCATGCTTCGCGCGAGCCGATCGGTGTCGCGTCGAGCACCGCTGCGGCTGTGGCGTGCATCCCGCGCATCCGCTCGGCGATGTCCGGGTCAGGTTCCGAGTACATCAACGACCTTTCGCAGCAAGTCCGGAGACAACGGCGGATGGCCGACGGCATCGGCGGCCTGCGTCCAGTGTTCCGGATTCCCCGTCGACAGAAGTACGCGCCTCACTCCGGTGGTCGAGGCGACGACGGCGAGGGCAGCCTGCGCGGGCGTGCTGCCGGGGCTGATCAGGTCGGTCAGCTCACGGGTCACGATGCCGGGGATCTCGCCACCGTGGAGCGGGGCGGAGGCGAACACCTCCAGTCCTGCATCCAAGGCATCGATCAGCGGGCCGTGTCCGTTGAGGGCCTGGGCGACGGGCGCGAGGTGGACGAGGGAGACGGGGAGTTGGATGGCTCGTAGGCGGTGTTGCGGGCCGCCGGCCTTGGTTGCGAGTTCGAGCAGGGCAGACACGTCGAAGAGCCTGCTGCTGAAACCGTGCCAGGTCGCCACTCCGTAGGAACTGATGACGCGCTGGCTGCACGCCTCCTCCAAGGCGAGGAACGCGGCGTAGAGGCGGTCGGCGATCTCGACTTTCTGGCAGTTGTGTTCCGGGTTGTGCAGGAACACGACGTCGGGGATGCGGCCGAGCATTCGCCTGCTACGGGCGACCTGCCAGGCGATGTAGTCCGGTGTCAGGCAGTGGCCGCGCTTGGCTTCACCGGCGGACAGCGCACCAGCGCGCACGCCGATCCGCCTGGCGCTGGGAGGGACGAAACCCACCTTCGTGGAGACGCGAAGATCCGGATACGCCGCCAGAACCAGGGCCAGTGCCGCCTCCGCCCGACCACCCTCGTAGTTGGGCGCGGTATCCACCCAGTCGGCACCTCGGGCAGCGGCCCTCACTGCGGCCTCGGCCACATCGTGACAGCGGTAAGTGCCGAGGCCCAGCCGGGCGGTCATCGTGGGCCTCCGATCGCAGCGGCCTGGCCGTCGACCAGCTCCGTCACGACACCGGCCGCTTGGCCGAGAGTGATGCGTGCGGCCTGAGCGAGATCGGCCAGCCGGTAAGGTTCCCCGTCGGCGAGGAGCGCGAGCATCGGCTCGGCCTTGGCGGCGAAGGTCCACTCCTCGCCTCCGGCGGTAAGCCGGACTGTGCCGTCGGGCATGGCCGCGAGCGCGGGCCGCGTGGTGACCAGGCGCACCTGCAGGTCGGCTTCCGGTGGGGCCGCCGTGATGTGGGGCAACGACGGTGCGAGCCGGGCTCGCTCGGTGGCGTCGCGGGCGGCGGAGAAGCGGGCGATCAGGTCGTCGCGCTCCAGCTCGGTCTCGATGAGCTTGCCGATCGTGTTGAGGAAGGCGCGTTGCTCCTCGACGGCCCCGAAGCGCGGGACATCCGCTCGGATGGCCTCGTGAGCACGCAACATCTCTGACAGCCAGGTGATCAAGTCGGCACCCGTCGTGCTCTGCAGCCCGCACGTGACGTGCAGCGAGTGCTGGCCCTCGGAGGCGGCGACGGCGTGCCACCAGCCCCGGGGCAGATAGAGCACATCGCCGGCGGTGAGGACCAGATCGGCGACGGGCTCCTCGGGCGGTGGCTCGGGCGTCTCGACGTCGCGGTGCATCGGCAACGCGCGGGTGGGGCCGTAGATGCGCCAGCGCTTCGCGCCGTCGAGCTGGACGACGACCACGTCGTGATCGTCCCAGTGGACGCCGAAGCCCTCGGTGCCGGTCCAGGAGGCGTACAGGTTGACCTGCACGCCGGTTCGCAGCCAGCGCTCCAGCTGGCCAGCCAGAGCGCCGATTCCGGCGTGGAGTTCGTCGACGGCGTCCAGGACCAGCGTGGCAGCCTCGGCGAGGCGCTTGTGCAGTTCGGAGGGCTGGAGGCGGTGCCAGACCGTGCTTCGCCGGGTGACGATCGGCTGGGAGTACGTGTGCGCGGGCACCTGCTCGCCGTTGGCGGCGAGGCGGAAGCGAGGGGGTTCGAACCGGTGGTGGGTCAGGATGGCGTTGAGGTCATCCCAGCTCATCAGTCCGGCGAGTGACGCGGCTTCGCCGCGTGCGACCTTGAAGCTGCGGCCGAGCGTCTGGGCGAGGAAGTCATCCCCGCCCAGACGCTCAACCACCGAGAAGTGCTCGGCGGTCATCGTGATGCAGCCGTCAGTCGTTGGTGTCGGTTCGGCCGGTGGAGCCACCGTCCGACGGCTGCTCGCCACGCGAGCGGGCCGCGGCGACCTTCGTACGGGCGACCAGAAGGCCGTCGCCCTCCAGCTCGGCGCTGGTCGTCAGGTTCTCGGGCATGAAGCACTCCTTCGGTTTCATGGGGCGGGCCGACTGCCCGGCCCCGTCGTGGGTGCAGCGATGGATCCGTTGCCAGGGCAATCCGTTGGCAAGGAACCGCAGGTGCTTTTGCCACCTGGCTGTTGACCAGCGCGGCCACCTGTATCCCCCCAAGCCCGCGTCGGGGCGGGAGGAAGTCTTGTCAGGCGCTGGTCGAGACGACGTCCCCCGCCTTCGGGGCCGCAGCCCTCACCAACGCGGTGAGTCGCTCGTCACCCGAGACGGCAGCGTTGGTGCCGACCTCGAACCAGATCCGCTTGCCGGCGGGGTCCGGCTCGGCGCCCCAGTTCGTCGCGAGCGCTGCCACGAGGAACAACCCTCGCCCGTCGGTGGCGTCGAGATCGATCCCACCTGCAGTCGGCAGTTCGTGGCCGGCGTCCGTCACCTCGACGCGCAGCCGTTCACCGTCCCAGGACACGCACACGACGCACGGGGCGTCGGTGTGGGACACGGCGTTGGTGATCAGCTCGTTGGCCAGCAACTCGACATCGCGGAGCGCGTCCTCCGCGAGCGGCAGGCTCTAACCGCGCACGGCCTGTATCACCCGCCGCCGGGCGTCCGGTACGGCCTCGGTACTGGGCAGCACGCGAAAGCCGAAAGGGGCGGGGCCAGTGGCTTGGCGGGTGGCGACGGACATGAGCGCGGACCTTTCACCGGGACGAGGTCGGCAGCGGGCCGATTCGCGCCGGGATTCACCCGGCAGGTATCTACAGAACCGCCTCCAACGCGGGTGAACCAGAGCAGAATTGAGGCGGCAATGAGGCATCCGTGCTGCAAACCCGGGCATGACCTGGCCTGTTATGGCTACGGACGATCTGACGTACCTCTGGAGGACGCGGGATGGCATCCAGGAGGTCCCGGCTGATCCAGCGCAGGGAGGCTGTCGGCCACACCCAGGAATCCCTGGCTGAAGCCCTCGATGTGGACCGTACGACCGTGGGGCGGTGGGAGAGCGGTAGGGGTGCCCCGCAGCCCTGGATACGGCCGAAGCTCGCCCGCGCTCTGGAACTCTCGGTCGACCAGTTGGCCGACTTGCTGGGAGTGCCCTCTGCAGCCGCCGAAGCTGTCCCATCGCCCAGCAGCGTCGGCAACGACTCGCCTCCTGTGCCTGCCCGGCGTACGGACCACGACAACGATCTCGTAGTGGCCGTGGCAGCCGACTCGACAGAGTCCGCGCTCTTCCTCCGCTTCGCGAGCGCGTCCAACGTGGACGACACGCTGCTCGAACAGATCGACGCCGACATTGCGAGGCTGGCAGGGGACTACGTGAGCAAGCCGGTGTCCGAGCTCTTCCACGACATCGGAACCCTTCGACGAGGGGTGTTCGACTTACTCCGAGGCCGCCAACACCCCTACCAGACAAGCCATCTCTACCTGCAGGCCGGACGCCTCTGTGGCCTGGCCACTCACGTCGCCCTCGACCTCGGCCAGTACACAGCTGCGGCTACGCATTCGCGAACGGCCTGGCGCTGCGCGGAGTCAGCCGGCCACAACGGTCTCCGGGCCTGGATCCGATCCGTCCAGTCCCTGATCGCATACTGGCAGCAGGACCACCACCAGGCCGCCGAGCTGGCCAGATCCGGACTCCCGTACGCAGACAGCGGGACGATCGCAACTCGTCTGCTCAGCCTCGAAGCTCGGGCCACCGCCGCGCTCGGCGACAGCGCGAGCGCGCTACGAGCCGTGGAAGCTGCCGAGGCGGCACGGAGCGCCGTAGCCGCGATGGACCTCCCCGGCGTATTCACGTTCCCCGAGGCCAAGCAATGGACCTACGCCGGCACCGCCCTCCTTGCTCTGGGCAGCCAGCGTCACGTGAACCGCGCCATCGAGGCGTCATCCAGGGCCATCGCCCTGTACGAGTCCGCACCGCAGCAGGAACAGTCCTCCGGCGACCTGCTGGCCGCCCGCCTCGACCTCGCCAACGCCCACCTCGCCCACGGTGACCTCGACGGCGTGCAGGAGAAGCTCGCGGTAGTGCTGGACGCCGCACCGGACCGGCGAACAGCGAGCATCTTCAGCCGCCTTCGGGCGCTGAGCACTCTTCTCGCTGAGCCAGCCTATGCAGGCTCCCCGATCGTCCTGAGTCTCCGTGAGAATGTCCGAGAAGCCTGCTCTCGACCCGCACTCACGAACCCTCCGGAGCTGCCACAGTGACGAGCAACACCGCACAGCAGGACGCCGCTGTCGCCGACAAGTCCATCCTCGCGAACAGCGCCTACGCCGACGGACGTCACCTGGCCGCCCGCCAGTCGATCTACCGGTGGCAGCAGCCGCAGTATGACCTGCCCGGGATCGTCCGGGACGAGCTGGCTGGGACCAGCGGGACCGTGTTTGACATTGGCTGCGGTAACGGAAAATTCGTCAGCCGCTTGCATTCGGATCGGCCCGATCTCCAGGTTGTCGGGATCGATATCTCGGCAGGCATCCTTGCCACGGTCGAGAAGCCGGTCTTGGTGGCCGACGCTCAGGCTCTGCCTTTTGCCAACCAAAGTGCCGACGCCGTGTTGGCCCTGCACATGCTTTACCACGTGGGGGACATCGAGGCCACGATCAACGAATTGGCTCGCGTGCTCCACCCCGATGGTGTCCTCATCGCCTCGACCAACAGTGACACCGACAAGCACGAACTGGATCAGCTATGGGCTAGGGCCGCAGGCGATGTTATGGGCATCCCTGAAGGGCCGGCCCGCGTCTCCCTCAGCTCACGATTTTCCCTTGAGAAGGCATCCAGCTATCTCGGGGAAGCATTCAAGAAAATCCGAGTGCGGGAACTCCCTGGGCTCATCGAAGTCGCTAATCCTGATCCGGTCATCGCCCATCTGGCCTCGTATGAAGCCTGGGCTGAGCAATGTTGTGTGCCATTTAATGAAACTGTCAAAAGAGCCCACGAGATCGTCGCATCAATCATCGCAGCCGAGGGGTCATTCAAGATCACCTGCCGGGGTGGAGTGCTGACGTGTTGGAATTAAAGCAAGTTGAAGTCCTCTAATCTTGGACAGCGATTTTCTGTGCTGCGGGGACGAAGCTGTGCTGCAGTCTGAATGGAGTTACCGTCGACCTGGACCGCTCAATACTTGGGATGGTCAGTCCCGGAGGAATCGGTCCAGATCGGCGGGAGGACATCATTACTGCTTCAGTTCGCCAGGCATCGAGGAGCCCCAGAGGTGAGCGGGAATAATGGCCGCACCTAGAAATTGCGGCTCACATGTGCCAGAAATTCATCTGCGGCCATCTCTTTCGTTGATGAACCAATCCTTACAAAGAACCTGCCGTTATAACTGATCGGCTTCCCGAGCGATCTCGGCTTCATGATCCAGAGGACCTTCCCGTCGCAGAGGATGGGACTAAAGCTCCGCGCAAGGTCGGTCGAAAATTCCTGATCCATAGGTGAAGACTGGATCTTGCTTTGCCATCTGCGCCACCATGAGTCGATATCGTGCCCGAGGAGAGAAATCTGCTCTTCGGTGCCGAGGACCTCCTGCCCATTCACAGTGATGGACGAGGTTCCGAAGATCGCATGTACGCGCTTGGCGGCGGATGGTTTATCGGCGACGCCGATCAGGATGAAACCCGCAGCATCCCTACTCCAGTTTGCCATCGCGACGGCCGTATGCATTACCTCGTCGAAAAGTGATCGATCTTCGACGGGCGGGTTGGAAAGAGTGCAGAAGCCCTGCTTGAGCTCAACGAGCGGATCCTCATTGATGGGGCCCTGGAGGTAACTCTCAATGAGGTACCGCGAATTGAGCTGGGTTGTGGCACTCTTCGGCTCGGGCTTGAAGAATGCCTTCTTGAGGCGTCGCTTAACCTTCGGGTAGAGAGCCGCTTTCTTGTCCTTACCCCAGGCGCTCCCACCGGTTGGAATTGACAGGTCCCGGCCCCAGAAGTTGTCGAGAACTTCCCTCACGGCATCAGTGGAAAGCGGCTGCATTCCATCCTGGAACACCAGGTCATATAGGCCCGCGAAGACAGCTTGGAACTGGCGCGTCGTGCCCTTTTCGTACTGCTCCAGGTGAACCATGTGACGGCCGAGAGAGCCGTGATTTTCCATCGCCTTATCGAGCAGTTCGATAATCGCGACCAGGCGCTGCTGAAGGATGTCGACCCCAATGGCGGAGACGGCCGAATCAACTTCCTCCAGGGAGGCGCTGCTGATCCTCCGGGGGAGTCCGTAGGCCATGTCTCGGTTTTGCCAGCCACTCGTGGGCCAAGGGCGAAGGACGGCATCTAGGACGAGATCCAGTACGACCTCTTCGTCGCCTGAGGAACGAATTTCGTCTGCACCAATGATGTTGTGTTTCGCCCAGAAGATATTTTCCAGGGCGAGGCCGTAGTCGAGATCCTTCCTGGAGATCGACAGCTTTTCCATCTCGTTTAGGGTGAGGCCTTCGAAGAACGTTCCGTCTCCGCGGACGGAGGCGCTCGTTCGGCGCACCACGTCAGCCAGGGGGCCCGTTACGCCGGCCTGTCGAATCTCCTGCAAGCTCAAGCGCCTTCCGCCGCTGTTGATGCGACGAAAAACCTCTTCGATGGATGAAGTTGCAGCGTCTCGGTAGATAGAAACCGGGATTTGGTAATTGGCGATTTCCAGCGAAGCCTCTCGCGACATCACAGGCTGCTGCTGTGTCAGTTCCTTTGAGTCGCGCTTGGCCAGAGTGTCGCCGATGGTTCCCAGGTCAAAAAATTCACCATTATATGAGAACTTGTTCTCCATAAACGCGAAGAATGCCTCAAGGCGCTGAAGTCCATCGATCAGCTCGAAGGTCTCGACTCCGCCCTTCTTTTGCTGCGCAAGAAGAATTAGGGGAATTGGAAGCTTATTTGCGGCCGAGTCAACCAGCTTTTCCTTCTCGTCGCGGGTCCAGACTAGCTTTCGCTGATAGCGGCGATCTACAACAAGTTTATTCTTGTAGTAGAGGTTGTACAGATTCTGAAGGCTTTGCCCCTGCACCGAAAGCTCTGAACTCTGCATGGCGCCAACCCTAGCCGAGGACGGCGCAGGGTGGGTCAGTTTCCTCCTTGGCCATTGAGGGGGTACGTGGCCTGGCCGTCGCAGAGCCTCATACGGGGACCGTAGGGCGCGATGAGAGTGGCAGTTGGTCGCTTCGCCGACTGGGGGCAGGTGGGCATGGTGAGGTGCCCAATGTGGGGCTGGCGACTGCAGAGGCGGAGAGGCTCTCGCTCCAAGTTGGAGAGGCTCGGGCCGCGAGCCGGACCGGAAAGTCCTTGTCGGCCGGACCTGTTGCGTGAGCGATGCGTGAGCGGACGGTGTGACAGCAAGCCGAGCGGGCTGGACAGCCCAGGACTGCCGTGTGGCGCTGACCTGCAGGTTCAGCGCCACGCGGCATCAGGCATCACGCCCCGTCATGATCCAAGTGGGGCTTGTAAAGCGGGGGTCGTCGGTTCGAACCCGACAGGGGGCTCAGCGCGCCACTCATCGTTTGATCACCGGCCCCGGGCACTGTGCCCGGGGCCGGTGTCGTTGGGGCGCAGTTGTCGCAGGGTCCAGGGGGTGGTGGGGGAGAGGTGGCGGGTGAGGGTGGTGAAGAGTTCGGCGGCGCGGCGGTAGGAGAGGCGGGCGTGGCCGGTGTGGGGGCAGCGGTCGGGGGCGGGGGTGGACACGGGGGCGCGGCGGTCGGTGAGGAAGAGGGGGCCGGCGGTGCGGCCGGCGAGGAGGAGGGGGAGGAGCCGGGCGGTCCCGGTCTGCCACTGGAGGGGGGCGGCCGAGGGGCGGGTGCGGCGGTGGCGGAGGTCGAGGTCGTCGGCGTTCAGGGCGAGGACGGTTTCGATGGCGGCGCCGCTCTCGTGGAGCAGGTGCCAGAGGGTCTGCTCGCGCAGCGGGGCGCGGAGGGTGAGGAGCGCGCGGAGTTCGGCGGGGGTGAGCGGTGCCGGGCCGGTGCCGGGCAGGGGGCGTGGGCGCAGGGCGGTGGTGGGGTCGGTGTCGATCCAGCCCTGGGCGCGCCACCAGGTGACCGCGGCGCGCAGGGTGGAGAGTTCGCGGTTGAGCGTGCGCGGGTCGGTCGCGGCGGCGCGACGGGCGGTGGCGGTCCGGAGGCGGGTGGCCGCGCCGGGGTGGTCGAGCAGGGCCAGCGGGAGGACGGGCGGTCGGGCGCGCCGCCGTTCGGGGCCGGTGGGGGCGGGGCGGTCGGCCAGTGCCCAGGCCCAGGTGTTCAGCGCGATCCGGTAGATCCGGCGGGAGCCGGCGCCGAGCCCGGAGGCGGCGAGATAGCGCTCGACGGCCACGGCGTACTCGACCGGTGGCAACTCGGGCATGGAGCCTTCTTTCCGCAGTAAACGATGGGTGACGGGCCGTCTGGAGAATATCGGGTTGATGCAGTAAATGGCAGGTAGGAGTGGTCTGTTGGGGTCATTTACTGCGGTGGTGGCAGGGTTTCGAGAAATTGATGCGAGTCGGCTCAGGTTTTTCGCCGGAAAGCCTTGAACACCCCTCCGGCGCGGAGGCAGACTTGCCGCCCATGGCAGTGGACATGGAACGGATTCCGGCCCGCCGACGGCGGCTCGCCGGCCGTCTCGCCGTGCTGGGCGAGCGTGACTTCAGGTGGTTCTTCGTCGGGTACGCGACCTCGCTGCTCGGCTCCTCGATGGCGCCGGTGGCGGTGGCCTTCGCGGTGCTGGACGGCGGGGGCGGGAGCGGCGGCCACGGCGGGAGCGGCACCGACCTGGGCTGGGTGATGGCGGCCCGGATCCTGCCGATCGTGCTGGTGCTGCTGGCCGGCGGGGTGATCGCGGACCGCCTGGGCAGCCGGCGGGTGATGCTGGCCTCGGATGTGCTGCGCGGTGTCGTGCAGGCGGTGTTCGCGGCGGTGCTGATGGCGGGTCGGGCCCCGGTCTGGGCGATGGTGGTGCTGGTCGCCGTCTGGGGCGTCGGTGAGGGGCTCTTCATGCCGGCGCTCGGCGCGCTGGTGCCCGGCCTGGTGCGTGACCGGAGCCGTCTCCCGGACGCCAACACGCTGCTCGGCCTGGCCCGTTCGGTCGGGACGGTCGCGGGCCCGGCCGTCGCCGGCGTGGTGACGGCGGCGCAGGGGCCGGCCGCGGTGCTGCTGGTCGACGCGGTGACGTACGGCGTCGGCGCCCTGGCGCTCGCCCGGCTGAGCCTGCCCGGGCGTGCCGAAGGGGGCGCGGACCGGTCCGGCTCGATGCTCGGCGATCTGCGGTCCGGCTGGTGGGAGTTCGGCTCGCGGCCGTGGCTCTGGATCACCACGGCGCACATGGGCCTGTTCAACCTGCTGGTGTGGGCGCCGTTCCTGGTGCTCGGGCCGCTCGCCGCGCGGCAGGGTCTCGGCGGCGCGCGCGGCTGGGGGCTGGTGATGGGCGCGTACGGGGTCGGTGCGGTGATGGGCGGTCTGCTGATGCTGGGTCGCAGGCCCGGCCGGCCGCTCGCGGTGGCGACGCTGGCGACGTTCGGATGGGTGCTGCCGTCGGCGGCGCTCGCGGCCGGTGCGTCGCTGGCGTGGGTGGTGTCGGCGGCGCTGCTGGCGGGCGCCGGTTCGGCGGTCTGCGGCACTTTGTACAGCACCACCATGCAGAGCTGGGTGCCGCCCGAAGTGCTCGCCAGGGTGGCCTCGTTCGGGGCGCTGGGGGCCTTTGTGCTCGGGCCCGTCGGGCTGGCCGCAGCCGGTCCGGCGGCTGATCAGATCGGTTCCGCGAGGGTGCTGTTGTTCGGTGCTCTTTGGCAACTCGTCGCCGGTGGCGTGGTGTTGGCCGTTCCGGCGGTCCGTCGGCGACGGTGGGAGCAGGCCGTCGAGGGGGTGCGGGGCGAACGTGGGCTGGGTCACAAAACGGGCAAATAGAAATTCCTTCGCATATGGACCAAGATGGGTGCCGAGCTGCGGCCCACCGGGCCGGAACCGACTCCCGTCTTCTCGATGAAGGGTGACGTCATGACCTCAGCAGACTCGCAGCCGCAGGCCTATCTGGTCGGCGGAGGCATCGCCTCCCTGGCCGCCGCGGTGTTCCTGGTGCGCGATGCCAGGCTTCCCGGCTCCTCCGTGCACATCCTGGAGGAGGGCCGGATCGCGGGCGGCGCGCTCGACGGAGCCCCGGCGCCCGTCCCCGAGCGCGGTTACGTCTCCCGCGGCGGGCGGATGCTGGAGGACGAGGCGTACGTCTGCCTCTGGGACCTGCTGGAGAGCATCCCCACCCTCACCGACCCGGAGACGACGGTCCGCGAGGAGATCGTCGCCTTCAACAAGGTCTGGCACACCAACGCCCAGGCCCGGCTGATCGACCGCGACCACACCGTCCTCGACGCCGCCGACCTGGGCCTCAACGCCCATGACCGGGCCGAGATGACCAGGCTGCTGGCCCTTCCCGAGCGGGTCATCGGCACCCGCCGGATCGAGGACTTCTTCTCCGAGCACTTCTTCCGGACCAACTTCTGGGCGATGTGGCGCAGCACCTTCGCCTTCCAGAACTGGCACAGCGCGATCGAGCTCAAGCGCTACTTCCTGCGCTTCATCCAGGAGTTCCCCCGGATCCACACCCTCTCGGGGGTGCGCCGCACCAGGCTCAACCAGTACGACTCCATCGTCCGTCCGGTGCAGCGCTGGCTCGCCGAACAGGGCGTGCGCACCGACTACGGGGTGAAGGTCACCGACGTCGACTTCGCCGGGAACGACGGCGAGCGGCGCGCCACCCGGCTGCACGTCGAGCGTGACGGCACGCCCGGCACGCCCGGCACGCCCGGCACGATCGAACTCGGCGATGACGACCACGCGTTCATCACCATCGGCTCGATGACGGCCGATGCCTCGTACGGATACGACGACTCGGTACCGGAGCTGATCCGCGACAAGCGCGACGGCGGATGGTCGCTCTGGGAGAACATCGCCCGCAAGGCGCCCGACTTCGGCCGGCCGGGCGCGTTCAACGGCAATGTGGAGGAGACCAAGTGGGAGTCCTTCACCCTCACCATGCGCAGTCCGCTCCTGCTCCACCGCATCACGGAGTTCTCCGGCAACGCGCCCGGCACCGGCGCACTGATGACCTTCGCGGACTCCAGCTGGCTGCTGTCGATCGTGGTGCCGCACCAGCCGCACTTCGACGGCCAGCCGGACGACGTCTTCACGCTCTGGGGCTACAGCCTGCTCGGTGACAACGACGGCGACTACATCGGCAAGCCGATGTCGCAGGCCACCGGGCAGGAGATCCTCACCGAGCTGATCGGCCACCTCGGCTTCCAGGACGACCTGGCGGAGATCCGCCGCACCACGCAGGTGGTCACGGTGATGATGCCGTACATCACCAGCCAGTTCGAGCGCCGCGCGATCGGCGACCGCCCGCTGGTGGTGCCGGCCGGTTCGGCGAACTTCGCCTTCCTCGGGCAGTACACCGAGGTCCCGGAGGACGTGGTGTTCACCGTGGAGTACTCGGTGCGCGGCGCGATGCACGCCGTGTACGAGCTCTTCGGCGTCGACCGGGAGATCCCGGGGATCTACCACGGGCTCTCGGACCCCAAGGTCGCCTTCGACGCGCTGCGCACCGCGTTCGGCTGAGCCCGGACGGCGAGCGCGCCCCGCCCACGGCCCGCCCACGGCCCGCCCGCCCCGCCCCGGCCGCCGTACCCCCGCCGCACCATGGCGGGCGCGGCGGCCGGGGCGGTCGTACGGTGGAGGGAGTGCGGGGGCGAACGGAGGAGGTTGGCCATGCCCGGTTCTCTCACCATCAGCCACCACGAGGCGGCGGTCACCCTGGACCACTCGGACGCCAAGCGGCTCGCCGCGGTGCTGGACGAACTGGCCTATCTGCTGGAGATCCCGGGGCCGAACCGGCTCAACGACACGCAGCTCGGCGCCCTGTGCGAGGGCCGGACGCCCGACCGGGCCGAGCTGTCGCACTGGTCGCGGGGGATCGCCGCGCAGCTGAAGGGGCGGCTCTGACGACGGCCGCGCCGGACCGGTCGCAGCCGCCGTACGATGGCGCGCGGGGCGGGTGGTCCTCGCGCGCCTTCCGGGTGCCGGTGCGGCCGGCGGCCGGTCCGGTGGAGGGCGGGAGCCCGAGCGTGTCGCAGTCCTGGTCGATGTCCTGGCTGACGGTTCCGACGCCGCTGCCGAGCGGGCCGATGCACATCGCGGTCACGCCGCTGGGTGTGGCGGCGGCCGGGTACGGGGAGCGCGCGGGGGAGTCGCCGCGCTGTACGGACGAGTCGAAGACCGCCGCGGTGACCGACCGGATAGGTGAGTATCTCTCAGGCCGACGGCGGGAGTTGGGGCTGCCGATCGACTGGAGCCTGAGCACCGGTCCGCATCGGGCGGTGCTGCGGACGCTGCTGTCCGTCGTGCCGTACGGACGGACCATCACCTATGGCGAACTGGCCGCCCGCAGCGGGGTGTTCGAGGACGTGGCGGAGCCCGGGCTGGCGGCCCGGACGGTCGGGCAGATGATGGCCGCCAACCCCGTCGCGCTGCTGGTGCCGTGCCACCGGGTGGTGGCGGCGGACGGGATCGGCGGCTTCGGCGGCGGCCGGGTCGGGATCGACGTGAAGCGCTGGCTGCTCACCCTGGAGGGGGTGCTGGAGCCGACGCTGGACTGGAACGGCCCGCTGTAGAGCCGGTCATGGGTTCCGCGGGCCGCCCGGCCTGGCCCGTAGAAGCTAGTGGACGAGTTCGGCCGGGGCGAGGTTCCGGGCGAACGGGAGCCGGCGCGGCGGCACCGGCTGGATCCCGGAGACCAGGGTGTACTCGATCGGGTCCGGGTCCGTGCTCCACTCGGTGTCCGGCCGCTCGCCGAGCGCCAACTGCACGGCGTTCCAGGGGAGGTTGAGGCCGCAGAGGCGCAGCTGGTGCAGGCCGCCGGACGGGCGGGTGTTGACGTCGATCACCACCGGTTCGCCGGCCAGGTGGCGGAACTGCACATTGGAGAGGAAGGCCATCCCGGTGGACTCGACCAGTCGGCGGGCCGGCTCCAGGTACCGGGGGTCGGTGGTGAAACCGCGGCGGCGGCCCCGCTTGCTGCGGCCGACGGCGGTGAGGAGGGTGCCGTCCCGGTCGGCCAGGCAGTCCACGGAGATCTCGGGGCCGTCCAGGTAGGGCATCACCAGCAGGTCGGCCGGTTCGTCGGCGGCCTCCAGCGCGGCGGCCACCTGGTCGACCTGGACGCGGCTGTCCCAGCCGGCCAGCCGGTGCAGGCCGAACGGCTCGCGGGTGAGCAGCCGGAAGCCCTCGCCGCCGGCGCCCGAGGCGGGCTTGAGGCAGGCGGTGAGCCCGGCGGACTCGATCCGCTCGACGGCGGCGAGCAGCTCCTCCGCGGTGCGGACCTGCCACCACGGCGGGGTGGGCAGCCCGGCGTCGGCCATCGCCGCGTAGCCGTCCGCCTTGCTGTGGAAGGCGGCGATCGCGGTGGCCGGCGGGCAGGCGAGTGCGGTGCCGATGGCCTCGAACTCCTTGTGGTGCAGGGATATCGCGAGCTGGTTGAGCCGCGGCAGGAAGACGTCGACGGAGTGGCGGGCGCAGTAGTCGAGGGCGAAGGCGACGTAGGCGTCGGGCGGCAGGTCGGCCGGTTCGAGGGTGCCGTGGTCGGCTGCGGCGAGGACGGGGGAGTCGGGGTCGGCGTGGGTGGCGTAGACCTCGACGGGGCGCGGCGCCTCGCGCAGTTGTTCGACGAAGAACACGTTCTCCGCGTAGGTGCGGTTGAGCCAGACACGTACGGGGGCGCTCATGAAGGCCTCCCAGGGCAGGGGTGAACGAGGGGAGGGCATCCGGTGCGGCCACACACTCGTCAACTGGCCCCGTGGCCCTTTGAGGTGGCACCTTAGCGGCCCCTTGCGCGGGCGTGGACGGCGGGTGGTCCGCTCGGCGGGTGGTCGCGGGGCCGCGCGCGGGAGGCGGGCCGGGGGTGCCGGTGCCGGAGAGGCGGAGGGACTCGTTCCGGAGTTTTCGAATAATTCTCGAACTAATATCGATCAAATGATCCATTCGTACTATTTGTTCCGCTATTTCAACCACTCGAAAGAGTGATTGCCATACTCCCCCGAATGGGCCCACCATGAGGGCTGCAAGGCGACACTTCATCGGGCACGCGAAGGGCTCCCCATGTCGACCGAAACCAACGTCGGTATTCCTGCGCAGGGTGGGCCGTCGCCAACCCGGCAGCAGCAGAGTCTCGGCACGGAGGGCGCGAGGAATCTCGCGACGACCACCAAGTCCGCGCCGCAGATGCAGGGCATCAGCCCGCGCTGGCTGCTCAGGATGCTGCCGTGGGTCCAGGTGTCCGCCGGTACCTACCGGGTCAACCGCCGCCTGCGCTATTCGGTCGGCCGGGGCCGGGTGAGCTTCGTCCAGACGGGCGCCGAGGTGCGGATCGTCCCGCCCAGCCTGCGCGAGGTGCCGGTGCTGCGCGGCTTCGACGACGACGCGGTGCTGGAGGAGCTGGCCGGGCGCTTCGTCCAGCGTGACTTCTCCGTCGGTGAGGTGCTGGTCACGGCCGGCACCCCGATCGCCGAGGTCTTCATCATCGCGCACGGCAAGCTCGACCGGCTCGCCACCGGCAAGTACGGCGAGGAGGCGGTGCTCGGCTCCCTCGCGGACGGCGACCACCTGGGCGACGAGGCCCTGCGGCAGGAGGGCGGCGCCTGGCCGTACACGGTGAAGGCAGCCACCGCCGGCACCGCGCTGGTGCTCTCCTGGCCCGACTTCCAGGAGCTCGCGGACCGTTCCGAGGCGCTGCAGCTGCAGATCATGGAGTACCTGGCCGGGTTCCAGCAGGCGCAGAACAAGCACGGTGAGGCCCAGATCGGGCTCTCGGCCGGCCATCAGGGCGAGTACGAGCTGCCCGGGGCCTTCGTGGACTACGAGCTGAAGCCGCGCGAGTACGAGCTGAGCGTGGCGCAGACGGTGCTCAAGGTGCACAGCCGGGTCGCCGACCTCTACAACCAGCCGATGAACCAGACCGAGCACCAGCTCCGGCTGACCATCGAGGCGCTGCGCGAGCGCCAGGAGCACGAGCTGATCAACAACCCGGAGTTCGGGCTGCTGCGGAACGCCGAGTACGACCAGCGGATCCAGACCCACTCCGGCCCGCCCACCCCGGACGACATGGACGAGCTGCTCAGCCGCCGCCGCAGCACCAAGATGTTCCTCGCCCACCCCAGGGCCATCGCGGCCTTCGGGCGGGAGTGCAACCGCCGGGGCCTCTACCCGGGCACCGTCGATGTCCAGGGCAGGGCCGTCACGGCCTGGCGCGGCGTGCCGGTCTTCCCGTGCAACAAGATCCCGGTCCTGGGCGGGGGCACCAGCTCGATCATCGCCCTGCGCACCGGAGAGGACAACCAGGGCGTTATCGGACTCCACCAGACCGGAATTCCCGACGAATACCAGCCGAGCCTCTCGGTGCGTTTCATGGGGATCGACGAGAAGGCCGTTATTTCCTATCTCGTCAGTGCCTACTATTCCGCCGCCATTCTGGTGCCCGACGCGATCGGTGTGCTGGAGAACGTCGACGTCGCACGCCGCCGAGACTGACCGGGCCCGGTCGGAACCGCGCCGCCGGGTCGCAGCCACGACCCGGCCCGGTGGCGCCCACCGAACACCAGGGGGAGGAACCCATGGGAATCTTCACGTTGGAGCGGGACCACAGAGAGGGCCACGAGGCGGAGGACGTGCTCGCCCGCGCCCGTGCCCTGGTCGATCCGGTCCTGCGCACCGCCGTCGACTCGCTGCCCGGCGCGATGCGCAGGGTGGCCGGCTATCACTTCGGCTGGTGGGAGGCCGACGGTTCGCCGGTCGCCGCCCCCTCGGGCAAGGCCATCCGCCCGGCCCTGGTCCTCGCCGCCACCCAGGCCCTCGGCGGCACGCCGGCCACGGCCACGGCTGCGGCCGCCGCCGTCGAACTGGTCCACAACTTCACCCTGCTCCACGACGATGTCATCGACCGTGACGAGACCAGGCGCCACCGTCCCACCGCCTGGCGGGTGTTCGGCACCACCGAGGCCATTCTGGCGGGGGACGCCATGCACTCGCTGGCGCTGCGGATCCTCGCCGAGGACACCCACCCAGCCGCCCAGGGGGCCGTCCGCCGGCTCGCGGACTGTGTGGTCGAACTCTGCGAGGGTCAGCAGATCGACTGCGCCTTCGAACAGCGCAGTGACGTCTCGCTCGCCGAGTGCCTGGCGATGGCGGAGGCGAAGACGGGCGCGCTGCTCGGTGCCGCCTGTGCGATGGGCGCACAGTACGCGGGCGCGTCGGAGGAGGTCGCGCAGGCGATGGACGGCTTCGGCCGGGAGATCGGCCTGGCGTTCCAGCTCATCGACGACCTGATCGGAATCTGGGGAGATCCGGCCGTCACCGGTAAGCCGGTCGGTGCGGACCTGGTCGCACGCAAGAAGTCACTGCCGGTGGTGGCGGCCCTGGGTTCCGGCACCACCGACGGCGCCCGGCTCGCGGAGCTCTACGCACTCGAACGGCCGCTCAGTACCGAGGAGTTGGCGCACTGCGCGGTCGCGGTCGAAGGGGCCGGCGGGCGGGGCTGGGCGCAGGGCGAGTCCTGCGAGCGGATGGCGGCCGCTCTTGCCCAGCTGGCTACGGCGGTTCCCGAGCCGTCCGCCGCCGATGAGCTGCTCGCGCTCGCCGAGCTGGTCACGCGCCGTACCCACTGAGCGGTCCGGGGTGGATGCAGGGGAGTGGGGCGTCGGACCGGCCGACGTTCCACTCCTGGCCCTGCGGTCGGCATGGCTCAGACAGGCCTTAGGGCAGGACGGCGAGCAGTCGCTGCCCCTTGGCCGGCGTGATGCCGAGCATCGTGCCACCCGGGCGGCCCTTTCGGCCCTCGGCATCGGTGTTCTCCAACTGCATCGTCCGGTTCGGATCCCCCGGGGCCGGCGCTGGGCCGTCCGTTCCAGCGCCGCACGCCCGCAACCGGCCTTGAGCGCATTGCTGAACGGCTGGCCGGGCGGGGTGTCGGCGGGGCAGGGGTGCAGCGGTGAGGTCTCGTCCACCGTTCGGGCCGGCCAGTCGGCGAAGGCGTGCACGGAGGAGACGAAGGTGTAGTGCCCGGCGTGCTCGCGCAGCAGCCCGGCGGAGAGCGCCACCTGGGCGGGCTGCTGGGCCGAGGTGTCCACGACGGCGTCCCAGTGCCGCCCCTCGACCAGGCGCGCCAGGTCGGCGGCGGAGTCACGCTCGCCCCGGACGGCCTGGACGCCGGGCAGGTCGGTGCCGGGACGGCCTCGGTTGAAGGTGGTCACCTCATCGCCGCGGGCCAGGGCTTCGGAGGCGAAGGCGCGCCCCAGAAAGGACGAACCCCCAAGCAGGAGGATCTTCATACCGGAAAGCTCTCCTGTCCCCCTCGCCCGCATGCCCCCGTTCGCGCTGAGCGGAGGCGCAGGGGATTCAGGGGAGCCCGGGGAGCAGGGCAGTCGGGTGCGGCGGGGACCGGCCGTCGGCGCCCCCGGTCGAGGTGCTGATCGAATCCGGCCCGCATAGCATCCCCTTTGTATCGATATGTCCGTATAGGAGCGGTGCTCCGGCACCGGGGCGAGCGACCACTGGGGAGAGCGACAGCAATGGGCAACCCGGCACTCGTGGACCCGGCCACCATCCGTGCGACCGCCGCCGAAGCGTGGATCCGCGGCTACCCGATCCTGCGGAACTACCGCACCCTGTACGCGCAGGCCGTGGACGACGCGGACCCGGGGTACGTCGGCGGTTTCGGCGTCTTCCGGCACTATCCGCAGCCCTTCACCCCGGCCGACACCGATGCCGACACCCCCGACAACGACACCTCCCGCTCCCGGGCCTGGCTCGATCTGCGCACCGAGCCCTGGGTGGTCTCCGTCCCCGCCGAGGACCGCTACTACGTCCTCCCGCTGCACGAACTCGACACCGTGTACGCCGGGTTCATCGGCGCCCGGGCCACCGGCCAGGAGGCCGGCGACTACCTGGTGGCCGGCCCGGGCTGGCAGGGCGAGGTCCCCACGGGCATCAAGGGCGTCATCCGCACCGCCACCCAGCTGGTCGGCATCCTCGGCCGCACCCACCTCGCCGGGCCCTCACCCGAGGCGGTCGAGGAGCTGAAGCTGGTCCAGCAGGGCTACCGGCTGCGCCCGCTGCACGAGTACGCGGGCACGCCGGCGCCCCCGCCCGCCCCCCACCCGGTCTGGCCGGTCTGGCGCGAGGAGGTCATGGACGGCATCGAGTTCTTCAGCTTCCTCGACTTCCTGCTCGGCTTCTTCCCGGTGCTCCCCGCCGAGGCCGATCTCCGTACCCGCCTGACCGACCTCGGCATCGACGGCCGCGGCGACTTCGAGCCCGCCGCGCTGCCGATCGTGGTGCGCGCCGAGATCGAACGCGGCATCGCCGACGGTCAGGCCGAACTGCGAAGCGCCGCCGACCGGACCACCACCTCGACCGGTCTCTTCGGCACCCGCGAGCAGATCGGCACCGAGTACCTCAAGCAGGCGGTCGCCGCCGCCGTGGATCTGTACGGGCTGCCCGCCGACGAGACCTGGTACGGCGGCTGGGCCGCCGATAGCGCGGGCAACCAGCCGCCGAACGCCAGCGACCGCGACTACGTCGTCCGGTTCGGCCCGGACGACCTGCCGCCCGCCCGCTTCTTCTGGTCGGCCACCATGTACGCGCTCCCGGAGCGCCGGCTCGTCGACAACACCCTGGACCGCTATGCGATCGGCGACCGCACCCCCGGGCTGGTCCGCGAGCCGGACGGCGGCCTCACCCTCCACATCCAGCACAAGCGGCCCGCCAACACCCAGCACTCGGCCAACTGGCTGCCCGCGCCCGACGGACCGTTCACGATCGTCGTCCGGCTCTACGGTCCGGACCAGTCCGTCCTCGACGGCCGTTGGCGACTCCCGCCACTGACCCCGCTCTGACCTCCGCTCCGACCCCCCGCACCGAACCCGCGCCGTCGCCCGTTCCCCGACCCCGACCCCGAGCCGCACCGCCCGTTCCCCCGGACCCGAGAAGGACTCCCGATGACCCAGCCCGAGCTGGAGGCCCTGGCCGCCGACGCCTACGTCTACGGCTACCCGCTCGTCTCCGACCTCACCATGGTCGAGCGCTTCACCCAGGGCGGCGTGGGGATCCTGCCGGCGGCGCCGTTCAACCACTTCAGCCACGCCACCCGGCTGGCCGGGCCGGACGACCCCTTCGCCTCGGTCAACAACGACACCGTCTACTCGGTCGCCCAGCTCGACCTCTCCGAGGGCCCGCAGGTGCTGAGCGTGCCGGACACCGGTGGGGCGTACTACGTGCTGCAGTTCGTCGACGCGTGGACCGACAACTTCGCCTACCTCGGCTCGCGGGCCACCGGCACCGGCGGGCAGACCTGGCTGATCGTCCCGCCCGACTGGCACGGCACCCCGGCCGACCCCCAGCGGGTGATCGTCGCGCCGACCACGGTGGCCTGCATCGTCGGCCGCTTCGCCTGCACGGGCCCCGACGACCTGCCACGGGTCCGGGCGCTCCAGGAAGGGCTGACGCTCGAACCGCTGGAGCCGGGCGGCCTGGTCGCCGGACTGCCCGAACCCGACTTCGAGGTGCCCGAGCGGCTGGCCTTCTTCGAACGGCTGCGGATCTGGATGGCGGCCTTCCCGCCCGCCGCGGCCGACATCGAGTACCAGCAGCGGTTCGCCCCGCTCGGCCTGCTCGACGTCGGCCCCTCCCCCTACCGCGCCCCCGCGCCGGAATGGACGCTGGCCCTGCTCAAGGGCATGGCGGCGGGCCGCGAACGGGTCGAGGCCGCCACCCGGCCACCGGAGGACCACCCGGCCGGCGAGTGGCGGGCGGGGCTGCACCTCTTCGACTACAACGTCGACTTCCTCGGCCCCGGCACCATCGACGACTCCGAGTGGCGCATCCCCGACCGCCGCGCCGCCTACCTCAGCCGGGCCGCCGCCGCCCGCGCCGGCCTCTGGGGCAACCACGCGTACGAGGCGGTCTACGCGACGACGTACGACGACGCCGACGGCCGGCCGCTCAGCGGCGCGCACGCGTACACGCTGCGCTTCGACGAACCCCCGCCGGCGGACGCCTTCTGGTCCGTCACCATGTACGGGCTGCCGGAGTACCACCTGGTGGCGAACCCGATCGCGCGCTACTCGATCGGCGACCGCACCCCCGGCCTGGTGTACGGCGAGGACGGTTCGCTGACCCTGCTGCTCCAGCACGAACCGCCCTCCCACCCCGCCGCGGTGGCGAACTGGCTGCCCACCCCGGAGGGCGGGTTCCGGCCGATCATCCGGCTCTACCAGCCGAAACGGGCCGCCCTGGACGGCACCTACCGGGTGCCACCGATCCAGCGGCACTGAACCCGGCTCTCCGAGTCCGAGCAGCTGACCCCGAGCAACTGACCCCGAGCGACTGACCCCGAGTAGCCGCCCGAGGGTCACCGCGCCCGGTTCGCGGAGCCCCGAGGCGTCGTACCGACGAGAGGCAGGAGCATGGGCGACGCCGTCGGCCAGATGCTGGCCTCGGCCGTGGGTATCGCGATCAGCCCGCTGCCGCTGATCGCGGTGATCCTGATGCTGGCCACGCCGAAGGGCCGGGTCAACGGAGCGGCGTTCGCGGCCGGCTGGGCGGTGGCGCTGGCGGCGGTGGTCACCGTGGTGGTGCTGGCCGGTTCGGGGCTGACCACCGGTTCCTCGAAACCGGTCTGGGCGTGGTGGCTGAAGCTGGCGATCGGCGTGTTCCTTCTCCTCCTGGGCCTCACGCGGTGGAAGGACCGCCCGCGCGAGGGGCATGTGCACGGCCCGCCGACATGGATGCGGACGGTCCACCGGTCCACCCCCGGCAGAGTGGTCGGCCTGGCCGCCGTCCTGTTGACGGCCGACCCGAAGAACCTGGTGCTGGCGGTCGGCGGCGCCCTCTCGATCGCCACCAGCACGGCGTCCGGCAGCGGCAAGGCGGTGGCGGCCGCGCTGCTGGTGCTGGTCGGCTCGCTCTGCACACTGCTGCCGTCGGCGGTCCACCTGTTCGGCGGCGACGGGGCGGCCAGGACGCTGGGGGAGTGGAAGGCGTGGACGGCCGCCCACAACCCGGCGATCGTGCTGGTGTCCCTGGTCGTCCTCGGCGCGACGTACGTCGGCGACGCGATCTCCAGGCTGACCATCTGACGAACCGGCCATCTGGTGGCCCGACGACCCGGCACCCAGCCCGGTCCGGCATCCGCCCGGCTCGGGCCTCGCCCGCGTCTCGGCTCAGCGCGACGAGGGAGAGACCGGAGCGGGTGTGGACGCGGTGGCGGCCGGGGCCGGGGGCGAAGGCGAGGGCGAGGACGTGCTGGGGGCGGCCGTCGGTGAGGCGGTCGGCGCCGGGGAGGAGGGGACCGCCGTGGGCCCCGGACCCGTCGGAGTCGCGGACGGCGTGCCACCCGGCGTGCCGCCCTGGGACGGCCGGTCCGGGTCGGCGGGGCTCGTGGTCGGGTCGGTCGAGGCGGAGGTGCCACCGCCCCGGTTGTGCGGGCCGCCCTCCAGGGTGACCACGGCCTGCGAGGGCGGCAGCGCGATCCGGGCGGACCAGTGCACGGCCGGGGCGAGCTCCTCGTCCACGGTGACGATCACCGTGATCCGCTGGCCCGGGGCGAGCGTCCCGGCGTCCCGGCCGAGCCGGAGCCAGGCCGCGTCCACGGCGGCGTGCCAGCGGATCTCGGTGCTGCCGGAGTTGGTCAGGGTGAGTACGGTCCGGTTGCCGTACTCGCCCGCCTCGACGGTCAACTGTCCGGCCGGAGCGGGCGGCGCCGGCTGTCCGGCGGCTGTGGGCCCGGCCGGGAGGCCGCCGCCGGGGGCCGACGCGGTGACCGGCAGGGGGTTGCCGAGCGGGGTCGCGCCACGGCTCGGTACGGCGATTGCGGGGCCCGGGGCCCCCGGGGGCAACGTTTCTGCACTGACCACCCCGGTACCGGCGAGTTCCAGCCCGGCCGTCGCCGGTGCGGCACCGTCCTGGCCCATCCGGCCCACCGGATCCGGCCGGTCCACGGCCGACCCGGGGCCCTCCGGCCGGTACCCGGCGGGCCGCCCGTGCGCGTCCACCCGGACCGACGAGACCGAAGCGGCGACCCGTGCGGTGCCACCGCTCCGGTGGCCGGCCCAGAGCGCGGCCACCGGAGCGAACAGCACAGCCGCCAGCACCCCGGTGGTCACGACCCGCCGGCGCACCGCCGACCCACGACCCGCGTCCGGCGCGCGGTGACGCGGGAAACCGCTCTGGTCGAACCGCAGCCCCGGCTCGACCACCGCTACCCGTCCCGCCGACCCCGCACGCCCCACCGTCCGGGCCGCCTGCGGCAGGAACACCACACCGCCGCTCCGCCCGGGCCGGGCGGCGGGTGCGGACAGCACCGGCAGCCCGGACAGCCCCGCCGCACTCTCGGCCGCCCCTCCGGCCACCCGTTCCGCCGTACCCCGGCAGGTCGGGCAGTCCATCACGTGCCGCACCAGCTCCCGGCGCGGCGCCGGGCCGAGCACCCGGTTCCGTCGGCTCTCCGCCCCAGCCCCGCCGAGCCGGTCCAGCCCGGGGCAGCCGCGGACGCCGGGCACCAGCAGTGCCGCCCCGGTCCGGTCGACCTCCGCCTGCGCCGAGGCGAGCAGCGTCCGGGCGGTGTCGAACGGCACGCCCAGCACGGCCGCCACCTCGATCGGGCTCAGCCGATGCCGTACCGACAGCTCCAGCGCCTCGCGCTGCTCGGGATCGGTGCCCGCCGCCGCGGGCCAGGCCAGCGAGGCCAGCTCGCGCCGCCGCCGGGCGGCCTCGACGGCCGGGAGCCCCGGCCGCGGCCCGTGCGCCGCACCGGCCCCGTGGCCCGCACCGGACCAGGTCCCCGGCCCGTTCTGCAACCGGCGCAGACAGCAGTACCGCGCCAACGAGTACAGCCAGGCCCGCAGCAGCCCGGGCTCGGCCAGCCGGGCCCCGTGCCGCAGCGCCAGCTCCCGTACCTCCCGCAGGGCGTCGGCCGCCGCGTCGTGCTCGCACAGCACCGAGAGACAGTAGGTGAACAGGCCGTCCACCTGCCGGTCGTACGCCGCGAGCACGGCGTCGCGCGGCTCTTCAGCACTCGTCGTCACCTGTCCGACGGTAGAGAGCCCGGGGGCCGCACCCGGGCCATTCCCTGCTGTTGTACTTCTTTCGGGTAACAACATCGCCCATCTGTGGACCCACCCCGGTCCACGACCGGAGCCCCGACCACCGTCGTCGCCGTCGTACCCGGGCTGTCGGACCCAGGCGCTACGGTGGGCCGCATGGCTGCCCGTACCAAGACCACCGCCAAGCCGCGCCCGGCGTACCGCTGCACCGAGTGCGGCAACCAGTTGCCCAAGTGGGTCGGCCGGTGCCCGGAGTGCAACGCCTGGGGCACGGTGGAGGAGTACGGCGCGGTGCCGATCAGGACCACCGCCGCCGGCCCGGTCAGCGCGCCCGCCCGGCCGATCGCCCAGGTCGACGGCCAGGTGGCGACGGCCCGCTCCACCGGCGTCCCCGAGCTCGACCGGGTGCTCGGCGGCGGCATCGTCCCCGGCGCCGTGGTCCTGCTGGCCGGCGAGCCCGGCGTCGGCAAGTCGACCCTGCTGCTGGACGTCGCGGCCAAGGCCGCCGGCGCCCGGCACCGCACCCTGTACGTCACCGGTGAGGAGTCGGCCGGTCAGGTCCGGCTGCGCGCCGACCGGATCAACGCGCTCTCCGAACACCTCTACCTCGCCGCCGAGTCCGATCTCGGCGCGGTGCTCGGCCACATCGAGGCGGTCAGCCCGGGCCTGCTGATCCTGGACTCGGTGCAGACCATCGCCTCCGCCGAGCTGGACGGCGCCCCCGGCGGCCCGGCCCAGGTCCGCGAGGTGGCGGGCGCGCTGATCCGGGCGTCCAAGGACCGCGGCATGGCGACCCTGCTGGTCGGCCACGTCACCAAGGACGGCCAGATCGCCGGCCCCCGCCTGCTGGAGCACCTGGTGGACGTGGTGCTGAGCTTCGAGGGGGACCGCCACGCCCGGCTGCGCATCATCCGCGGTATCAAGAACCGGTACGGCGCCACCGACGAGGTCGGCTGCTTCGAACTGCACGACGAGGGCATCACGGGCCTGGCCGACCCCTCCGGCCTCTTCCTGACCAGGCGCGACAAGCCCGTTCCCGGTACCTGCCTGACCGTCACCCTGGAGGGCCGCCGCCCGCTGGTGGCGGAGGTGCAGGCGCTGATGGTGGATTCGCAGATCCCGTCCCCGCGCCGGACGACCTCCGGTCTGGAGTCGCCCCGGATCGCGATGATCCTGGCCGTGGTCGAGCGGCACGGCGGGGTGAAGCTCGGCAAGCAGGACATCTACACCGCGACGGTCGGCGGGGTGAAGCTGACCGAGCCGTCCGCGGACCTCGCGATCGCGCTCGCGGTGGCCAGCTCCTCCTCCGACACCCCGCTGCCGAGCAACCTGGTGGCGATCGGCGAGGTCGGTCTCGCGGGCGAGGTCCGCCGGGTGACGGGTGTGCAGCGGCGGCTCGCCGAGGCGCACCGGCTGGGCTTCACCCACGCGCTGGTCCCGCCGGACCCGGGCAAGGTGCCGGCGGGCATGACGGTGGTCGAGGTCGCGGACATCGGCGAGGCGCTGCGGGCCATTCCCGGCCGCCGTCGGGCCGCCGCCAAGCCGCGTGGTGAGGCACCGTCGACCCGCCGCGGGGCTTCGGAGGCCCCGCGCGAGACGCCGCCGGCCCCTCGCGCGGGGCGGCGCGAAACCCCGGTCGCGGCCTACCCGGAGGAGCTCATGGAGGGGTGGGAGCCGGTCGACTCCGACGAACTGCGCTGACCCAAGCCCTGTCGATGCCGCACGCAGTTAGACTTTCCCCTGTCTAATTGCCGATAAGGCAGTAATAAGCGACAGAGCAACAGACCGTAGGCCGGCGCACGCGCGAGGCGCGCGGTACGGGTCGACCGGAGGAGTCACGTGGCAGCCAGCGACCGGGCGGACAAGTCCTCCCGCGAGGAGGCCCTGCTGCGGGCCTCCCTCAGCGCCATCGCGCCCGGCACGGGGCTGCGTGACGGCCTGGAGCGGGTGCTGCGGGCCAACACCGGCGGTTTGATCGTGCTCGGCTTCGACAAGACGGTCGAGTCGATCTGTACCGGCGGGTTCGTCCTGGACGTCGAGTTCACCGCCACCCGGCTGCGCGAGCTGTGCAAGCTCGACGGCGCGGTGGTGCTGGACAAGGACATCACCAAGATCGTCCGGGCCGGGGTGCACCTGATGCCGGACTCCACCATCCCCACCGACGAGACCGGTACCCGGCACCGCACCGCGGAGCGGGTCAACCGGCAGACCGGGTTCCCGGTGGTCGCGGTCTCGCACTCGATGCGGCTGATCGCGATGTACGTCAACGGCACCCGCCGGGTGCTGGAGGACTCGACCACCGTCCTCTCCCGGGCCAACCAGGCGCTCGCCACCCTGGAGCGGTACAAGCTCCGCCTGGACGAGGTGGCCGGCACGCTCTCCGCGCTGGAGATCGAGGACCTGGTGACGGTCCGGGACGTCACCGCCGTCGCCCAGCGGCTGGAGATGGTCCGGCTGATCGCCACCGAGATCGCCGGCTACGTGCTGGAGCTCGGTACCGACGGCCGGCTGCTCTCGCTCCAGCTGGACGAACTGATCGCCGGTGTGGAGCCGGAGCGCGAGCTGGTCGCCCGGGACTACTTCCCGGAGCGGGCCGCGAAGAAGGGCCGGACGGTCGCCGAGGTGCTCGCCGACCTGGAGGCGCTGACCCACGCCGAACTGCTCGACCTGCAGACCGTCGCCAAGGCGCTCGGCTACTCGGGCTCGCCGGAGTCGCTGGACTCGGCGGTCTCGCCGCGGGGTTACCGGCTGCTGGCCAAGATCCCGCGGCTGCCCAACACCGTCATAGAGCGGCTGGTCGAGCACTTCGGCGGGCTGCAGAAGCTGCTCGCCGCCAGCATCGACGATCTGCAGACGGTCGAGGGCGTCGGCGAGACCAGGGCCCGCTCGGTCCGCGAGGGTCTGTCCCGGCTGGCCGAGTCGTCCATCCTGGAGCGCTACGTCTGACGGTCGGCGCACCCGCACGCACGGGACGGCCCCCGGGGATTCCACTTGGGTTCTAACGGTCCTCGCAACACCCGCGATCTGTGGGAGTTGCGAGGGCCGTGGCTGTTGGACGCGATGATCTTTCGGGTTTGAGGGAGCG